>NZ_BAAAZR010000006.1:119859-215865 GCF_039537005.1 Sphaerisporangium flaviroseum | reverse complement strand
GGAGACCGCGGAGGTGGGGGTGGAGGTGGCCGAGGTGGAGACCGCGGAGGTGGGGGTGGTGGTGCCAGGCAGTGTGCCGGTGCCGAGTTGCTCGGCTACGTCGCGGGTGACGCGGGCGTTGGCGGTGGCGGTGGTGGCGAGGACCGGGACGCCTGGCGGGAGCTCGGCCAGCAGCGTGCGCAGCCGCCGGTAGTCGGGGCGGAAGTCATGACCCCAGTCGGAGATGCAGTGGGCCTCGTCGACGACGACCAGACCGGCGTTCGCCGCGAGCTTCGGCAGCACCAGGTCGCGGAAGTCGGGGTTGTTGAGCCTCTCGGGACTGACCAGCAGGACATCGATCTCCCCGCGCTCCACCTGGGCGTGGATCAGGTCCCACTCGTCGACATTGGCGGAGTTGATCGTGGCGGCGTGGACCCCGGCGCGCCCGGCGGCGGAGATCTGGTTGCGCATGAGCGCCAGCAGCGGCGAGACGATGACGGTAGGGCCGGCGCCCCGGGCCCGCAGGAGCGCGGTGGCGATGAAGTAGACCGCCGACTTGCCCCAGCCGGTGCGCTGCACCACCAGGGCACGCCGCCGGTCGACCACCAGCGCCCGGATGGCGGACCACTGGTCGTCTCGCAGCCTGGCGTGTTCCCCCGCAAGAGATCGCAGTCTCTGCTCCGCCTCGGCCCGCAGACCGCTCTCGTCAACCATGGGTCCTTGGTACCAGGTCCCAGTGACGTTTCAGACCCTCGACCCTCCACTGTGGACAACCGTGGAGGGTGACCTCACCACCGCACTCCCCTCCTGCTGTGACCGTCCATGCGACATCCCGTCACCACCGCACCCCTTCCCAAGGTGGACGACCACAGCGACCACGGCCCACCGTCCCCGGACAGAGGGTCGGCGGGAGAGGGGGTCCCGGTGCCGAAGGTCACGCCTGAGGACATCGCCGGGAAGGCGGGCGGCCGGTGGCGATGACGGGCCGGCGACCTCAGCCCTTGTGCTCGTCGAAGGCCGCGATGGTGACGCGGTGCATGATGCGGCGTTCGGTGTAGTCGGCGATGGCGTAGTGCTGGGTGCTGCGGTTGTCCCAGAACGCCAGAGTGCCCGGCTGCCACCTCAGTCGCACCTGGAACTCCGGAGAGCGGATGTGGTCGATCAGGTACGGCAGTAGTGCCTCGTTCTCACGGTCGGACAGGCCGACCAGCCGGGTGGTGGAGGCGCGGTTCACGAACAGGGCCTTTCGCCCGGTCTCCGGGTGGATCCGGACGACGGGGCGCTCGTACGGCGGCCACTTCGCCTGCATCTCGGCGAGATCGTACTTGTGCCCCTTGGAGATGGCCTTCTTCATGGAGTTCGTGATGTCGTGGATCGCGGTCAGCTCGTCACAGAGCCGCTGGATCGGCGGCGACAGCGTCTCGTACGCCAGGTAGGTGTTGGCGAACATGGTGTCGCCCCCCACCGAAGGCAGTTGCAGGCAGCGCAGCAGGGATCCCATGGGCGGCTCGGGCTCGAAGGTGTTGTCGCTGTGCCATTCGTCTCCCCCCTCGCCCTTGGGGTCGACCTGGTCGAGCCGGTGGATCGGGCTGTTCTGGTCCTTGTTGAACGCCGGGATGTTGAGCGTGCCGAAGCGCAGCGCGAACTGGGCGTGCTCCTCGTCGTCGATCGGCTGGTCCCTGAAGAAGAGCACCAGGTGCTTCAGCCAACCCTGCCTGATGGTGTGCACTTCCTCTTCCGCCAACGGCTTGCGCAGGTCGATACCGACCACCTCGGCGCCGATGTTCCTGGTCATGGGCTTGAATTCGATCATGTCTCCGAAAGCCCTCCTCGTTCTCCGTCCGGCCCGCCCAGAGTAAGCAAGCAACCGCTTGGTCAAGCATATGCGCCCTTCCCCGCCGACCGCGAGAGTGATGTAGGTCACCGTGAAGCGGCCAACCGTACGGGGGCAAAAGTCCTTCAAGTCGCGGAGCACGTTGGACGTTCGGCACAATGTTCGATATGGCCCGACGGACGACAGCACCCCCACCAGACGAGGACTTCGAGGAGCGGATCGTCGACATCGACGTTTCGACCGAGATGCGCACCAGCTTCCTGGAGTACGCCTACTCCGTGATCTACCAGCGCGCGCTGCCCGACGCGCGCGACGGACTGAAGCCGGTCCAGCGCCGCATCCTCTACTCCATGAGCGAGATGGGCCTTCGGCCCGACCGGGGGCATGTCAAGTCCTCACGCGTCGTCGGTGACGTCATGGGCAAGCTCCACCCGCACGGCGACACCGCCATCTACGACGCCCTGGTCCGCATGGCCCAGCCGTTCTCCATGCGGCTCCCGCTCGTCGACGGCCACGGCAACTTCGGCTCGCCCGACGACCTGCCGGCGGCCATGCGGTACACCGAGGCGCGTCTCGCGGCGGCGGCCATGCTCATGGTGCAGTCGATCGACGAGGAGACCGTCGACTTCAAGCCCAACTACGACGGCCAGGAGACCGAGCCCACGGTCCTGCCGAGCGCCTTCCCCAACCTCCTGGTGAACGGCGCCGCGGGCATCGCGGTCGGCATGGCGACCAACATGGCGCCCCACAACCTCGTCGAGGTCATCGCCGCCGCCCGCCACCTCATCAAGAACCCGGGCGCCACGCTCGACGAGCTCATGCGCTTCGTGCCCGGGCCCGACCTGCCGACCGGTGGTTCGATCATCGGGCTGGCCGGGGTCAGGGACGCCTACGAGACCGGCCGTGGGACGTTCCGCATGCGGGCCAAGGCGACCATCGAGCAGGTCACCCCGCGCCGCAAGGGCATCGTCGTCACCGAGCTGCCCTTCAACGTCGGCCCCGAGCGGGTGATCACCAAGATCAAGGAGCTGGTGACCTCAAAGAAGCTCTCCGGCATCTCCGACCTGAAGGACCTCACCGACCGGCACAAGGGCCTGCGCCTGGTCGTCGAGATCAAGAACGGCTTCCACCCCGAGGCCGTGCTCGCCGAGCTCTACCGTATGACCCCGATGGAGGAGACCTTCGGGATCAACAACGTGGCGCTGGTCGACGGCCAGCCCCTCACCCTGGGCCTGAAGGACCTGCTCCAGGTCTACGTCGACCACCGCATCGACGTGGTCCGCCGCCGGTCCACCTACCGGCGCCGCAAGCGAGAGGACCGCCTGCACCTGGTCGACGGCCTCATCGTCGCCCTGCTCAACATCGACGAGGTCATCCAGGTCATCCGCTCCTCCGACGACTCCTCAGAGGCCCGCACGCGGCTGATGCAGGTCTTCGAGCTCTCGGAGATCCAGGCCAACTACATCCTCGACACGCCGCTGCGCCGCCTCACCAGGTACGACAAGATCGAGCTCGACCGCGAGCGGCAGACCCTCCAGGAGGAGATCGCCGAGCTGACCGCGATCCTGTCGTCCGAAGACCGGCTGCGCCGGGTGGTCTCCACCGAGCTGGCCGAGGTCGCCAAGACGTACGGCACGCCGCGCCGCACCGTCCTGCTGGAGGCCGGGGTCGTCACGACGCCCGGGGCCATCCCGCTGGAGGTCGCCGACGACCCCTGCCTGGTGCTGCTCTCCTCGACCGGACTGCTGGCCCGCACGGGCAGCGCCGCCCCGCTCGGCTCCGGCGAGGACCGCTCGGCACACGACGTGCTGGTCTCGGTCGTACGGTCGACGGTGCGGGGCGAGGTCGGCGTGGTGACGTCCGCCGGGCGCCTGATCAGGGTGTCGGTCGTCGACCTGCCGACCCTGCCTCCCTCGGCCAACCCGCCGTCCCTGTCGGGCGGCCACCCGGTCAGCGAGTACGTCGCGCTGACCGCCGGCGAGGTGGTGGTGGGCCTGGGCTCCCTGGACCCCGAAGGCCCCGGCCTGGCCCTCGGCACCGCGCAGGGCATGGTCAAACGCGTCGTCCCCGAGTATCCCGCCAACCGCAACGACTTCGAGGTCATCGGTCTCAAGCCCGGCGACAGCGTGATCGGCGCCGTGGAACTGCCCGCCGAGGACCACGACCTGGTGTTCATCACCTCCGACGCGCAGCTTCTGCGCTTCCCCGCCTCCTCCGTACGGCCGCAGGGGCGTCCCGCCGGCGGCATGGCGGGCATCCGCCTCGACGAGGCCGCGAAGGTCATCTGGTTCGGCGCCGTGGATCCCGCCCGCGAGGCGCGTGTGGTCACCGTCTCCGGCTCCGCCACCGCCCTTCCCGGCACGGAGCCGGGGAGCGGAAAGATCTCCGACTACGCCGAGTTCCCGGCTAAGGGCAGGGCGACGGGCGGCGTCCGTGCGCAGCGCTTCCTCAAGGGTGAGGACCTGCTGGTTCTCGCCTGGGCCGGCCCGGCCCCGATCAAGGCTGTGTCCTCTACCGGCAAGCCCGTGGAGCTGCCAGCCGAGCTGGGCCGCCGGGACGGGTCGGGCATCCGGCTCTCCGCCGCCATCGCCGCGATCGGCGGGGCCCTGGGCAGCGGCCCGGCGGACGGCCAGGGCGACGGGGGCTCCGCCGGGTACCTCGACGGCCAGGAGGGCGTCCCGGCGTCCACCCCCGATGAGCAGCTCTTCTGATCGATCATTGAGACGGTGTGATCGCCGGAGCCGATGAGCCCCGGCGATCACACCGCACCGTACGAACCCGTTCTAGCCGGCGTCACACAGGCAGAACGGGTGACCCGCGGGGTCCAGGAACACCGTGAAGCCTCCGTCCACCTCTCCAGGCTGGTGGGGATGCTTCACGGCCCCGAGAGCCAGCACCTCGGCTTCGGCCTTCTTGCGATCGTCCACCGTCAGGTCGAGGTGGAACTGCTGGGGATGGTCGGAGCTGGGCCAGTTCGGCGGCTGGTAGTCGTCCGCCTTCTGGAACGACAGCCTGAACTCCCCGCCGTCGCTCAGGCTCACCCAATCGTCATCCACCTTGGTGATCTTCCACCCGACCACGGCGGAGTAGAAGTCCGCCAGCGCCTTGGGCTCCGGGCAGTCGAGTACGACAGCCCGCATGCGCGCGATCTCGCTCATCGTCACTCCCTCTCCAATGTCGAACAACACCACCGATCACGTTATACAGGTGTTCCGACGCGAGCAATGGCTTTGTGGTCATCCGGCCGTGCTGCTGGAGCAGGACCGCCTCGCCCCTGTAACCCGAGCCCGAGGGTCCAAACCGCCACGACCGACACGGCGCCCGCTGCGCCCGCGGCGCGGCGGATGGCGGAGAATGACGGCATGGCTGTCACCTCCTTCATGGTCCCGCTCGGCACGCCCGCCCCGGCGTTCGATCTGCCGTCGATCGACGGCGGCCGCGTGTCCCTGGCCGACCTCAAGAGCACTCCGGCGACTCTGGTGATCTTCCTGTCGAACCACTGCCCGTACGTGCGCCGCATCGAGCAGGGCATCGGCACGCTGGCCGCCGACTACCGCGACCTGCTGACGACGGTCGCCATCTGCAGCAACGACGTCGTGAACTACCCTGACGACGACACGGCCCACCTGGCCGAGCAGGCCCGGCGCGCCGGATTCGGCTTCCCCTACCTCGTCGACGAGTCGCAGGACGTCGCCCGCGCCTACAAGGCCGCCTGCACGCCCGACTTCTTCCTCTACGACGCCGACCGGAACCTGGCCTACCGCGGCGAGTTCGACGACGCCCGCCCGTCGAACCAGGTGCCGGTGACCGGCGCGTCGCTGCGGCGGGCCGTCGACGCGGTGCTCGCCGGGGAGCCGGTGCCGGGCAGGCAGAATCCCAGCCTGGGCTGTGGCATCAAGTGGAAGCCCGGGGGCGAGCGGCCCTAATGTCGCGAGGGGACGGACCCACCCCTGGCCACCGCGGGGATGGCGGTCAGCAGCTCCCACGGCTCTCCGGCATGCCAGGAGTCGATGAGCTTGGCGACGGCCTCCCCCGGCTCGAAATCGCCGAAGCCGTACGGGCCGAAGCACCCGGCCTCCTCCAGGGCGAAGATCAGTGGATCGTCGTCGGGAAGCTCCTCGACGTAGGCCGCGGCGTCCAGCAGCGCCAGCGCGCAGCGCGCGTTCCAGCCGCCATCCCTGCGCTGCACCCGGTCGAGCCGCCACCTGGCCCGGGCGCGCAGATGGCCGGCAAGCGAATCGGTCGTCCCCACCACGAACCCTCTCCACGATCTTGCACTCAGAGTGTCATCATCATCACCCAAAGTAACCGATGATCGTGGGCTCTTTACCAACCCCCTCCCGGACACCCCCGGCGGTATTGCCGAAAAGGGCGTCCGGGAATATGGGCACCATGACGGAATCCTTCGACGATCTGCTGACCGCCAACGAGGCTTTCGCCCGCTCCTTCAAGCACTCCGGTCTCACCGGGCGCGCCAGGCGCGGTCTGGCCGTGGTCACCTGCATGGACTCACGGATCGACCCTCTGGGCCTGCTCGGCCTGGCCGCCGGAGACGCCAAGATCCTGCGCAACGCGGGCGCGCGCGTGACGGACGATGTGCTGCGGACGCTCGTGCTCGCGGTGTACCTTCTCGGCGTCGAGCGCGTGCTGGTCATGCCGCACACCGACTGCAGGATGGCCAAGTCGACCGACGAGGACGTCCACGAGCTCATCAGCCGGGAGTACGGCGTCGACACGCGCAGCCTGGAGTTCCACACGGTCCCCGATCAGGACGCGGCACTCCGGCGCGACCTGGTCCGCATCCGCACGTACCCGTACCTGCCGGAACGGCTGGTGGTCGGCGGAGCGGTCTACGACGTCCACACCGGCAAGCTGATGCCCATAGAGATGTGATCGCCCAGAGGCGCCACGGCCACACGATCGGCGGCCGGTCCTGGAGGAATCAGCTCGGGAAGGAGAGCAGGCCCGCAACTCCGCGCTTGACGATCTCGTTGCCGATGACCAGCCGCTGCACCTCGCTGGTGCCCTCCCAGATGCGGTCCACCCGCAGCTCACGGTAGAGCCGCTCGACCGCGTAGTCACGCATGTAGCCGCGCCCGCCGAAGATCTGCACGGCACGGTCCACAACCCGCCCGGCCGCCTCAGAGGCGGCGAGCTTGACGACGGCGGCGCGGGCGTGCAACTGCTTGCGGTCCAGCCCCTGATCGGCCTCCCAGGCGGCCTGGTAGACCAGCGTCCGATTGGTCAGCACGTCCACCGTGCTGTCGGCGAGCATGGCCTGGATGAGCTGGTAGGTGGCGATCGCGGACCCGAACTGCTCGCGCTGCGTCGCCCAGGCGGCGGCCTCGGTGAGGGCGCGTGCGGCCGCGCCCACGGTCCGTGCGCCGATCATCAACCGTTCCTCGACGAACCAGTCGCGGGTCAGTTCGTAGCCCTGCCCGACCTCGCCCAGCACGCAGTCGGCCGGAACTTCGACGTCGGTGAAGGTGAACTCGGGGTGCTCGTAGACGAAGGTGTGCATGTACCGGGGAACGCGCGCCATCTGGACGCCGGGGAGGTCCTTGTCCACCAGGAACATGGTCGGCGCCCCCTCGACCATGGCAAGCACGATCAGGAAGTCCGCCGCGTCGCCGACCGTGACGAACCACTTCTCACCGTTGAGGATGTAGGAGTCCCCGGAGCGGCGCGCGGTCGCCTTCACCGCCTGGGGGTCCGACCCGGCGTTCGGCTCGGTGACCGCGACGCAGTCCCGGCGCTCGCCGCGGACGACCGGGACCAGGAAGCGTTCACGCTGCTCAGGGGTACACGCCTTGAGCGCGTTCGCCGGTCGCCACACGGTGTCCCACAAGGCGTTGGTGAGCTTGCCCAACTCCTCCTGCACGATCACCTGCTCCAGGATCGACAGCCCGGCGCCACCCCACTCGACCGGCATGTTCACCGCCTGGAGCCCGCACTCCAGTACGGCCGAGCGAATCGTGGCGTGCGCCTCAGGAGGCAGGCCGTTGTCGGCCTCACACTGCTCCTCAAAGATGGCGATCTTCTCGAACAGTGCGATGGCGGCGTCCTTCAGCTCTCTCTGTCGTGGCGTGTAGCGGAATTCCATGGTGAAGCCTTTCTGATCAGGAAAGGACGATGCGCGCGTCGAGAGCGAGCGCGCCTCGCGGGGTGACGAGCAAAGGGTTGACTTCCAGCTCGGCGATCTCCGGATGGGCCGCGGCGAGCTCAGTGATGGCGGCGATGACGCGGGCCGCCGCCGCGACGTCCACCGGGGTTCGGCCCCGGGCACCGCGCAGGAGGGCGGCCCCGCGCAGTCCGGCCAGCAGCCGCTCCGCCTCGTCGGCCCGCAGGGGAGCCAGAGCGCAGGCGACGTCGGCCAGGATCTCGGTGTAGACGCCGCCCAATCCCACCATGGCCACCGGTCCGAACCGGGGATCCCGCCGGACGCCGGCGATGAGCTCGACACCGCCCGAGACGTCGGCCATCTGCTCGACCGTGCAGGGCAGCGGCCCCAGCCGGTCCTGCAGGTCGCGGTAGGCGGCCGTCAGCGAAGCCGCGTCCGGGATGCCGAGCGACACGCCGCCCGCGTCCGACTTGTGCAGCAGCCCGACGGCTTTCAACACGCACGGGAAACCGGGGGCGGCGGTCAGTCCCGCCTCGTCGTACACGAGGACGGCCGCGGGGAACGGCACGCCCGCCTCCGCCAGCAGCGCCCGGGAGCTCCAGTAGTCGTCCTCACTCACCGGCTCGGCCGGCACGGGGATCGGCAGCGGTGCGGGTACGGCGGGCGGAGCGGCCATGACCCGGGCGAGAGCTCCCACGGCGGCCTCCACGGTCCGGTAAACCGGGACCCGACCCGAGCGGAGCGCCGCCGCCGCCGGGGTGTCGGGATACATCGAGTGGACGACCAGCGGCCGGCCGGCCTCCCGGGCGGCTCGGGCCAGCGCGTCCGCCACCTCGACCTCCCGCTCGGCCAGCTCCGGGCTGTACTCGCCGTAGCCGCCGAAGTAGCCGGTCAGCAGCACCGCGTCGACCTCGCCCGAACCGAGCAGTCCACGGGTCACGCGGGAAAAGCAGGTGATGTCCTGCTCGCCGCCGCCGGCGACGTCGATCGGGTTGGCGGTGGCCGCGGTGGGCGGGAGCTCGGCCGCCAGTTCCGCCATGACGGCCGAGCTCAGCTCAGGCACCCGCAGCCCGGCCACCTCCGCGACGTCCGCCGCGATCGACGCGTGCCCGCCGCCGTCGGAGAGCACCGCCAGCCTTCGCCCGGCATGGCCGTCGGGGCGTACGCCGGACAGCAGGGCGGCGAGGAGGTCGGCGAGCTGGGCGGGGGTGGCGACGCGGAGTACGCCACCGGCCGCGCACGCGGCGTCCACCACCGACGACCCGCTGACCAGCGAGCCGGTGTGGGAGCGGGCGCCTCGGCGGGAGGCCTCGGAGGAGCCGACGGTGAGCAGCACGACCGGCTTGCCGGTCTCGCCCGCGCGCCGTGCCGCGGCGACGAAGCGGCGGCCGTCGCGGAAGTCCTCGCAGTAGACGGCGATCGCGTCGGTGCCCTTGTGCTCGGCGCAGGCGACCAGCAGGTCGGCCACGTCCAGGTCGGCCTGGTTGCCGAGCGAGGCGAACCGGGAGAAGCCGTGGCCGTGCCACTGGAGCATGCGACCGAGCTCCAGTGAGAGGTTGCCCGATTGCGACAGGAGCGCGACCCGGCCGGCCGGCATCGGGTTGGACACCAGGTGTAATTCGGCGGCGCTGTCCATCACGCCAAGGCAGTTCGGGCCGAGCAGCACCGCGTCGGCGGCGCGGACGTCGGCCTGGAGCTCCCGCTGGAGCCGGGCGCCGTCCTCGCCGGCCTCGCCCAGCCCCGCGCTGATCCCTACGATCGCCCGGGCCCCCGCCTCCAGCGCCTCGTGGACCGCGGAGGCGAAGGCGGCCGCGGGTACCGCGACGACCACGAGCTCGACGGGTGCGCCGATCTGCGCCAGGGAGGTGTAGGCCTTCTCCCCCAGGACGGTACCGGCCCTGCGGTTCACCAGGTGGACCGTCCGGCGGGACCGTCCGGCGAGCGCCCCGCGCGCCAGCCAGTTCCCCCACTTGGCCGGGTCATCGCTCGCCCCGACCACGGCCACCGACGCGGGATCGAACAGCGCGGACAGGTCCCTGCTCACCTGCCGTTCACCGCGGCCTCGACCAGGGCACGCTTCTCCAGGGAGATGGCGGTGGCGGCGGTGCGCGGCGTGGTGCGCTCGCTCGCCGCTCGGGCGAGCATCTCGCGGGTGAGGGGCCGCAGAGTGGAGTCGATCTTCTTGAAGGAGCTCTCGGCTTCCGGGGCTATGTCGCCGAAGACGGTCCACCACCACCAGGCGTTGGTCCCGACGTTGGCGACGAAGTCCGGGATGACGGCCACGCCTCGTGCGGCGAGGCGTTCCTCAGCTTCGGGGACGGTCGGGCAGTTCGCTGCCTCCACGATCGCGCGGGCACGGACCTGGTCGCAGTTCGCGGGCGTGATCGTGTACGAGAGGGCCGCCGGCACCAGCAGTTCGGCGTCCATCGAAAGCCACTCGTCGCCTGGCAGCTCACGGTCGCCGGGGCCGAGCCGCCTCCGGTCGATGGCGCCGTGCTGGTCACGGGACAGCAGCAGCCCTTCGACGTCCAGGCCCTCGGGGTTGGCGACGAGGCCGCGCACGTCGGCGATCCCGACGACGCGGACACCCGCCGCGGCGAGGTAGCGGGCGCTCGCCCCGCCCATGGACCCGAACCCCTGGATCACCGCTCGTGACTCGCCGGGGACGATCCCCAGGTGCTCCAGTGTCTCCAGCGCGACCGCCGCCACGCCGTATCCGCCGACGACGCCGTCCAGGCCGACGCCGTCCACTTGCACGGCGAACGCCTCCCGGAGCCGGCGGTGACCCGCCTCCGCGCCGTCCTGGACGAGCCTGAAGGTCGACTGCACCGAGGAGGTGATTCCCTCGGCAGCGAAGACCTCGTCGATGACCTCCTGCCGGACTCCCAGGTCCTCGCCGGTGGCGAAGCACGTCTCGATGAGCGGCTTGGTGGCGCGGGCGTACCGGGCGAGCACGCCGCGGGCCTCCGGGTCGTACGGGCTGCAGTCGATGCCGCCTTTCGATCCACCGAAGGGGATGTAGCGATCATGTTCGGAGTAGACCACGGACTCCTTCAGCGTCATCGCCCGGGCCAGGTCGCGTACCTCGTCGAGCGTGCATCCCTCGCGCATCCGAAGCCCGCCGGCGCTCACCCCCCTCGTGAGGCAGTCGATCACCACGAAGCCTTTGCGGCCGGTGACCGGGTCCGTCCAGACGACTTCGAGGTAGGAGTCATGCTCCCTCACGGTTCACTCCCTCTGGGATCGATGCTTCCGGTGTCACGATGAGCGTCGGGCCCGGCCGTTCCAACGCCAGGGCAAGCTCGGTCGCGAGGTGCTCGGGGGTCGGCGCGGACGCCCCCGCCGCCCCCATCGCCGCCGCCAGCGCCACGAAGTCGGGCGCGGCGAGGTCGACCGCGTACGGCTCCATGGACCGCGCCCGCATCTCGGCCCTGATCTCCCCGTAACCCGAGTTGTCGAAGACGACCACGGGCAGGCAGAGCTCCTGCTGGACGGCCGTGGCGAGCTCGGCGATGGTGAACATGAGCCCTCCATCGCCGGTCAGCGCGACGACCTGGCGCTCCGGAGCGGCGAGCTTGGCCCCGATGGCGGCGGGCAGCGCGTAGCCGAGCGTGCCGAAGCCGGTCGGGTAGAGGAAGCCGCGGGGCAGGTAGCGGGGGAGGTTTCCTGCGGCCCCGTAGTAGCAGGCCATCGCGCTGTCGCCCGTCACGATCGCGTCCCGGGCGAGCACGCCGTGGATCGCGTCCAGCGCGTGCAGCCACCGTGCCCCCTCCGCGGCTCGGTAGGCCGCCAGCGCGGACCGCCACCGCCGCGTCGGGCGTCCGTCGGGCGGCCCATCCCCGGTCATCGCCTCGTCCAGACGGGCCAGCGTGGGTCCCGCGTCGCCGATCAGCGCCTCGGCGGCCGTGTAGTTGAGGTGGGCCTGCGCCGGGTCGATGTCCAGGCGGATCAGGCGCCCGCCGAGCTCGGGCCAGCCGTTCCAGAAGTCGGCCCCGCCGAGCTCGGTGCCGACGGCCAGCACGACGTCGGCCTCGCCGAAGATGTCGGCCGCGGCCGGGGAGTGCACGCCCGCGCCCAGCGACTGCTCGTGGTCCTCCGGGAGCGTTCCCTTACCGTTGAATGTGGTCAGCACGGGGATGGCGTGCCGCTCCGCGAGCCGGCGCAGTGGACCGGCGGACTCGGCCGTCCCTCCCCCAGCGATCACGAGCGGCCGCCGGGCCGCGGTCAGCATGGCGGCGGCCCTGGCGACGGCACCGGGGTTTGCGACCGGCCGCGGACCTGGCAGGGGGCCGAGGATCTCGACGTCCGCGATCTCGTCAACCATGTCCAGGGGGATCTCGATGTGCACGGGCCGCGGCCGGGCGGCGGCGAACCCGGCGAACGCGTCCGCGATGGCCGCCGCGAGCGCGGCGTGGTTGTCCACCCGGATGCTCTGCCCCACCAGTGCGTCCATGGCGGCCCGCTGGTCCTTGGCCTCGTGCAGATGGCCGCGGCCGCTCGGAGGGCTCGTCCGGGGCATTCCGGGGCTGAGCAGCAGCAGCGGGATCGAGTCCGAGTACGCCTGTGCCGCCGCCGTGGCAGCGTTCATGATCCCGGGGCCTGTCGTGGTCAGCACCACGCCCGGCCGCCCGGTGACTCGCGCGTACGCGTCCGCGGCGTACCCGGCGCCCTGCTCGTGCCGTGGGACGACGTGACCGATGCCCGCGGCCGGCAGCGCCGCGTAGATCCCGAGGTTGTGCGTCCCCGGAATGCCGAAGACCAGCTCCACGCCGTGTGCCGCCAGCCCGGCCGCCACCACCTCGCCGGCGGTCCTGCCCCATCCCTCTTCCATGGATGGCACTCCTAATTGATCGGTCAGTTGAATCGAAGGACACGCGGATGCCCAGGCCCTCCAAGGCCCTGGAGCCTTGGAAGATCAGCTCAGCACTTTGGACAGGAAGGCGCGGGTGCGCTCGTGCCGGGGCTGCCCGATCACCTGAGCGGGGGTGCCGCACTCGACGATGCTGCCGCCGTCCATGAAGGCGATCCGGTCGGCCACCCCGCGCGCGAACCCGATCTCGTGGGTCACGACGAGCATGGTCATACCGTCCCTCGCGAGGTCGCCCATGACGTCGAGGACCTCGCCGACCAGCTCGGGGTCGAGCGCCGAGGTCGGCTCGTCGAACAGCATGAGCTTGGGCCGCATCGCCAGGGCCCTCGCGATCGCCACCCGCTGCTGCTGGCCGCCCGACAGCTGGGCCGGGTAGCCGTCCACCTTGTCCGCCAGCCCGACCCTGTCCAGAAGCCGGCGGCCGCGCTCGACGGCACCCGTACGATTCTCGCCGTTGACCCATATCGGACCGCAGACGACGTTCTCCAGCGCGGTCATGTTGGGGAACAGGTTGAACCGCTGGAACACCATGCCGATCGTCGACCGCTGCCGGGCGACCTCGGCGTGGCTCATCTCGTGCAGGCCGTCGTCCTTTTCGTGGTAGCCGATGATCTCGCCATCGACGAGGACCTTGCCGGCGTCCACCCGTTCGAGATGGTTGACACAGCGCAGGAACGTCGACTTGCCCGATCCCGAAGGGCCGATCACGCAGACGACCTCGCCGGGAGCCACCTCCAGGTCGATGCCCTTGAGCACATGCAGGTCGCCGAAGTGCTTGTGCACGCCCTGCGCGCTGACCATCGGGCCGCTCATGCCGCGCCCCTTTCCGCCCGGCGGAGGCTGAACAGGTTCCCACGTAGCCGGGCCCGCAGCGTCGGGCCGGGAGGACCGCCCCCATTGTGAGAGGAGCCGCGCGAGTAGTACGCCTCCAGATGGTGCTGCCCGTACGTCGCGACCGAGGTGAGCAGCAGGTACCAGACGCTGGCGACGATGAGGAACTCGATCGTCTGGGAGTTGATGTGGGCGAAGTTGAGCGACTTTGTCAGCAGGTCGTCGCCGGCGATCACTTGGACCAGGGAGGTGGTCTTGAGCATGGAGATGAACTCGTTGCCGGTCGGCGGGATCACCACGCGCATGGCCTGGGGAAGGACGATGCGCGTCATCGTCCGGCGTGGGGTGAGGCCCATCGCGAGAGCGGCCTCGGTCTGACCGCGGTCGATGGAGAGGATGCCGGCGCGCACGATCTCCGCCATGTAGGCGGCCTCGTTGAGCGCGAGCCCGAGGGCCGCGGAGACAAAGCTGGTCATCACCGCGGTGGTCGTGACCTCGACGAACGTCGGCCCCCAGGGGACGCCGAAGGAGATCGTCGGAAACCAGAGCGACAAGTTGTACCAGAACAGGAGCTGAACCAGAATCGGCGTGCCGCGGAAGAACCAGATATAGGCGCCCGCCATGCTACGCAGGACCGAGTTGTCCGACATCCGCATCACCGCGAGCACCGCGCCGAGCGCGACGCCGACCAACTGTGCCAGCACCGCCAGCACCAAGGTCACGAGCAGCCCGCGCATGATCTCGATGTTGAACAGGTACTGCACGACGACGTGGTAGTCGACGTTGGGGTTGCTGACGACGCTCTGCCCGAGGAAGAGCAGGAAGAACAGGATGGCGGCGGCCAGCACCCGGCTTCCCCACCGCGGACGGCGGTGGACGCGGGCCGGTTCCGCCGCCGGGACCGGGTTGATCACTCCTGCGCTCCGTTGATCTGCGCCGTGGTCAGCGAGCCCGCCGAGATGTTCCACTTCTCCAGGATCTTGGCGTAGGCGCCGGACTCGATGGCCTTCTTCAACCCCGCCTGGATGGCGTCGCGCAGCTGGGTGCGGTTCTTGGCGATGACGATTCCATAAGAGCCGGGCTTGTACTGCTCCGAGGTCAGCACTTCGAACAGCTTGCCGCCTCCGGCCCGCTGGGCGTTCCACGCGGCCGCGGGGAAGTCCTGCATGCCCGCGTCCGCCCGGCCGTTCCGAACCTGGAGGACGGCGCCGCTGTCGGCCGGATAGACCAAAACCTTGATCTTGCTCGCCCCGCACTTCGCCTGCTGGCCCTTGACGATGTCGACCTGCTGGGTGCCGGTCTGCAGGGCGACGGTCTTGCCGCACAGGTCGGCCAGACCCTGGATCTTCTTCGGGTTGCCCTTTTTGACCAGCAGCGCGCTGCCCGCGCTGAAGTACTGGACGAAGTCGTTCTGGGCCTCACGCTCCTTGGTGTCGGTCACGGCGTTGACGACGACATCGAAGCGGCCTGAGTTCAGCGCGGGGAAGATGCCGTCCCAGGCGGTGTTGGTCCACTCGACCTTGACGCCGAGGGCCTGACCGACAGCCGCCATGAGATCCGGCTCCGCACCGATGATCGTCTTACCGTCGGCGTCGAAGAAGGACATGGGCGCGTACCCGACTTCGGCGCCGACCCGGATGACGCCCGCCTTCTTGACGTCCTCAGGCAGAAGCGTGGCGGCCTGCGTGTCCTTCGCCAGGGCGGCAGGGCCCTCCTTGGACGGCTTGGCGGCGGGAGCGTCGGTCGGCGTGGCGCACGCGCCGACCAGGGCAAGTGAAGCCAGTGCGAGGGACGGCGCCCAGCGTCGGTTGCGTGACAAGACAGCACCTCCAGCGAGGGTTCATGGAGGAGCCCATCTTGTTGGCCGACTCACTCGCAGGTCAATAGCAATTAACTGATTCGTCAGACAGAAAACTGCTTGGCGGCGAGCCGGTACCGTCGATGACGTGAGTCATGCCCGCAGGCCGTCGATCATCCGAAACAGGATCCGGCGCATCCGTTCGCGAGCGGCCTCGCCCGGCTCCAGCAAGATGTGCAGGCCGAGGCCGTCGACGAGAGCGATGAACTCCTCGGTGATGTCGTCCACGTCCAGTTCGGCCGCAAACAGCCTTTGGTCCTGCCCTTCCTGGACGAGCTGCACGATGAGCGCGCGCCACCGGTGGTAGATGGCCGCATGGCTGGCGCGAAGCGGCTCACGCCGGTTCGCCTCGTTCCAGAATTCGAGCCAGATGGTCCATTCGTCCCGGACCGTACGGTCGGGAATCTGCAACTCCACCAGCCGCCGTAGGCGCTCGGCCGGATCGGTGAGCTCGCTCAGCATCCGGTGGTGGCGATCGAAAGCCCGGTCGGCGGCGTAGCGCAGCGCCTGGTCGAGCACGTCCTCCTTGGTCGGGAAGTAGTAATGCACGGTCCCCGTGCTGGTGCCGCTCAGCCGGGCGATGTCGGCGACGCGTGCTGCGGCGTACCCCCGTTCGATGAGCACCTTCCAAGCAGAGCTGAGGATCAGCGCTCTGCGCTCCTCCTCCTCCACCAGCCTGCGCGCCATGGATACCATCCTTGTGCCGTGAGAAGATCACCCAGTATAACTTGACTGACCGGTCAGTTCCCTGGGATGCCAAGCCGCAGCGCCGGGTCCTGCCGGTCACCGAGCTGGAGACGAAGAACCCCGTCATGAACCTCCAGGACGCAGGCTGCCGGCTGACCGCCGCACCTGCCGGTGGTCTTCCTGGCCGACGCCGGTCGGTGTAGGTCCACCTCGGGCGGCGTGCGTCGTGGGATAGGCGCGGCCTAGGGACGTCGCCCTCGGGCGGCGTGCGCCGCCGGGCGATGCTCTCAGGCGTCGATGTGGTCGCGGTCGACCTCGGCCGCGCTGCCGACGATGAACTCGCGGCGCGGGGCCACGTCACTGCCCATGAGCAGAGCGAAGATCTGCTCGGCCGCCTCGACGTCCTGGATGCGGACCCGGCGGAGCGTGCGGTGGCGTGGCTCCATGGTCGTCTCCGCGAGCTGGTCGGCGTCCATCTCGCCGAGGCCCTTGTAGCGCTGGATGGGATCCTTCCAGCGCTTGCCCCGGCGCTCGAGGTCGCGCAGCACCTTGTGCAGCTCGGCGTCGGAGTAGGTGTAGATGTACTTCTCCTTGCCCCTGCCCGGATTGACGACCTCGATGCGGTGCAGGGGAGGCACCGCGGCGAACACGCGCCCCGCCTCGACCATGGGCTTCATGTAGCGGTGGAACAACGTCAGCAGCAGGCAGCGGATGTGGGCGCCGTCGACGTCGGCGTCGGCCATCAGGATGACCTTGCCGTAGCGCGCGGCCTCGATGTCGAACCCCCGCCCGGAGCCGGCGCCGATGACCTGGATGATCGCGGCACACTCGGCGTTCTTGAGCATGTCGGCCACAGAGGCCTTCTGCACGTTGAGGATCTTGCCGCGGATGGGCAGCAGGGCCTGGAACTCGGAGTCGCGCGCCGCGCGGGCGGTGCCGAGGGCCGAGTCGCCCTCGACGATGAACAGCTCGCTGCGGTCGACCGCGTCACTGCGGCAGTCGACCAGCTTGGCGGGCAGCGCGGAGTTCTCCAGGGCGCTCTTGCGGCGCTGGTTGTCGCGGTGCTCCCGGGCGGCGATGCGGGCCTTGGCCGCCGAGACGATCTTCTCCAGCACGGCGCGCAACTGGAGCTTGTGGGCGCGCTTGGTGCTGGCGAACAGCTGCTTGAGCTCCCTGGTGACGACGTGGGAGACGATGCGGCTGGCCGCCGAGGTGCCGAGCACCTCCTTGGTCTGCCCCTCGAACTGCGGCTCGGGCACCCGGACCGTCACGACGGCGGTGAGGCCCTCGAGGATGTCCTCCTTGGTGACCGGATCGTCGCCGTTCTTGAGCAGGCGGGTCTCCCTGAGCTGCTCGTTCATCGTGCGGACCAGGGCGCGCTCGAAGCCGCTGACGTGGGTGCCGCCCTTGGGCGTGGCGATCACGTTGACGAACGAGCGGACGGTCGTCTCATAGCCCTTGCCCCAGCGGACCGCGACGTCCACCGTGAGCTCGCGCTCGACCTCGGTGGAGGTCATGTGGCCCTGCTCGTCGAGCACCGGGACGGTCTCGTGGAAGTGACCCACACCCTGCAGCCGCATGACGTCGCAGACGGACTCGTCGCGAGCCAGGAACTCGGTGAACTCGGAGATGCCGCCGTCGAAGCGGAACTCCTCCTCCAGCGGCTCCTCGCCGCGGCTGTCGCGCACCGCGATCGTGAGCCCGGGGACCAGGAAGGCGGTCTGCCGGGCGCGGACATGGATCTCGTCGAGCGAGACCTCTGCCTCGGGCAGGAAGATCTGGCTGTCGACCCACCAGCGCACCCGCGTGCCGGTGATCTTCTTGCGGAGAGCGCCGCCGTCGCGCAGGCCGGACTTCTTCTTGAACTTGGCGGTGGGGCCGGCGCCGTCGAACACGCCGGGCACGCCCCGGCGAAAGCTGATCTCGTGGATGCGCCCGCCGCGGTCGACCTCGACGTCGAGCCTGGCCGACAGGGCGTTGACCACGGAGGCGCCGACGCCGTGCAGGCCACCGGAGGCCCCGTAGGAGCCGCCGCCGAACTTGCCGCCCGCGTGAAGCTTGGTGTAGACGAGCTCGACGCCGGCGAGACCGCTCTTGGGCTCGACGTCGACGGGGATGCCCCGGCCGTCGTCGCGGACCTCGATGGAGCCGTCGGGGAACAGCTCGACCTCGATGCGCTTGCAGAAGCCGGCGAGAGCCTCGTCGACGGAGTTGTCCACGATCTCCCAGAGGCAGTGCATGAGACCGCGGCTGTCAGTGGACCCGATGTACATTCCGGGGCGCTTACGGACGGCCTCAAGGCCCTCCAGCACCGACAGATGACGGGCCGTGTAACCCGTCTCCGTGCTGACTGCGGTCACTCCCACTCCCACTGAGCATCGAACATGTGTGCGTAGCCTACCGTTTCTGATGTTCCGGCGCGCCTAAGCGTGCCACCAACAAGGGGTTCTGCGTCAGCCGGAGCTGTATTCACGTCACTTAACGACACATTCTGCTCTCGGCGTATCCGGAAGGCGATTGGGAACGTCCGCATCGGGTTAGATGTTGAGCCAAGTGACTGACGCCAAATCCCCACGTCAGTGGGGTGACCCGAAAGGCGATACGTGACTGGAGCTCTCGCCCCCACCAAGCCGCTTACCGCCGTGGATCGTTGCGACCGGTGCGGCGCCCAGGCGTACATCCGCGCGTCCCTCCCCGTGGGCGGGGAGCTGCTGTTCTGCGCCCACCACGGGCGTCGGCACGTCGCGGCTCTGCGCGACAAGGGTGCCGACATCCAGGACGAGTCCGCGCGCCTGAGCGAAACCCCTACATCGAACACCACCGAGCGGTGAGCATGCGCCTGCCGCTCTGACCCAAATAATCGAGCACAACCGCATAAGCGAACGCGGCGATCTCAGATGGCGTCCCCCCGGACGCCACCTCGAGGCTCGCCGCGTCGCTCTCTCTCAGGCCGGTCCCGCCTCCGCCTCGGGGCCGCCCATGTGGCGACGCCCCGGCGGGAGCGCCGGCCGCGACAGCGACCGGCGTCACCGCACGCGGTAGTGGTACCGGCCTGACAGGGTGAAGCCCTCCTTCGTGTACAACGCGACGGCCGCGGAGTTGGCCGCCACGACCACCAGGTAGGCGTTCGTGGCCCCCCGTGCCCGGCCGTGCGCGAGCAGGGCGCGCAGGACACTGCGCCCGAGCCCGCGACGTCGCGCGCCGGGCAGCGTCGCCATGCAGTAGATCCCCAGCGTGCCGCCTTGGAGCACGGAACGGCCCACGGCGACCGGCTTGCCGTCCTGGTGAACGGCCGCGTAGCTCGCGGGCGTTCCCCGCAGTATCCGCCCGGCGCCCCGCAGGCCGTCCTCCCCGAAGCGCCCGTCCACCGCCCACCAGGTGGCCAGCCACTCTTCCGCCGGCCGGTCCGCGATCTTCACCTCGTGCGCGGCGGGCTCCGGCTCCTCCGCCATCGAAGTGGTCATGTACGCCGTCTCGTCGACCACGCGGTATCCGCGCCCGGCCAGCATCTGGTCGAGGCCCGGCGCCGCGCGCGGGCCCATGGAGAAGACGCACGGCAGCCCTCGCTCGGCGTAGAACTTCTCCGCCGCGTCGACCGCCGCATCGAGGTCCTCAGGCTCGGCCCAGGGAAGGACGGAATTGGCCCGCTTCGTCACGCCGTCGGCGTGGCGCAGGACCCATCCGTCGAGGTCCTCCTGGTACGGCGCAGGCCAGGCACGATGGACGAGGGCGTCGAAGTCGAGATACTCCCCGATCATCCAGCGCACATTAGCCCATCCCCTCCCCCGGGCCACCACGCCGCCCCGCCTCCGCGTCCCGGCCGGCCTGCCCGGCCCCCGCTCGGACCACCACGCCGCCCCGCCTCCGCGTCCCGGCCGGCCTGCCCGGCCCCCGCTCGGACCTTCTCCAGGACGACCGCGCCCGGGGGTGGCATGACCTATCTGACCTGCGAGGGCTAGGATCGGCATCCGTGCTGATCCTGCTGCCGCCGTCCGAGGGCAAGGCCGCCCAGGGCGACGGGCCCGCTCTGGAGCTCGACGCCCTGAGCTTCCCCGCCCTGACCTCCGCGCGCGAGAAGGCCCTCGACGCGCTCACCGCCCTGGCGAAGGGGCCGGAGGCCGACGCGCTGGCCGTGCTGGGCCTCTCCCCCGGGCAGGCCGGTGAGCTCGCCGCCGACCGCCGGCTGCGCACCGCTCCCACCCTCACCGCGGCGCGGCTCTACACCGGTGTGCTGTACGACAATCTCGGGCTGGACTCCCTGAGCGCCCCCGCCCGCCGCCGGGCAAGGCGTTCGGTGATCGTCTTCTCGGGGCTGTGGGGCGCGCTGCGGATCTCCGACCGTGTCCCGCCCTATCGCCTGTCCATGGGGGTGAGGTTGCCGCCCCTGGGCGGCCTGGCGGCCCACTGGCGCCCCCACCTGGCCGAGGTTCTCGACGCCGAGGGCGGCGTGGTCGTCGATCTGCGGTCCTCGACGTACGCCCAGGCGTGGCAGCCCGGTTCGCGCGCCACGACGGTGCGCGTGCTGAGAGAGGTCGACGGCAGGCGTTCGGTCGTCAGCCACATGGCCAAGGCCACACGCGGCGCGGTCGCCCGTTCCCTGCTGGAGTCCGGCGCCCGCCCGAGGACCCCACAGCAGCTCGCGGAGCTGCTGGGCGACCTCGGCCACCTCACCGAACTCGGCCCCCGGCCCGGCAAGGGCAGGCCTTGGACCCTGGATGTCGTTATCCGCTCGTGACCACATTCAGCCGTGCACGGGCCTTGTGGAACTCCTTCTCGGGATCGCCCAGATGCGACCAGGGCAGGGCGCTGAACCGCCCCTCCGTACGCGAGAGGTGTCCTCTGGCGGGCCGTCGCATGTCCGCGAGGTAGAAGGCCGCGCCGAACGCGTTGTGCGCCTCCAGGGCCCTGGGGTGGGCCCGCACCCCCCGCGCCTGGTGCCACCGGCCGGCCGCCGAGGTGATCTCTCGCTGCACCTCGAAGGACGACCAGGCGCGCGACCGCCCGGAGCGCTCGCCGGCGACGTGCTCGAAGTACGCGAGGGGCACCAGCGCCGCCAGGGGATCCCTGTCGGGCGCGTGTGAGCCGGCGTACCGGGCGAAGTCGAGCATCTCCTGGCTCGTGCCGCCCCAGCCGGGAGAGAGCGTGATCAGCCGGGCGAGGTGGGCGGCGAACAGCGTGCGATGGCGGCGCGCCGCCTCGTCCCAGAGGTGGTCCTTCTCCGCCCTCGGACGCTCCAGCCCCAGCGCCAGCCAGAGCAGGGCGACCCAGGGCGCGGGGTCGGCGGGCATGAGCCGGGCCGCCGCCAGCAGCGGCGCCCGCGCCGACTCCATCGCCTGGTGGAACAGGCGCAGGCGATCGGCCTGTACGGCGCGCGCCCGGACGTCCGGCTTGATCTCCCAGGCCTCCTCGACACGGGTGCGGCCGAGCCACAGCCACAGGTCGGGATTGACCCGATCTCGCGAGAGAAGGGCTTCGATGCCGCCCGTGAGACCCACGGCGGCCCTGGCCAGCGCCTCGACACGCAACGCACGCACCTCGGGATCACCCCGGGTCGCGACGAGCGCGGGAATGGCGGGTTCGAGATATCCACGTCCCAGCGCGGTCACCGCGTCATCGAGCACGGTGTCCGCCCAGGGACGGCTTGCGATCAGTCGTGGCCCCCGAGCACGCGCCCGATCCACTTCGATCACACCCATGGCGGGTAAGCCTAGAAGCCGTCGAGACATCCGTCGCTACCGTGGCGTTACGGGTGCGTTAATGAGGGTGACGACGGGGCCTATGGTGCCCGTAACCGACGAGGAACGGCTCCCGCCCTTATAGGGGGCGAGAGCCGTGCCGTCATCAGTCGAGGTAGTCGCGCAGGACCTGCGAGCGCGACGGGTGGCGAAGCTTCGACATGGTCTTGGACTCGATCTGCCGGATGCGCTCGCGCGTCACCCCGTAGACCTTGCCGATCTCGTCGAGCGTCTTCGGCTGGCCATCGGTGAGGCCGAACCGCATGGAGACCACGCCCGCCTCACGCTCCGACAACGTGTCGAGCACGGAGTGGAGCTGCTCCTGGAGCAGGGTGAAGCTGACCGCGTCGGCCGGGACGATGGCCTCGGAGTCCTCGATGAGGTCACCGAACTCGCTGTCGCCCTCCTCGCCGAGAGGAGTGTGCAGGGAGATCGGCTCGCGGCCGTACTTCTGGACCTCGACGACCTTCTCAGGGGTCATGTCGAGCTCGCGCGCCAGCTCCTCGGGAGTCGGCTCGCGACCGAGATCCTGCAGCATCTGCCGCTGGACCCGGGCCAGCTTGTTGATCACTTCGACCATGTGGACCGGGATGCGGATGGTCCGCGCCTGGTCGGCCATGGCACGGGTGATCGCCTGGCGGATCCACCACGTGGCGTAGGTGGAGAACTTGTAACCCTTGGTGTAGTCGAACTTCTCGACCGCCCGGATCAGGCCCAGGTTGCCTTCCTGGATCAGGTCGAGGAAGAGCATGCCGCGGCCGGTGTAGCGCTTGGCCAGCGAGACCACGAGGCGGAGGTTGGCCTCCAGCAGGTGGTTCTTGGCGCGGCGGCCGTCCTCGGCGATCCACTCCAGCTCGGCGCGGACGTCGACGGGAAGCCTCTCGCCGTCGTTCGCCAGCTGCTCCTCGGCGAAGAGACCGGCCTCGATGCGCTTGGCCAGCTCGACCTCCTGCTCGGCGTTGAGCAGCGGGACCTTGCCGATCTGCTTGAGGTAGTCCTTCACCGGGTCGGCGGTGGCTCCCGCGGCGGCGACCTGCGCGACGGGCGCGTCGTCGTCGTCGTCGGAGAGGATCAGGACCTCGTCGTCGTTCTGGACCACGACGCCGGCCTTCGGCTCCTCCTCGACCTCGGCTTCGGCCTCCACCTCGACCTCGGGCGTGTCGGCCTCGGGCGTCTCGACCTCCACCTCGGTGTCGGTGTCGGCTTCCGCCTCGACCTCCACGTCGATGTCGATGTCGATGTCCTCGAGCTCGAGGTCGCCCTCGATGTCGAGCTCTTCGTCGTCCTCGGAGGCGACCTTGGGCTTTGTTTCGATCTTTGACGATGGCGACGCGGGCACGGCGACCTCCGGCTTGGCCTTCTTGGCGAGGGCGGCAGGGGTTGCGACCTTGGCGGGAGCGTCAGGGGCTGGTGTGGCCTTCTTCGCCGGCGCGGCCTTCTTGGCCACGGGCTTCTTGGCGGCCGGCTTCTCAGCCGGCGCCGCGGCCTCGCCCCCGGCACCACTCACCACGGCCGTGACGGTATCGGGCTGCTCCTTGGCCGCCGCAGTGGCGGTCTTTGTCTTCTTTACGGGGGCGGCGGTGCGACGCTTGGCCGGGCCACGAGACCTCTTGGGCGCCGCCGAGTCCGCAGCGGTCACCACGACGGTCACGCCCTCTTTGCTGAGGTTCCGAAGGAACACAGCGGCGTGCGACATCGGGATGTCCGCCTCCTCGAAGGCCTTGCGGACATCCTCAGACTCGAGGAAACCCTGCGAGCGGCCACGCTCGATGAGCCGCTGAATGACGGGCTCGTTCAGCTCAGACGGCTTCGAGCGAGTCGAACTTGCAGGCGACACGAACACCTCTCGAACGAACGCGTGGTGAGAATGGACCCAGGTGCCCGCTAGGGGCGCTTGCTTCTTTCGGTGGTGGGCCGTGCGAACCGCGACGTACCTGCCCAGCATTCTGGCATGACCCCGCTGTCCTTACGGCCGCCTCACAGCGGTTGCCCTCCACCCTAGGCCGACCGGAACAGTAGTGCGTACGGAAGCGGGTCACCGATACCCGAAAGCAACCGTTATGACTGTTTCATTCAGTCACTCTTTGTGGCGGCCGGCACATGGACGGCGAGCACCGTGACGTCATCGTCCTGCTCATACCCGGCCAGCATCCGATCCACCAGGAAGTCAAGCAACATATGCGGATTTCCTAGGACTTCAGGAGGCGCCTCGCCGACTACGGAACAAAGTTCTGCGAGTCCGGCGTCGAGACCGCGCTTGCGGTTCTCCACGAGACCGTCCGAGTAGAGCACCGCGGTGTGGCCGGGCGGCACGCAGAACCGGAACTGCTTGCGGATGGTCGGCCAGCCGAGCGGGGTGCCGGGCTCACCCTCGGACAGGACGCCGGTGCCCTGGGGCGACACCAGCAGGGGCGGCGGGTGACCGGCCAGCGCGAGGGTGCCCTCGCCGGTGCCGGGCTCGACGACCATGTACGCCAGGGTGGTGACCTGCTCTTCCTCCTCGGTGGCGTCGAAGACGCGGTCGAGGCCGGTCAGCACCGCGGCGGGCGGCGGGTTGGTCAGGGCCAGGGCGCGCATGGCGTTGCGGATGCGGCCCATGCCCGCGGCCGCCTTGACGCCCTTGCCCATGACGTCGCCCACGACGGCCGCGACCCGCGCGTCCTGCAGGACGAACGCGTCGTACCAGTCGCCGCCGACCTGGACGTGCCTGCTGCCCGAGCGGAAACGCTGGGCCAGCACCAGGCCGGGGATCACCGGCAGGCGGTCGGGCAGGAGGCTGCGCTGGAGCGTCTCGGCGGTGCGGTGCTCTCGCTCGAACAGCGTGGCTCGCTCCACGGCGAGCGCGCACTGGCCTGCCAGGGCCTCCAGGAAGACCCCGTCCTCCTGCGAGATCTTCTGGGGCCGGGTGAAGGCGAACCGGAGCGCGCCCAGCGCCCGCCCGGCGGCCAGCAGCGGCAGGCCGACCCAGGCCCGCTCGTCGCTGTGGGCCAGGAAGGTCGCGATCGCGGACTCCTCGGCGCCCGCCTCGACCAGCTGGGCCCTGAGGCTCTCAGGCGACTCGGCGAACACGGGCCTTCGGCTGTTGACCGCCATCGTCATCACGCTGGACTGCGAGAGCGGGATCTCCTCGCCCGAGGCCCCGGGCACGTCGGGAAGGCCGCCGCTGTTGGTGAGCTTCAGCGCGGCCCGATCGGTGTCGAGGAGGGCGACGGCCGACCTGTCGGCGGCCAGCGCCGTGCGGCCGACATCGATGATGACCTGGACGACCTGCTCGACCGTGAGGGCCTCGGCGAGCATCGCCGTGGCGCCCTGGAGCCTGGCCGTGCGCAGGGCGGCGGCGCCGAGCTGGTCGGTCAGGCGGCCGCGCATCTCCTCGGCCTCGCGCTGCGGCGTGACGTCGCTGTTGGCGCCCACCCACTCGACGACCCGGCCGTGCCGGATGATCGGCAC
Organism: Sphaerisporangium flaviroseum; assembly: GCF_039537005.1. NCBI lineage: Bacteria > Bacillati > Actinomycetota > Actinomycetes > Streptosporangiales > Streptosporangiaceae > Sphaerisporangium > Sphaerisporangium flaviroseum. The sequence goes on along the minus strand of NZ_BAAAZR010000006.1, from coordinate 190,500 downwards.
CGCCCGCACCTCGAAGTGCCGGTAACCGCTTGCCCGGGTACGCACCCGGTAACTCCACTCGAACAGCGTGCGACCGCGCAGGGCCTCGCGCCAGGCCTCGTCGGCGGCCGGGCGGTCGTCGGGATGGACGGCCTCCAGCCATCCGTAGGCAAGGTATTCTTCGAGGCTCTGGCCGGTGATGGCGCGCCACTGCGGGGCGTCCTCGATCACCGAGCCCGCGGGCGAGGTGATCCACACGAGCTGCTGCTGCGACTCGACGAGTGAGCGGTAACGCTCCTCGCTGCGGCGCAGCTCCTCTTCGGTGATCTGGCGCTCGGTGACGTCGACACCGAACAGGGCCACACCGGCGACCGCCCCCTTGTCGCCGTGGATCGGATAGAACGACAGGGTCCAGTGCCGCAGCTCGCCGGTCGTGGTCTTGTTGCGGTAGCGCTGGTCGCCGTTGGCGACCGCGCGGTGCTCTTCGACGACCCTGTGCAGGGCGGCGTCGATGAGGGCGGCCAGGTCGGCGGAGAGGATCTCGGCGGCCGTGTGGCCGGCGTGCTCGTCGGCGGCCACACCGCTGACGTCGGCGAAACTCTGGTTGACCCGCTGGAACCTTCCGGCCGTATCGAAGAAGGCGAAGGCGAACGGCGCCTCCGCGAGCAGACCCTGGAACAGGGCGGGGTCTGAGATGTCCACACCCGACTCCCGGGGACAGGGCACGGAGGTTTCGGCGCTCATGGTCGGCACCTCCGTCGCGTGCCAGGGTCTCCCACGAGGCACATCTCCATAACTGTGATTGGTAGCGCAGAATCTGCACTACATCATCGGCGATGGGCACGCACGGACGGAAGCCCCGGCCGCGATGCGGTCAACGCATCCTGTCAAAAACGCGCCGCTGTGTGTAGCAAGATCGGCTGACTTTTCTGGCACTCGCTGTGTGGTCTGCCCGGTCTTCGCCACCTCGGCCAAGCCTTCACCTTCCGCCGTCCTGAACCCGAACGTCAACGCTTCGTGCCGTAGGGCACGGCCCGTCCGGGAGCCGAACGCGCTTGGGACCAGCTTCCCACAGGAGAGGGCGTGAGGTGCCGGATGTCCCCTTAACCGGTAGGGGTTGACACCTCCCGGATACAAGATGGAATGGGTACGCACGCCCCCTCAGCGCACTGGTCCGGGGGATGGATCTCCCCCGGCTAACCGGAGGATGCGAAGCCGCTCATGCCTGCTCTAGCAACGCGTTTCACCGGGGGAACCGCCGAACGAGGCGTCACCGCGCCGCTCGCCCATACGCGGGCGGCCGGACCACGGGAGCTCGTCAGCGCACGCCTGTCCGACGAGTTCCTCACCTTGCCCATCGAAACGGTCGACCGATGCGTGGAAGATGTGTGGGCGTGCGCCGCCCACCTCGGCGTCGACGTCACCATGACCGTCGTCGAGCGCATCGCCCGCGAGCACCTGATCGCGCTGGTGAACTCGGCCCCCCTCGTCGACCCATCCGGGTGACCCGGGCCCGCCGTCACGCGGACCCGGCCAGGCCGCCCGCCTCGTCTCCTGGGGGAGCGCGGCGGGCCCACCGGCTCCGCCTTTCTTGAGAGGTGACGCAGATGGCCCCTGACGGTGACACTCGCAGGCCCGGCGGGGTGACAGCCGGGCTTCCCGGGTAACAGCGGGGTCACCAGGCGGCGTTCCGTGCACCGTTTGGGCCTGGAATGCGAGAAGGTAAGGGGCGTGAGCCGCCGACGACGCCGAGACCCCAGGGGGACCCAGCCTCCGGACGACGTGTTCGCGGAGATGCTTCTGGCCGCCCGTGAGCTGCTCGCCGTGCGCACGCCGCTCGACGCCGAGCTGATGGTCTCCGACATGCTCGGCGCCTGGTGGGGGCGCCGCCTGCGCCGGGGAGACGTGGAGGAGTTCCTGGGCGAGGGCCTGGTCGACTACGCCGCCAAGGCCGGCACGCCCGCGGCGCTCACCCTGCTGATCGCCGTCGCCTACCTCGGGACCTCACGCCAGGCCGCCAAGGCGGAGGGCGCCGCGCTGGCGCTGATGGAGTCCGACGTGGCGAGGCCGCGCTGGGCCGAACGCGTTGGAGCGGTCAAACCCCGGGGCTGCTACGTCTCCAGGGACGCCTACGGCGACCAGGACACCGTGGTCTGCACCTTCGCCTACCGGGGAGGCCTCCCCGGCCGGACCGGCCCCGCCTCCTCCGACCCGGCCTCTTCCGGACAGGACCCGGCGGGCGTCCCTGGCCACCGCTCGGCCGCGGGCCAGACGGGACTCGACGTGGAGCCCGTGCGGCTCCCCGAGCAGATCGAGGACCCGCACGCCCTGGTGGTGATCGTCGACTACAACATGCGGGGCATGGCCCGGGACGCATGGGTGTCCTCCCAGGTGGACGCCCTGCTGGAGAAGGCCGGCGTCGAGGCCGACGGCAATCCCATGCTGCGTTTCGAGGAGATCGAGCCCCAGCAGGCCAGAGCGCTCCTGGAGTTCGCGATGAAGGCGACCACGGCCTCCCTCGGCCGCAAGTCCCCAAAGCTCGTCAGCGACAGCTACAGCGCCTACCACGCCTTCGCCAGGTCGCGGATCAAGGCGCTGCCGCCGGGCCGCAAGCGCCCCGCCCCGCTCTTCAGCGAAGCGCCGTACAGCCGCGACCGGCGGGCGATGCTCGCCGCGGAGTTCCTGGCCTCCGACGCGGCCGAGCATCTCTCCGACCCCTCGGCGGCGTCGCGGTGCGCCGATCACATCATCGACTACGGTTGCGATCAGGACTTCAACCGCCCGCTGCGGGTCAGCCCCACCAAGTGTGAGACGTTCCTGCTCGACTGGCTGCCGCGTAAGGTCCTGCTCGATGCCGCCGAGCAGGAGGCCATGCCCCACGTCCTGCTGTCGTGGGTGCGTTTCGCCGCGCCGAAGACCGGTCTGCCCGAGGAGGGCATCCGGGCGACGCTGGACGCGGTCTGGGAGGCCACGGGTCGCTTCACCGAGGCCTACCGCGATCCGACCACCTTCGGCCTGGACCGCTCCCTTGTCGAGCGCCTGCTGCCCGACGGCGACCTGTCGGCGCTGGCCCGGCGGGCCTTCGCGTTCCCCTTCCTGGAAGGCAAGCACGGCGACATCGATCTGGAGGCCCTCCATCCGGCCGAGGACGCCGACCGCCGGATCCTGCTGGAGATCGACCACGCGGCGGAGCGGGACCGCCCCGACTTCGCCGAGCACCTGGCCTGGCACGAAGAGATCGCCAAGCGGTTGTGGGACGGCGACCCCGAAGAGCTGTGGGAGGCGGCACAGCGCCTGCTGGACCTCGGCCACGACCGGCACGACGTGCTGCACGTGCTGATGGAGATCGCGGAACGCATCGGCGACCACCCCGACGAGCTTGCCGCCGCCCTCGACGACATCGCCGACATCCCCGACGAACCCCCTGCCTGACCTCCCGCGCCGCGCCGGACGTCGCAGGACGCCGAGGGGGGGAGCCGCGCGGGCGGGTCAGCCGGTGAAACCGATGTCGGCGTATCTCAGGGTGTAGAAGCCGGGGGCGCCGATGTTGGCGAGGCCGGCCTGCACAGCCCAGTTCTGGGGGCGCTGGTAGAGCGGCAGGACGTTGACCTCCTGCCAGATCAGCTTGTCGGCCTCGTTGGCGTCGTCGCGCGCCCGTACCAGGTTGAGGTCGGACGACGCCTTCTTCATCGCCGCGTCGATCTGTGGGCTGCCCGACCTGCCGAAGTTGGCGTTCCACTGGACCTTGCCGTCGGACCCCTTCACCCCGTTGGCATACGTGCCGTAGCTGCTGGAGATGGGGAACGGGGTGCCGATGTAGGAGAACGGCGCGATGTCGAAGTTGCCGGGGATGACGTACTTGGAGAAGAAGTCGTCGCTCGGGACGGACTTGATCGTCACCTTGACGCCGATGCGGTGCAGCATGGCCTGCGTGAGCTCGCCCTCCGACTTGCTGAGCTGCAGCCCGGACGGGATCACGAACCGGATGTCGAGCTCCTTGCCGGCCTTGTGGCGCGTCGGGCTCGCCCGGCGCCAGCCCGCGGCGTCGAGCATCCGCTGCGCCTTGGCCGGGTCGTACTTCCCCAGTTCCCCGGAGTTGTCCTGGTAGCCGGCCTGGGTGTTCATGAAGAAGTGGTTGTTCAGCAGCGTGCTGTTCCAGTTGAGCCCCTGGAGGTCGGACCGGGTCAGCGCCTCCCGGTCGATGCCGAGGGCGATCGCCTGGCGGACCTTGACGTCGGACAGCGCGGGACTCTCGTCGTTGAAGGTCAGGTGCCGGAAGTCGGGGCCCGCGGCCTGCCGGATCACCGCGCCCCTGGCGTTCCCGGCCCTTGCGTAGTCGGGCGCGGAGGGCCCGATGTCGAAGACGTCCAGCTCACCGTTGGTGAAGGCCCCCACCAGCGCGTCGGTGGCCAGCGAGCGATAAATGATCTTGTCCAGCTTGGCCCTGGCACCCCACCACGCGTCGTCGCGGACGATCGTCGTCGTCTTGCCGGTCTGGTCGAACGCGGAGAACTTGAACGGGCCGGCCGTCACGGGGATCCTGTTGAGCCAGTTCGTGTTGAAGGTGTCGGGCGTCGCGTTGGTCGACTTGGGGTACAGCGGCCAGAAGAGCGACTGCCACTCGGAGAAAGGGCTCTGGAAGGTCACGAGCACCTCGTAGTCGTCCTTGCCGCGCACCACGCTCGTGATGTCCTGGTAGCCGGTGGTCGCGGCGACGTGGAAGTCGGGGTTCGCGCCGTTCAGCGCCTTCCACTGGGCCTCGTAGTCCTGCCAGGTGATCGGCTTGCCGTCGGACCACCGGGCCTTGCGGTTCAAGGTGTAGGTCACCACCTGGCGAGGGTTGGTCGCGATCACCCGGGCATCGGTGACGTAGTCGGTGTTCGGGGTCGGCGAGGCCTTCTCGTCGGAGCGGAACGCCGCGGGCATCAGCGCGTCGACGATCTTCTTGACCTCGGCGAGGTTGCCGTCGACGTGGTTGAGGTTCCACTGCGTCGGGAACTCGGTGAGCCCCCACCGGAGCGTGCCGCCGTCCTTGACGCGGTCGCGGGGCATCGGGTTGATGTCGAAGGCCTTGACGGCCGAGGCCTTCTTGCTCGACGGGTCGCCGCTTCGGCCGCTCCCGCAGGATGTCAGGGCCAGCGCCATGGTGACGGCGAGCGCGAGGGCCACCGGCGGTCGTGCACCCGCGCCGGCGAGGGCACTCACCGGCGAGGGTGCGCCGGCGATCGGGCGCGGCTCCCCCACGCCGGGCCTGCCCCTCCGGAGTACGGTCACGTTTCCTCCCTATATATAGGTATCTGTCCGATGACGCCTTCTAGACGACGTCGAGCTTCTCCGCGTAGTGGCAGGAGGCCCCGTGGTCGTCCGCCAGCGGGCGGACCTCGGGCTCCTCCTCGACGCAGCGCACCCGCTGCGGGTCCGTGAGGACCGTGAACTTCGGGCACCGGGTGCGGAACCGGCAGCCCGAAGGAGGGCTCGCGGGGCTGGGGAGGTCGCCCTCCAGCAGGACGCGGCGGCGCTCCCGCTCCTTGTCGGGGTCGGGGATCGGAACGGCCGACAGCAGGGCCTGGGTGTAGGGATGCATCGGGCCCCCGTACACCTTGTCCACCCGGCCGATCTCGGCGATCCTGCCGAGGTACATCACCGCCACGCGGTCGGCGATGTGCCGGACGACCGCGAGATCATGGGCCACGAAGAGGTACGACAGGCCGAGGCGGCGCCCCAGGTCCTCCAACAGGTTGATCACCCCGGCCCGGATCGACACGTCCAGCGCGGACACCGGCTCGTCGAGCACGATCAGCCGGGGTTCGAGGGCGAGCGCCCGGGCGATGGCGATGCGCTGACGCTGGCCGCCGGAGAAGTCCTGGGGGTAGCGCCCGGCGTCCGCCGGATCCAGCCCGACGAGCCCGAGCAGCCGGCGCACGCGCGGGCCGGTGTCCTTCAGCCCGTGGGCGGTCAGCGGCTCGCCGACGATGTCGTGCACGGTCATGCGGGGGTCGAGCGAGGCGAGCGGGTCCTGGAAGACGACCTGCAGGTGCCGCCGGACGGCCATGCGCTCGCGGGGCGCCAGGGTGGCGGTGTCATGCCCGAACACGACGACGCGGCCACGCTCAGGCCGGGTGAGCTCGAGGATCTCCATGAGCGCCGTGGTCTTGCCGCAGCCGGACTCCCCCACCAGGCCGAGCGTCTCCCCCTCACGGATCTGGAAGCCGATGCCGTCGACGGCGTGGACCGTGCCGACCCGGCGCCTGAAGACCGCCCCCTTCATCAGGGGATGGTGTTTCACCAGGCCCTCGACCTCCAGGACCACGGGGCGCCGCTCGCGCGGCGGCCGTTCGGGAACGGGAGGGGGCGCGGCGGGGATGGTGTCCTCACCCCCGGCCGGGCTCACCTCCGCCTGGCCGATCTCGTGCGCGCGAAGGCAGGCCGCCTGGTGACCCGGGGCCACCTCCACCAGAGGTGGCTCGGCCAGGCCGCACTCGGCGACGGCCATCGGGCAGCGGGGCTCGAAGGGGCAGCCGGGCGGCAGGGCGGCCGGGGACGGCGGGCTGCCCACGATCGGCACGAGCGGCAGCTCCTTGCCCGCGTCGACGCGGGGCACCGATCCGAGCAGGCCGATGGTGTACGGCATGCGGGAGCGGTGGTACACCTCGCGAACCGTGCCGACCTCCACCTCGCGCCCGGCGTACATGACGAGCACGCGGTCGGCGAAGCCCGCGACCACTCCGAGGTCGTGGGTGATCAGCACGATGGCCGCGCCGGTCTCGCGCTGCGCCTTCTTGAGCACTTCGAGGACCTGTGCCTGGATGGTGACGTCGAGAGCCGTGGTCGGCTCGTCGCAGATGATGACGTCGGGGTCGTTGGCGATCGCCATGGCGATCATCGTGCGCTGCCGCATGCCCCCGGAGAACTCGTGGGGGAACGCCCTCGCCCGCTGGCGCGGGTTCGGGATGCCGACCAGGTCGAGCAGCTCCACCGCACGCTCCGCCGCACGCTCCCTGCTCACCTTCTGGTGGATGCGCACGGCCTCGGCGATCTGGGCCCCCACGCGGTAGACGGGGGTCATCGCCGAGAGCGGGTCCTGGAAGACCATCGAGATCGACTTGCCGCGGAAGGCCGCGAGGTCCTTCTCGGGCGCGCCGAGAAGTTCCGTCCCGTGCAGCAGGACCGAGCCCGCCACCTTGGCGTGCCGTGGCAGCAGGCCCATCACGGCCAGGGAGGCCACCGACTTGCCCGCACCGGACTCGCCCACGATGCCGAGCACCTCGCCGGCCTCGACGGCGTAACCGACCTCGCGCACCGCCCGGACGTCGCCGAAGCGGACCTCCAGGTCGCGCACCTCCAGGACCGGGCCGCTCATGCCGATGTCCTGGTGCCGGGATCGAAGGCGTCACGCAGGGAGTCGCCGATCAGGTTGACCGCCAGGATGGTGACGACCAGCACTCCGGCCCCGAACCAGAACGTCCACGGGGCGTACAGGGCGGTCCTGGAACCGTCGGCGATCAGGCTGCCGAGCGAGACGTCGGGCGGCTGGATGCCGAATCCGAAATACGACAGGCTCGTCTCGGTGAGGATGGCGGCGCTGACGTTCAGCGTCGCGTCCACGATCAGCAGGGACGCCAGGTTCGGGATGACGTGCCGGAAGATGATGGCCGAGGACGGCACCCCCATGAAGCGCGCCGCCTTGATGTACTCGCGTTCCTTGATCGCCTTGGTCATGCCGCGCACGATCTTCGAGGTGACCATCCACAGGAACAGCGCCAGCATGATCACGAAGAGCAGCCACCTGCCCTCGGTGAACAGCGGGGACATGATCGCCAGGATCAGGAACGCCGGAAGCACGAGGAGCAGGTCGGCGACCCACATGAGCGTGCGGTCGGTCCAGCCGAGGAAGTAGCCGGCGAACGAGCCGACGACCGCCGCGACACCGGTGGACAGCACCGCGACGAGCAGGCCGACGATCAGCGACTTCTGCGCGCCGCGCAGCGTCACGGCGAACACGTCGGAACCGGTCTGGAGCGTTCCGAACCAGTGGCCGGGCGAGGGTGGCTGCATGAAGGCCGAGAAGTCCATGTCGGTGTAGGACCAGGGGGACAGCAGCGGGCCGAGGAAGGCCAGCAGGAACATCGCGGCCAGCAGCCCGAAGCCCAGCCGCCCCTGCTTGGTGCGGAAGAAGCGCGCGGCCACCACGCGGGTCCTGGACGGCACGCGGATGCGCTCGGCCTCCGCCTGGACCTCGGCGAACTCCTCCTCCGGCAGCGTCATCATCTAGCCCACCCGCACCCTCGGGTCGAGGCCGGCGTGCAGCACGTCGGAGGCGAGCGAGGCGAGGAGCACGGCCAGCGCCGCGAAGCAGCTGATCGCCGCCACCGTGTTGACGTCGTTGGTGCGGATCGAGGCGACCAGTTCCTCTCCCATGCCGTGCCATCCGAAGACCGACTCGGTGATCGTGGCGCCGACCAGCAGCGAGCCGAAGGTGAACGCGAAGTAGGTCACCGCGGGGATCAGGGCGGTGCGCAGGGCGTGCTTGACGAGCGCGGTGCGCCTGCGCAGCCCCTTGGCCATGGCCGTGCGGACGAAGTCGGCGTCGAGCACGTCGAGCATCATGTTGCGCTGGTAGCGGCTGTAGACGGCGATCTGCCCGACGGCCAGCGAGACCGTCGGCAGGACCAGGTGCTTGACCCGGTCAAGCAGCCCGGCTCCGGCGCCGCCCTCGAGTCCCGGGGTGGCCTCGCCGCTGACCAGGAGGATCTGGACGCCGAGATGGTCGTTGAGCCAGATCGCCATGATGATCAGGATGTTCGCCAGCACGACGGTGGGGATGGCGAGCACCACGAAGGCGCCCGCGGTGGACAGCCGATCGAACCATCCGTACTGCCTCACCCCGGCGTAGGCCCCGACCAGGACGCCCGCCACGCTGCCGAGCACCACCCCGAGCAGGATGAGCCGCAGCGTGACGCCGAGGCGCCGCCCGAGCTCGTCGTTGACCCGCTCGCCGTTCCAGGTGCGCCCGAAGTCACCGTGCAGCACTCCACCGGCCCACACCAGGTAGCGCTCGAAGATCGGGGTGCGGTCGTTGAGGTTGTACTGCGAAAGCCGGGCTTCGACCACCGCGGCGGGCGGGCGGGGATTCCGGCCCTCGTAGTTGGAACGGGGATCGAGCGCGGTGGCGGCCAGCATGTACGCCAGGCTCGTGGCGACGGCGATCAACACCATGTAGTTGACCGACCGGCGAAGCAGGAATCCCGCCATCGCCCCCCTTCCGCCGATTGCCGCGTCGTGCCGGATCGTGCACCATCGAGGGCCGCCTGTGTCCCTCCGTGCCCATCCTGCTACATGCTGTAACCGTCCGGTGACAATAAAGTCGTCAATCGGGCCAGGTGTCGAGGGAAACTTCCCCATCGGCCGTCTGGTGACGGCCTGAGAGCCGGTGTCGTGCCTGCCGGCCGTGCCGATGCGAGCCGGTGGGTCTAGCGGTCGGCGAGCTCGTCGACGGCGGTGCGCACGTCGTCACTGGTGATCGTGGTGAGCTCCTCGGCGCTCGCGCCGCCACCGCGCCCCGCGAGCCGCACGTCGCGGCCGAGGGCCGCGCGCTCGAACAGCGACCGTGCGAAGCGGCCGTTGCCCAGCTCGTCGATCAGGCCCTCCGCGCAGACCCACGAGAACACATCGGCGAGGTCGCGCTCGGCGGAATCGTCGAAGCGGTCTCCCGACTGCTCCGCCAGCAGCCCGGCGATCTCGGTCAGCTCGGCGGGGCTGTAGGAGGGGAACGCCACACGCTGGTTGAACCTGCTGGCCAGGCCCGGGTTGGTGGCCAGGAAGCGCTCCATCTCGGAGGCGTACCCGGCGAGGATGATGACGAGACGGTCGCGGTCGTCCTCGGCGCGCTTGAGCAGGGTCTGCACGGCCTCGACGCCGAACGCGTCTCCCCCCTGGTAACCGCTGTTGACCAGGCTGTACGCCTCGTCGACGAACAGCACTCCGCCGAGCGCCCTGTCGACCAGCTCGTTGGTCTTGATCGCCGTGGCGCCGAGATGCTGGCCGACGAGCTCGGCCCGGGACGCCTCGACCACATCGGGGCGGGACAGCAGCCCGAGCGCGGCGAAAATGCGGCCCAGCACGCGGGCCACCGTGGTCTTCCCGGTGCCGGGCGGCCCGACGAACACGAAGTGCCGCATCTGCGGCGGGGCGGGCAGCCCCTGCTCCTGCCGCATCCGCGCGACGCGCAGCTGCGCCGCGATGGCCCGGACCTGCCGCTTGACCGGCTCCAGCCCGGCCATGCGGTCGAGGTCGGCCAGGGCCTCCTCAAGGCTGGGCGTGGCCTGGTAGCCGCGGAACCTGGCGGTGATCTCGTTGAACGCCTTGGTGAGGTCGACGGTGGTGGTGGTGACGAGATCCTCGCGACTCGGCGACCCTCCGGCGCCCACGACGCGCACGTCACGGGCCTGCGCCGCCCCCTCGATCAGGCTGCGCGCGAACCGCGCGTTGCCGAGCTCGTCGATGAGACCGCGCCGGTGGACGTCCTCGAACAGCCCGAGCAGCACCGGAGGGGCGTCCGGGGACAGCCGCTCGCCGCGCCTGGCCCGCAGCAGCTCGACGATGCGCAGCAGCTCGGGCGGGGAATAGGTGGGGAACTTGATGCGGGTGGAGAAGCGGGAGGACAGGCCCGGGTTGGAGGCGAGGAAGGTGGCCATCTCCTTCTCGTAACCGGCCAGGATGATGATGAGCCGCTCGCGGTCGTCCTCGGCGCGCTTCAGCAGGGTCTGCACGGCCTCCGCGCCGAACCTGTCGGGCTGGCCCTCGCCGGAGTTCATGAGGCTGTACGCCTCGTCGACGAACAGCACCCCTCCCAGCGCCTGGTCGATCAGCTCGTTGGTCTTGATGGCGGTGGCGCCGAGGTACTCCCCCACCAGGTCGGCCCGCTGCGCCTCCACGACATACGGGGTCTCCAGCAGGCCGAACGCGTAGAAGATCTTGGCGACCGTGCGCGCGACGGAGGTCTTGCCGGTGCCGGGCGGCCCCACGAAGACGAAGTGGCGCATCGGCTGCTCGGTGGAGTACCCGGCCTCAGCGCGCAGCCTGGACGCCTCGATCGAGGCCGCGATCGAGCGCACCTGCTCCTTCACGGGCTCCAGGCCGATCATGCTTTCGAGCTCGCCCAGAGCGTCCTCGACGGAGATCGGCGGCGGCGCGCCGCGCTCGGGCAGGCCGTCGCGCTCGCCGGCGCCGTCGCGGACGCGCTGCCGCGCCTGGGCGGCGGGCGCCTCCCCCTGCGCGGCCGCGAACCGGCGACGCGCCTGGCCCGCTTGGACGAGACGGTAGACCAGCACGGCGGCGGCCACGCCGTACGCCGCCCAGACCGCGGCCTCCGGCGAGAACGTGGCCACGGCGAAGGTCACCATGGCCACCGCGCCGAGCGCGGCCAGCGTGGTCACCCACGGCGTCACCCACCTGATCAGGTGGGCGGCGGCCCCGGCCACCACGCCGAGCAGGAGGAACAGGGTCGGCAGCGAGGAGTGCGGCTGCACGAAGTCGACCGTGACGATCATCACCGAGGACCATGCCACCACGACCAGCACGGTCGCGGCGGCACGGGGGAAACGCAGGGTCAGCTCGGCGAAGCCAAGAAGTAAGAGAGTGGTGACGAACGTGGAGAACAGGGACCATTCAAGAAAGAAGGCGAGAATGAGGACGCCGATGAGGACGGCGGCGAACATGGCCCGTCTCGTGCCACGGGAAAGCTGGAAATAACGTAGCCGGACGTGCTCGAACGCATCACGGGCCGCGGCGCGCCCCGCCGGCCGGGCCCTGTCGGAGTCCCGCATTTTGCCTCCCCGGTCGCCTCCCGGTTATACCGCACCAAGGCCTGAAGCGCGCGTCCCCGGCCCCGTGCCCTTCCCAACGCGCCGTCACTTATATACGAAGGCGGGAGTGGAACCGTTTCCGTACGACCGCGGAAACGGCGTGACCAGGGCCTCGGCCTAGGCGGCCCACGCGGCGCCAAGGCGTGCCGGGCACCGGCGACCGCGGGCCATCAGGGTCTGCGCGGGGAGGTCCGGGCCTCGTGGCGGCCGGGATACTCGCCGACGACGACGTGCTTGGGCGTCACCCGGAGCACGTCCTCCGCCGCGTCGGGCATCGCGATCCCGCGCACCTCGGCCCAGAAACGCCGCTCGATCGGGTCGGCGACGAAGACCGCCACCCGTGGGTCACGCTCGGCGGCTGCCCACGCCTCCTCCGCGGCGATCAGGCGCAGTTCCCCCGACCGGCTCACCGAGGTCACGGCCCCGACCGCGAGCGTGCGGGGACCGCCTGCGTCGGTGTAGGACAGCACGACGCTGCGGGAGTAGGTGAAGGCCCGCCGCACTTCGGGGCCGAGCACCACCGACGGGCTGACCTCGCCCGGCAGGCGGGGGCCGCAGCCCTCGCACAGGATCAGGGAGGCGCGCCAGGGCCCGGCCGACCCCCGCCACCAGGCGCGCGTGGCCCGCGCCGTGAAGGCGAGGACCACGACGAGGAGCGCGCCCACGACCGACCACCACGCCCGCTCGCCGATCCAGGGCGCGAGGCCCAGCGTGGGCACCGCTCCCGCCACCACCAGGGCGGCGCAGGACAGGAAGAGGAACACCAGCGCCACCGCCAGCCACCGGTCGGCCCGCAGGACGGCGCGTATCCGTGGACGCAGACCGCCGCGGTCGAGCACATAGAGCATCGCGACCGGGACGCAGACGGCCGCCAGCGCGGCGCGCCGTTCGGCGGCCACCAGGGGAAGCAGGGCCGGCACGGCCACCAGGAACCAGAGGCGCACGGTGACGATCCACAGGGTGACGCCGGTGTTCCGCAGCCCGACGCGTTCGGGCGGGGTGACGGTGAACTCGGCGAGCGCCCGTACGGGCCTGCCACGCCAGGCCTCGGCGAACACCCGCAGGAGCAGCACGGCCACCCCGTTGAAGAGCACGAGGCCGAACAGCCCCGCCCAGAACCCGCCCAGGAGGTCCTCCCACTGGACGAGCGTGGGCGCCGAACCGGCGGCGACCAGGGGGACGACCTCGCCCGCGAGCGACCAGGGCGGCAGGGTGGCCAGCGCCGCCACGTACGCCGCGATCACCAGGAGGGCGACCGACACCGCGACGCTGAGCCACAGGTCGCGGGCGAGCATGCCCGGCACGTACCTCCACACCGTGATCCTTCGCGCCTGGCGCACGGTGGCCGCCAGCACCAGGACCAGGACCGCCGCACCGCCGATGCGTGCCTGATCGTGCAGGTCGTACCAGAAGGCCAGGACGACGACGGCCGTGAGGGAGATCGCGAGCAGCACCCGTACCTGCCGGGTCCACACCTCAAGGGCGCGCCGGGCGCGACCGGTATCGCGGGGGTCGACCGTCCATGTCGGGTCGTGGTGGTCGCGGGACCGGTCCCAGCGCAGGAACGTCAGGCCGAGGTTGATCCGCCCGGCCGTGTGGTCGTCGTCCCTGCGCAGTGCGGCCCGGTAGGCCACGGCGGCCTGCTCGTGGTCGCCGCGCAGCAGGGCGAGGTCGCCGATCAGGACGTGCGGGTCGGGCTGCTCGGGGGCGAAGCGGACCGCCTGCTGGGCCTCGGCCCAGGAATCGCGCCACCGGCCGGGGAGCCTGCGAAGCGCGGAGCCCAGTCTTAGCCGCGCGGCCCAGGAGCCGGGTGCGAGCCGGACGGCGTCCTGAGCCGCAACGACCGCCTCGGAGTCGCGGCCGAGGCGTTCAAGGGCGAGACTCGCCAGCCGATGCCCCCACTCGCCGTCGGGATCACGCTCGACCGCCTCGCCTGCGGCCTCCAGCGCTCCCTCTGGCTGGTCTCGCGCCAGCCTCGCGACGGCGACCACACACCAAGCCCGGGGATCGGAGCGGTCTCGCGGGGGTGGCACCGGAGAGGGATCTGACTCGCTGGCGTTCCCCACGCCGTCATGGTCCGTTGCGGATCACCCGTTGCCTAGATGTCGGACATATACCTATAGCTCTCTAGAGAGGTACGCGGCACCCCAGCTTGATCACCCATCCCATGAGCCCCGGGAGATCGCGTGGACCGTATGCTGCTGCCGGGCGCCCGGGGTGACCGGGGGTTCGGTTCCGGACTTTCGACCGCGCTCGGGGAGCATCCGGATGGGCGCTCCAGGGCCGTTGTCCCAACCTGCTGAACAATCAACCGAGATGGCCTAAGCTGCCACGCATGTTCAGCAGGCCCCATCCCTTTGAGTAGGCAATGACCGTTTTGGGCACCCCGCCAGGCGTCCGTGTCAAGGGCACGACCATGGACCACCAGAGAAACCGGTGGTCGGTGCTCGCCTTGCTGTGCTTCAGCCTCCTGCTCATCGCCGTGGACGCCACGGTCCTGCACATCGCCGTGCCCGCGCTGACCGCCGCCCTGGAGCCGTCGGCCGTCGAACTGCTGTGGACCATCGACATCTACTCTCTGGTCGTCGCGCCGCTCCTGGTCACCTTCGGCACGCTCGGCGACAGATACGGCAAGCGGCGTTTCGTCCTCGCGGGCTACGTGGTCTTCGGGGTCGCCTCGCTCTCCGCCGCCTTCGCGAGCACCCCGACGGCCCTGATCGCCTCGCGGGCGCTCCTCGGCATCGGCGGAGCGATGATCATGCCGGCCACGCTGTCGATCATCCGGCAGGTCTTCACCGACCGCCGGGAGCGGGCCGTCGCCCTCGGCGTGTGGAGCGCGGTCGCCGCCGGGGGCGCCGCCGTCGGACCGCTGGTCGGCGGCGTCCTCGTGGAGCACTTCTGGTGGGGCGCGGTCTTCCTGATCAACGTCCCGCTGCTGGTGGTGGCGTTGCCGCTGGCCGTACGCCTGCTGCCGGCGTCGCGCGGCAACCCCTCCCACCGGTGGGACGCGCCGAGCGCCGTGCTGTCCACCCTCGGCATCCTCTTCCTCGCCTTCGGCCTGAAGGAGGCGGGGCACGGCACGACGCTGGGCCTGCTCCCCGCCCTCGCCGTCCTGGTGGCGGGCATCGGGTTGCTCGCGTGGTTCACCGCGCGCCAGCGGCGGCTCGCCCATCCCCTGCTCGACATCGGCCTGTTCGCCCAGCGCGGCTTCGCCATCGGTGTCCTGTGCGTGCTCCTCGCGGTGTTCGCACTGGTCGGCCTGGAGTTGATGCTCGCGCAGTACCTCCAGCTCGTCCTCGGCGACAGCCCGCTGCAGGCCGGGATACGCATGCTCCCCCTCATGGTCGCGGCCATCGCGGGCGGCCTGTGCGCCGCGCACCTCCTGCAACGCCTCGGCCTGCGCGCGACCATGGCAGGAGGGCTCGCCCTCGCCGGGCTGTCCCTCGCGCCGACCATGGCCTGGGGCACCGAGCAGCACCCGCTCCTGCTCTCCCTGTGCTTCGCGGGCATCGGCTTCGGCGTGGAGGTCGCGCTGCTCGCGGCCTCCGACACGATCATGGCCTCCGCGCCGGAGTCCCGCGCCGGCGGGGCGGCCTCGATCGAGGAGACCGCGTACGAGCTGGGCGCCGGCCTGGGGGTGGCCGTGCTCGGCACGATCACCACCATCGTGTACGCCCCGTCGCTGGGCAGCGTCCCGGGGGTCGAACCGGCGGCGATGGGACAGGCGAGAGAGTCGCTCGCCTCCGCCGCGCACGTCGCCGGAGAGGTGGGCGGGCCGGCCGGGCTCGCCCTCATGGACACCGCACGGGCCGCTTTCGTCACCGCCCTGCACTCCACCGTTCTGGTCAGCGTCCTGCTGCTGGGGGTGACCGCGCTCGCCGCCGCCGTCCTGCTGCCCCGCCGCGCCCCCGTCGAGGTCCACGCCGCCGAACGGGAGCGCGTCACCGTCTGAACCAGCCCCGTGTTGTGACACGGCCCCCGCTGAGTCGCTACCGCCTGTGCATGACAGGAGCGATACAGGGCAATTGTCTGTGCAACACGGACCGACCCCGAGAGAATGGCTACCGTGAGACGAACCTTTCAAGATCTCGCTTCGCTGGCCGCCCGGCTGGGCGTCGGCGGGATCTTCTTCGCGAACGGCTGGCACAAGCTCGAGTTCGGGCTGACCGCGACGAGCGAGCAGTTCGCGAAGATGGACGCCCCCGGCCCCGGCATCTGGGCCGCCTCCACCATGCTCATCGAGCTCATCGGAGGAGCGCTCCTGGTCGCGGGACTGGCGGTCCCGGCCTGCGGGCTGATCCTCTTCGCCGAGGCGCTCGCCGTGTTCGTACTCGTGAGCGGCGACACCGGGCTGCCGCTCACCGGTGGGGACATCAACCTCATCGTCGCCCTCGGGGCCGCGTCGGTTCTGCTGGCGGTGGTCGGGGCCGGGCGCCTGTCCATCGACCACCTGGTCGTGATCCGGCGGCGTGACGCCGAGGCCGCCGACGACATGGCGGCCGACGCCGAGGCGGACGATGTGATCTCCTCCTGGCGTGAAACGTCGGCGCCCAGGCCCGCCAAGGAGACCGGCCCGGGAGACACCTCGGCCGGAGGCACCGGGAGCACGGGCACCGGCGGTAAGGGAAGCACGGGAAGTACGGGGAGCACCGCCGGAAAGGGCCCTGTGACCTTTCCTGAGGAGCGGTCGCGGGCCGAGGACACCGCCGAGATCACCGCACCACGCAAGACCCGCCCTCGCCGCCCGGCCCGGCCCGCGGGCGCCCCGGAGGACGCCACGACCGAGAGCCCGAGCGACGCCCCCTCCACCCCCGCCGACAAGCGCGACCGCCTCGTCGCCGGTGGACGAAAGACCACCCCCGACCCGGAGTAGCGACCCGGCTCACCGGTCCCCGAAGGCCGCCCACGCCGTCTCCGGAGCGCGCTGAACGGTCCGGACGACCGGGCAGCCTCGGCCCTCCGTCCTATCCCCCGCGCTCCTCGGGTCGGACGGCGCCGAAGACGGTTCTCCGGAGGTTGATCCCCTCTAGCTCTTCGGCCGGCACTCCGGCGAGGACCAGCGTCTGCTCCGGGGTCATCGCGGCACCGCGTTCGTAGGCCGCGGCGAAGGCGGTCGCACCGACCAGGCCCTCCGCCAGCGCCGCGACCCGGGTCACATCGGGATCCCCGGGGAGCGCCACGCCGCGCATCGCCTCGCCCGCTCCGAGCAGCAGCGCGGCGCGCTCACCGTCGCCCCGCGACAGCGCCACCCCGGCCAGGCCTTCGACCGCACCGGCCGCCGCCGGGAGGCTACGCAGGCGCAGCCCGCTCTGGATGGCCTGAGTGTGCCAGGACTCCGCCTCGCTGAGGTCCCCCTCCGCCTCGGCGACCCGTCCGAGCGCGACCATGATGCGTGCTCGCAGCTCCTCCACGGTCACCCATTCGGAAGTGCACGCGCTCAACGCCATCTGGTAGAGCCGCCGGGCTTCGGCCAGGTCGCCACGGAGGCGGGCGATCTCCCCGAACCCCAGCTGCACCCCGGCCAGCGTCACCGGCATTCCCGCTCGGCGGGCGGTCTCACCGGCCCGCTCGTACGTCGCGTGCGCGGCGTCCAGGTCACCCTGGCGGAGCTGGACGTAGGCGACGCCGCACAGCAGCTCGGCCATGTCGTCCAGCGCGCCGAGCTGCCCGGCCAGCTCCAGGGCCTGCCCGGCCATCGCCAGCGAGGCCGCCTGGTCCCCCTGCCACTCGGCGACCTTGGACAGCGTGTCCAGCGCCGCCATCATCCCCCAGCGGTCGCCCACGGATCGGAAACGGCCGAGCGCGGCGGTCAGCTCCGACGCGGACTCGCTCACCTGCCCGCCGAAGAACTTGGTGAAGCCCTCGCCGAGACGGCCGAGCGCCTCGAACCACGCGTCCGCGCCGACGTACTGGTCCCAGGTGACGCCCTGGGAGTCGGCGGGGCCGGTCGCCAGCGCCCACAGGACCATCGTGAACCGCTGGCGCGGTGGCCGGGCCAGGGCGTGCATGATGGCCCTGGCGCGGTCCACGTACGGGCGCAGCGCCGGGTCGTGGAAGCCGTCCCTTCCGGCCAGCACCACGCAGGCGACGTACTCGTCCTCCAGGCCGGCGGGCGGCTCGGTGCCGATCACCCGCAGCAGTTCGGCCGCCGGCGGTGCCCCCTCGCTGGGCAGGCCCCGCAGCCACCAGTACACCGACAGATTCGCGAGCAACCCCAGCGCCACCGCCGGATCGGCGCCCACCGCCCACCGCAACGCCGCGTGCAGGTTCGCGTCCTCCGCCCCCAGCCTCCGCAGCCACTCCACCTGCTCGGCCCGCCGCAGGCACGGCTCCGCCTTCTCCGCCAGATCGGCGAAGAAGCGGGCGTGTGCCGCCCGCAGCCGGTCCGCCTCACCCGCGTGCTGGAGCTGCTCACCGCAGAACACGCGAATGGTGTCCAGCATCCGATATCGCCCGCCGCTCACCTCCACCAGCGACTTGTCCACCAGCCCCGCCAGCACCTCCACCACCCGCCCGACCACCAGCGGCCCCGGCTCTCCCCCCGAAACCCGCTGCGGCACCCGCCTCGCATCTTCCTCCGGCAGGGCGCACACGCCTTCCACTGCCGCGAGCGTCGCGCCGCCGCGGAACACCGTCAGGCGCCGGGCCAGCACCCGCTCCTCCTCGTCCAGCAGGTCCCAGCTCCACGCCACCACCGCCCGAAGCGTCCGGTGACGCGGCGCCGCCGTACGATCGCCCCGCGACAGCAGCCCGAACCGGTCCTGCCCGGCGTCGCCCTCGCCCGTACGGTCGGCCGCGCCGAGCCGGGTGGCGATCTCGTGCACCGGCAGTGACCTCAGCCGGGCGGCGGCCAGCTCGATGGCCAGCGGCAGGCCGTCCAGCGCGGCACAGATCCTCACGACGGTCTCGACGTTCCCCGCGTCCACCACGAAGTCCGGCGAGACGGCGGCGGCCCGGTCGGCGAACAGCCGTACAGCCGGATAAGCCTTCGCCTCCGCCACCGGCACCTGACCCGCCGGAAGCCCGAGCGGCGGAAGCGGGCACAGCGCCTCCCCCGTGATGTTCAGCGCCTCCCGGCTGGTGGCCAGCACCCGCACCCCGGCGCATCCGCCCAGCACCCGGCGGACCAGGCGTGCCGTCTCGTCGATCACGTGCTCGCAGTTGTCGAGGATCAGCAGCATCCTCTGGCCGGCCAGCGCGGCCAGCAGCCGCCCCACCACGTCAGAGGGCTCGGACGTCAGCGCCGACAGCTTCGTCTCCCGCAGGCCGAGGGCGCTCAGCACCGCCTGCGGCACGTGCGCTCCCTCCCCCAGCGGCGCCAGGTCGACGAAGCACACCTGGCCCTGCCCACGATCGCCGGCCTCCATGGCCAGCCGGGTCTTGCCGGCGCCGCCAGGCCCGATGAGCGTCACCAGCCGGCCGGAGTCCAGCAGCTTGCCGATCCGCCGAAGCTCCTCCTCCCGGCCCACGAAGCTGGTCAACTGGGCCGGCACGCCCTGCCAGGAGCCCTCGGCGGTAGCTGGGTGCCGCTCCGGCTCGCCCGAACGTCCGCCACCGCCACCGCCACCGCCAGAGAAACGCTCTCCACCGCCCGAGACACCCTCC
Organism: Sphaerisporangium flaviroseum; assembly: GCF_039537005.1. NCBI lineage: Bacteria > Bacillati > Actinomycetota > Actinomycetes > Streptosporangiales > Streptosporangiaceae > Sphaerisporangium > Sphaerisporangium flaviroseum. Next base: position 171,052 of record NZ_BAAAZR010000006.1, on the reverse strand, counting down.
CCACCGGGCGAGAACCGACCCCCGCCGCCCGAGACACCCTCCCCATCGCCCAAGAAACCCTCCCCGCCGCCCGAGGAACCCTCCCCGCCGCCCGAGAAACCCTCCCCACCGCCCGAGACACGTTCTCCGCCGGGTGAGAAACCGCCTCCGCCGGGCGAGGACGCCCGGTCCAGCGAGGGGTCGTTCCGCAGGACCGCCAGGTGCACCGCCGCTAGCTCGGCCGACGGGTCGGCACCGAGTTCCTCGGCCAGCACCCGCCGCCCGTCCTCGAACACCGCGAGCGCCTCGGCCTGCCGCCCGCATCCATGCAGTGCCCGCATCAGCAGTCCCCGTGGCCGCTCCCGCAGCGGATGGGCGGCCACCAGCTCGGCCAGCTCCGCGACGACCTCCCGATGGCCGCCGAGCGCCAGCCCGGCCTCGACCCGGTCCTCCACGGCGGCGAGCCGAAGCTCCTCCAGACCGGCCGCACGCGCCTCCGCGACGGGCACGTCCGCCAGCGCCGGGCCGCGCCACAACGCCAGCGCCTCCCTCAGCAGCGCGCTCGCCTGGAAGTGATCCCCCGCGGCGAGCGCACGCCGCCCTTCCCTGGCGAGGCGCTGGAACCGGTGGGCGTCGACCGATTCGGAGTCGACCGCGAGACGGTACCCCGAGGGGTGCAGCTCGACGAGACCGCCGCCCTCCGCGCCCAGACCTCGCCGCAGACGCGACACCTGGGACTGCAGCGCGTTGGCCGCGTCGCCTGGCGGGCTCTGGCCGTACAACCCGTCGATCAGCCGCTGCGTGCCGACGACCTGGCCGGCGTCGACCAGCAACAGCGCCAGCAGCCGGCGCACACGAGGTCCGCCCACGCCGGCGGGGCTCCCGTCGGAGAGCCACACTTCGGTCGAACCCAGGATGCCGAATAACACGCCCCTGATTGTCCCCCTATCGTGACCCTTCAGGCGCGAGCCTGGCGGCATCGTGACCTCACCATCAGCCAGGGGCGAAAGCATGCGCTATCTGGTGAGAAGAACGGAAAGATGACTGCATGCGCCTCCCCGGCTGGTTCGCCGAACGTATCGAACCCACCCCCCCGGAGGAGGAGCTCCGTGTCTCCACGCTGGAGCTCTTCTTCGACCTCGTCTTCGTCTTCGTCGTCACCCAGCGAATCCCGAGCAGCAGCGGGATGGGTCCCGGCCACTCCTGAGCCCGCAGGCTGACCCAGGTCCGCACCAGGACCGCCGAGCCGTGTCCCGGCCCGTTAGGAACGTCTGGATCCCATGGGCCGGCGGTTCGCGCGGCGGAGGTCGAGGGCTCCGGCGATTATGGTTTTCTGGATCTCTGATGTGCCCTCGTAGATGCGTAGCGACCTGATCTGGCGGTACAGGCGTTCGGTGACGCTGCCGGCGACCAGGCCCGCGGCGCCGAAGATCTGCACGGCGTCGTCCACGATCTCCTGGGCCGCCTCGGTCGCGTACAGCTTGGCGATGCTCGAATGCTTGCCGAAGCTCCGGTTGCCCTGGTCCAGTTCCCAGGCGGCGCGCGTGACGAGCAGGGCGGCGGCGTTGAGCTTGACCTCGAAACCGGCGAAGGTCTCCTTCACCGTCGGCAGGTCCAGCAGCCTGCCGCCGTTCATCGGCCTGCTCCTCGCCCGTGCCAGCGCGGCGTCGGACGCGCGGCGGGCGAAGCCGATCGCGGCGGCGCCCACGGTCATGCGGAACCGCGCGAGCACGTCCATCGCGATGACGAAGCCGCCGCACGGGCGTCCGAGCACGCTGTCCGCCGGGACGTAGCAGTCCTCGAACGCCAGATGGGCGAAGGAGCGCGGGGCGATCGCCGCGATCCTCTCCCGCACGCGCACCCCGGGTGCCGTGGCGGGGACCAGGAAGGCCGTCAGGCCCAGAGCGCCCGGCGCCTCACCGGTGCGCGCGATGACACAGTGCACATCGGCGATGCCGCCGTTGGCGATCCAGGCCTTGTGGCCGTTGAGGACGTAGCCGTCCCCCGCCCGTTCGGCCCGTAACCCGATGGCCGCGACGTCCGACCCCGCTTCCTCCTCGGAGATCGCGAACGACGAGACGATCTCCCCGCTCGCCAGGCCCGGGAGATAGCGCCGTCGCTGCCCCTCCGAGCCGTACCGCAGGATCGGTGTCGCGGACAGCGCCTGGATGGAGAACGCGTAGTCGGCCAGGTCGTCGGCGTAGGCGAGCGCCTCCCGCATGAGGCAGAGCGACCGGGCGTCCCCTTCCATGGCCTGGCCGGGGGTGGCCGCCGGATCCAGGAAGGCCAGCCAGCCATCCTCTCCCAGTGCCCGGATGATGCCCAGTCCGGTGCGCTCCGGGTCGCGCTCGGAGGTCGTCCAGAGGTCGCCCCTGGTGTCGCACCACTCGCTGATCCGGTGCGCGAGCGCCATGTGGCGCGGTTCGTAGAACGGGAGCCCGAGGATCGCCTCGTCGAAGCAGGACCCGGTGGTCACGGGCGTCGCCACGGCGACGGGATCGATCATCAGATCACCAGGTCGACGTTCCCGGAGTCCGCCGGCGAGACGGCTTCCGCCGGCGGGGCGGCGGCGGACGCCGACGCGGCGGAGGCGGGCTGTGTGCTGATGAGCCGGTGCTCGGGGTAGAAGGCGAAGGCCGCGTAGCCCCGCCAGACGCGACGCCACTCCTCCTGGACGAACGCCGCGCCGTGGCCGCGTTCCACCTCGTCGAGATAGGAGATTATGGCGTCCACCGACTGCCGGGAATGACCGGCCGAGACGTTGTCGATGGACAGATGCGCCTCTTCGTAGGCGATGTCGAACCCGTGGGCGCGCAGCTTCTCGATCTCGTGCATGCGCAGTTCCCCGAGACCGTACATCTCGATCGCGAGGTTGTATCCGAGGATCTCGCTGTAGAAGCTGTCCGGGAACAGCGACATGCACATCTGCCGGATCGTGAAGTCGTAGGGATGGTCCGGGAGGATCTCCTGGTCGCGGAACGCGGCGTCGCGGACATGCGGCAGGCGGATCGAGAGGCTGTCCATCACCCGGTGGATCAGCGTCACATGGTTCTTCTCCAGCTCGCCGCGCCCCATCTCGTCCGCGTAGATCGCGAACAGCAGGTCGTCGCTCCGCCGCTTGAAGCGCCCGAGGTTGGCGATCCTGTGCGACCAGGCGGCCTCGATCAGGTTGCCGAGGGCCATCGTCATCTGATGGAAGATCACGTTCTCGCGGTCGGGGATCTCCTCCAGCGGCCGGTAGGGGTTGATGAGCTTATCCCAGTAGATGCTGTCGACCCGGGCGCGCAGCGCTTCAGGGGTGTAGGGGAAGTAGCTGGCGTCGGTGTACTTGCCGCCCGCACCGCAGGTGAACAGGATCTCCCCGGCGTCGAAGCTCTCCTCGGCGCGCCGGCGGGCCAGTTCCAGCGTGTTCGGGAAGCGCTCGATGTTCACCAGGCGGTAGAGCAGCTCCCGGTCGTCGAGCGTGGGCGGCTCGGCGTAGACCACATCGTCCGGTTCGTACCCGATGACCGCCTCGTGCCGGCGCGCGGCCGTGGCGTCGCCCACGCGGTTGACCGGGATCACGACCTCGGGGAGGTTGCCGGCCTGGACCTCCGCCACCCACGCTCGGAGGGTCCTCGCCTCGCGCTCGTCGAAGACGGCGAACATCGATCCGCCGAACTTGATGGCGTCCAGGAAGCGGCAGCCCCCCGTGGGACCGGGCTTCAGATGGCGGGAGCCGCGGAACTCGGTGATGAACGCGGCGAGGTCGAAGCCGGGGTCGTCGAAGGTGTCGGTGAGCGAGCGGCGGCCCAGGCGCACGTCGCGGTGCATCGGACCGGCGAACGGGGCGTGCCGCATGACGATCTCGGCCACGCGCGCGTCCAGCGGCAGCTCACCGCGCCAGGCGGCGAGCTCGGCCAGCATGTCCACGTGCTCGCGTTCCAGCTTCAGGACCAGGCGGATGGCCGCGAGCAGCCGCCGCCGCTCGGCCACCCCGTTGGGGGAAGGCCTGGTCAGGTCGAGGTACTGGGCCAGCGATGCGCGCAGCATCGGCTCGGAGAGGGGTTCGGGCGTGCCGGCGAGCAGACCGTCGACGCCGAGGGCGAGGAAGGCGTAATGCACCCCGACCACCTCGGGAAGGAAGCTGGCCGGCAGCCGCGAGAGCGCGACGTAGAAGGAGGCGTGCGCGGCGGTCAGCGGACGGGTCCGCGCCTCGGCGAGGAACTCCTCGGCGTCGATCTCCGGCAGGTAGACCTCGGCGTCTTCGAGAGCCCGCCGCAGCACGTAGTACGACGAGCGCAGCCGGTTCCCCTCCCCCTTGAGGATGAAGTGGTGCCTGACCAGGTGGTTCACGATCACGGAGGGCTGGGTCGCGGGCTGGGAGATCGTGTCCAGCCAGCAGCCGCCGACCAGGCCGACCGGTGCGCGCTGCCGCAGCACGGTCTCGAAGACGTCCGGCTCGTACTGCCGCACGGCCTTCATGGCCGTGGCCAGCTCGTCACGCACGCTGAGGACGCGCGCGGCGATGGCGTCCGCGTCCGCGGACTCCCCGCCCATGAGGGCCGCGTCCCCGGCCTCGTCGCCTGCGGCCTCCTGGAGGAACGCTCCGATGATCTTCCGGGCCACGAGCAGGCCCGCCTCCGACTCCTGGTCCCGTATGAGACTCCGGAAGACGGCTTCTGGGCCTTCGGACAGGGTGGCGCGGGCCGTGGCCTCGGCCCCCGGGCTGAACTCGAAGGGCAGCTCGGGCATGGACGCCATCAGGTCAGGTAGTTCGAAGATGGGCAGCGACATCATTGACTCTCCGCTCAGGGGGCGACTTTCCGCAGCAGGACGCCGATCCGCGATCCCGGAACGCTTGACGCGAGCATGGAGAAGCAGCCGTCACGCACGTGACCGGCCGCTGTCCTGTCGACCAGATTGATGATCGGGTCCGCCGCGAAGCAGTGCCCGACCCGAGGAATGTTGCCGGTGTAGAGCTGCTCCGGCGTGAAGCCCGCCTGCATCTCCTTCATCATGACGATCGGCTTGAAGACGTTGCCGTGCATCAGGGCGGAGACGTCCTGGAGCTTCATGCCGAGCGGCTCCAGCAACCGCTCGTTCACCTGGCGTGCGAGGTCGGAGCTGATCTCGTTGGACCAGTCCAGCTCGCCGGCCTCGTGCGCCGCGGCGCAGGACATGAGTTCGTGGCCGCCGGGCTCGCGGGTGACCAGGCAACTCGCCGCCCCGTCGCTGAAGATGGCGAACTTCTCCATGCGGGTGTCCTCGTCGGCGCGGTCGGTGGTGACGACGAGCACGTGCCGGCGACGGCCGCTCGCCACCAGGGCGTCCGCGACCTGGATGGCGGCGAGGAGATTCGTGCAGCGATTCAGCGTGAGGCCGGTGAAGTCGGCTCCCTCCAGGCCGATCCCCCTCATGATCGTTTCGACGAAGCGTCCATGGGCTCGGGTGTCCGCCGGGAAGCCGGTGGAGCACAGGACCAGCCCGTCGATGGAGGAGGGGTCGATCGCGGCCGCGCGCACCGTGGCCGCTCCGCTCTCGACGGCCATCGACTCGATGGTCCTCTCGGTACGGCGGACGCGTCCCCATCCCCACAGGCCCGGTTTCGGCAGCAGGCGGAACTCCTCGATCCGCGCCTGGAGGCCCGCTATCGCCGTGTGGTCCTCGTCGATCTCGCCGAGCACGTAGTGCGGTGCGGTGAGGAAGACGGGGATGGATGACCTGGTCGTCACGGTCTAGATCACTTCGACGTGCTGCTGGGAAGGCGCGGCGCCGCCCGTTCCACCGAGGACGAGGGGCCGCAGGACGTCGGTGACGGCGGTGGGGCGCTTGTCAAGGTAGAAGTGGTCTCCCTCGGTCCAGTGGCATTCGGGCACCGTCTCGCACTCCTCGCGCCAGGCGGTGAGCCCCGGCCCGTCGACGTGCGGATCGTCACGTCCGCAGATGAGCGAGACGCCGACGGACAGGGGCGCCTGCGGCCGGTACCGATACTCGGCGAGCAGGCGGACGTCCTCCCGCATGTCGGCGAGCAGCAGATCCTGCACCTCCTCGTCGGCGGCGGCGAACTCGGCGGACAGGCCGAGGAACGAGGCCGCCTCCACGGCGAAGGCCCGCCCGTGGTTGGTGTTCGACCAGACGATGTAGTCGGAGGGGTTGAGCCTCGGAGCGGCGCAGCCGGACACGACGAGATGGCGCAGCGCCGGAAGGCCGCGGAGACGCCGGGCGACCTCGAACGCCAGCAGCCCGCCGAGGCTGTGGCCGAACAGGTAGACCGGCAGGCCGGCATGTGCGGCGATGGCCGCCGCCGCCCCGTCGGCCAGTTCGCCGACGGTGGCGGGCGACGGTTCCTCGCAGCGGTGCGCCCGCCCCGGCACGCAGACCGCGACGATCTCCGCGTCGGCTCCCATGTCCGGCTGCCATCCGAGGAAGGTGCGGGGGTTCCCCCCCGCGGGAGGGAAGCAGAAGACACGGGCGGCCGGCGCGGATCGCGTCCCGGCGGACAGGAACCAGGGCGAGTCGAGCATGGGAGAGGTCACTTCGAGTCCGCCGCCGCCGAACGGACAGGGGTGACGTCCGGCTCCTGCCCCTCCGGCCCGACGGCCGCCTCGTCGGGGGCGGGAACCGGGTCCGGCGCCGGACTCGCGGGGTGCGGCTTGCTCCGCCCCCGGGAGACGGTGACACCGGCGAGGCACAGGGCGCCGCCGACGAAGGTCAGCAAGGCGGGCACCTCGCCCAGCGCGATCCACGAGATCAGCACCGTGAGGACCGGCACCACGTACGTGGTGGCTCCGAGGGTGCCGGCGCTGAGCCGCGACAGCGCGTACGCCCAGGTGGTGAAGGCCAGCGCGGTCGGGAACGCGCCGAGGAACATGACGTTCAGCAGCGCGGACGCAGGCGCCTCGCCCACCTCGCCCACGAACTGCCCGGCGAAGGGCAGGCAGGCCACGGCCGCGACGACGCACCCGAACAGGGTGGCCTGCAGCGGCGAGGCGTGCCGGAGCGCGGGCTTCTGGCAGACGACGCCCCCGGCGAAGGCCACGGCCGCGAGCAGGCACAGCAGTACGCCCCTGACGGAGGATCCTTCGCCGGTCGACACCGAGATCCCCACCACGACGGTGCCGGCGAAGGCCACCGCGATCCCGGCGAGCAACCGGCGGCTGATGCCCTCCTTGAGCAGCCAGCTCCCGAGGAGCGCGACGAGGACCGGCCCGATGCCGAGGAGCAGCGCGGCGGTGCCGGCGTCCACTTCGTGCTCGCCCCAGTTCAGGGCCACCATGTAGAGCCCGAACCACAGGAGGCCGGAGCCGAGGATTCCCGGCCACGCGGCGCGGGGGGGCAGCCCTTCGCGGCGGACCAGCAGGATCCCGCCGAGCACGATCGATCCCACAAGCATGCGGCCGAGCGCCAGCGCCCCCGGGGAGAAGTGCGGCGCGGCGCTGCGGATGGAGACGAAAGCGGACGCCCAGAGCAGCATCGTTACCGCCGCCGCCGCGAGCGCCCACCGCTCGGCGCGGACCCCCGTGGTGATGGTCTGACTCATGCGAAATCAGAGCTCCAGATCCTGACCGGTGTCGTTCGAGGGCGGCCTGACGAGACCGGCCGCGGCCCCGGCCGTGAGCCGGGATCTCGCGAACGGCTCGCCCGCCCGCCGTGGAGCGGATCCTTGCGATCCCTTCGGATCCCAATCTGGGCGATCTGCCCGGTGCTTCGGTATGGGTTGTCAGGAACATGCCATGATCGCCTGCCGCTCCGGAGCCTCCCGGCTGGCAGGTAGTGGAAACGCGGCTTGTGGGGCTCCGGCGGGGCGGCCTACATTCGCCCCACCCATCGGCGCGAGGCTCTCGAGCGGCGACGCCGGGGTACCGGTGACGAGGAAGGACGGGCGACGGTGACCACTGCCATCGATGACCACAAGAAGGAAATACGGGACATCGTTTGCAAGGTGCTTGAGATCGATCCCGACGAGCTCAGCGACGACGACTCGTTCAAGGACGAGCACGAGATGGACTCGATGGGGGCCATCGAGATCCTGGCGGCGCTCGAGCAGAACTACAACATCACCATCGACCAGAGCGAGCTGGTCCGCATGGTCAACCTCTCCGGCGTCTACGACGTGGTCGTCGAGGCCGCGGGCTGGGAGCGGGAACCGGCCGGTTAGCCGCACGCCACGACGACGTTGGGGGGACAGGGCATGCTCAGCGAACCGGCCGGGCGCCGAGTGGTGATCACCGGCCTGGGCGTCGTCTCGCCCATAGGCGTGGGAGCCCGGGAGTACGCGGCCGGGCTCCGTGCCGGCCGCAGCGGGGCCAAGCCGGTCAGGGGATTCGACACCACCGGGTTCGAGCACACCATCGCCTGTGAGGTCGGCGAGTTCGACCCCGCGGCCTGGATGCGGACGCTCGACCCGGCCGCCCTCGGCCGGGCGAGCCGGTTCTCGGTCGCCGCGTCCCGCATGGCCGTCGAGGACGGCGGATACGCCGACGCCGGCCTGCGTGAGCGCCACGGGCTGATCGCGATCGGCACGACCATGGGCGAATCCCGGGAGTTCGACCGGCTCGTCGGCCAGGAGGTGGCCGAAGGGCCCGCCCGGATGGACCCGGCCACAACCCGGAGGATCAACGCGAGCCGGCTGTCGGTGCTGATCGCCCGTGAGCTCGGGCTCACCGACGTCGAGGCGGTGACCGTTCCGACCGCCTGCGCGGCGGGCAACTACGCGATCGGCTACGGCTTCGACGTCATACGGAGCGGTGAGGCCGACTTCGCCCTGTGCGGTGGCGCGGACGCGTTGTGCCGCAAGACCTTCGCCGGCTTCTACCGGCTCGGGGCCATGGCGCCCGACCTGTGCCGGCCGTTCGACAGGAACCGCCAGGGGATGATCACCGGCGAGGGCGCCGGGGTACTGCTGCTGGAGGACCTCGCCTCGGCCCGCGAGCGCGGCGCGCGGATCCACGCCGAGGTGCTGGGCTACGGGCTCAACTGCGACGCGAGCCATCCGGTCGCGCCCGACTCCGGCAGCGTCGCGCGCTGCATCCGGCTGGCGCTGGACAACGCGGGCGTCAAGCCGCAGGAGGTCGACTTCATCTCGGCCCACGGGACGGCGACCAGGGCCAACGACGTCGCCGAGGCGCGTGCGATCCGCGGCGTCTTCGGTGACGCGACCCCGCGCACCGTGTCGATGAAGTCGATGCTCGGCCACACCCTGGGCGCGGCCAGCGCCCTGGCGGCCATCGGGTCGGTGCTGGCCATCGAGGGCGGGTTCATCCCGCCGACGATCAACCATGTCGAGACCGACCCCGAGTGCGAGGTGGACTGCGTGCCCAACGTGGCGGTCGACGCCGACCTGCGGATCGTGCAGAACAACGCCCTGGCCTTCGGCGGCAACAACGCGGTCCTGCTCCTCGGCCGCCACGAGGAGCGCTCGTGACCGGCACGGCCGGCGTCGACCGGCCGCCCGCGGGCCGGCCCCCCGTCGTCCGCACGATGATCTCGGGGTGGTCCGCGGTATCGCCGTACGGCCTCGACCGGGCCGACTTCGCGGCCGGGCTGCGGGAAGGGCGCCGCGAGACCGCCGTGCCTCCCGGTGACGGCGGGGACGCGCCGGTCGAGCGAGCCTGCCTGGTGCCGGGATTCGACATCCGGGAGGTGCTGGGCCGCAAGGGCACCCGGTCCATGGACCGGGTGACCGCCCTCGCGGTGGCCACGGCCGGGCGGCTCCTGCGCGCCCCCGGCGGCGACCGGATCCCGGGGATCGGCGCCGAGGCGGCGCTGGTACTCGGCACCAACGTCGCCGGCGCGCAGAGCACGGTGGACTTCGCCCGTGACTCCCTGACCAAGGAGAAGCCCTACTTCGTCGACCCGGCCCGGTTTCCCAACGCCGTGCTGAACTGCGCGGCGGCGCAGTGCGCGATCTGGCACGGGCTCCAGGGGCCCAACACGACCGTGTCCGGCGGGCGGGCCTCCGGGCTGCTCGCACTCAACTACGCCATGCGCCTGCAGCGGTCGGGCCGCGCGGGCCCGGTGCTGTGCGGCGCCGCCGAGGAGTTCTCCACGGCCAGGGCCTGGTTCGAGACACTTTCCGAACCGGATCGGCCGCCCGAGGCGGTCCTCGGCGAGGGCTGCGCGATGGTCCTGCTGGAGCCGTACGGCCGGCCGGGCGAGCACGGGCGCGCCGAGCCGGCCGAGGTGCTCGCGGTGGAGTTCGGCGTTCACTGCGAGCCGGAGGACGTCCACGCCACGCTGGCGAGTTGCGTGAGCCGTGCCTTCGCCTCCACGGGAGAGTCACCGGACCGGCTCTGGGCGGTGGCGGGCTCGGGAGGCCCGGGGCCGGAGGGTTCCGCCGAGGAGGCCGTGATCACCGGGATCCTCGGCGACCGCGTGCCGGTGCGGCTGCGCGGCACCGACCTGGTGGGCGACACCAACGCCGCCTCCGCCGCCTTCGGGCTCGTCGCCCTGCTCGCCTGGGCCGAGAACGAGCCGGTGCCGTACGGGCGGACCGCGCTGGTGACCGCTGTGGACCGGGACGGTGTGGCCGGGTGCGCGCTGCTCCGGATGGGACCGTCGAAGGGGGAGGCCAGGTGACGGCGAAGGAGACGCCTCGGGTGGCGCTGGTGACCGGGGGCAGCCGCGGCATCGGGCGCGCGGTCGTCCTCCGGCTCGCGCAGGACGGCTACGACGTGAGCTTCTGCCACCGTTCGCGGCCCGACGCCGCGAGCGAGCTCGTGAAGGAGGCGGCCGGGCACGGCGTCCAGGTGATCTCCCAGCAGGCCGACGTCACCGATCCGGCCGCGATGGCGGAGCTGGTCAGGCACACCGAGCGGGAGCTCGGGCCGATCGGCGCCGTCGTCACCTCGGCCGGCATCGTCCGCGACCGCCCGCTGGTGATGATGAGCGACGACGACTGGCACCAGGTGCTCGACGTCAACCTCGACGGCACCTACCACGTCTGCCGCGCGGTGGTCTTCCAGATGATGAAGCGCAAGGCGGGCTGCGTGGTCGCCCTGTCCTCGGCGGCCGGGGTCCAGGGCAACGCCACCCAGGTCAACTACTCGGCGTCCAAGGCGGGGATCATCGGCTTCACCCGGGCACTGGCCAAGGAGGTGGGGCGGTACGGCATCCGCGCCAACGTGGTCGCGCCCGGTTTCATCGAGACCGACATGACCGCCGGTCTGGGCGAATCGACGCGTGAGGAGTCGCTGGCCAGGATCCCGCTCGGCCGCTGGGGGCGCCCCGAGGAGGTGGCGGAGCTGGTGGGGTTCCTCGCCTCGGAGCGGGCCGCCTACATCACCGGCGCGGTCTTCCAGATCGACGGCGGCATCTCGGGCTGATGATCGAGAGAGGGCCGGCGGTCGAGCGACGGCACCTCCGGCCGGGGGTCGAGGGAGGATATCTCGGGCTGCCGGTCGAGAGGCAGCGCCTCCGGCCGGGGGTCGAGGGAGGGTATCTCGGGCTGCCGGTCGAGAGGCAGCGCCTCCGGCCGGGGGTCGAGACCGTCCCCGTTGATCTCGCCGTGGGACAGCAGTCCGAGCTCGGCGGCCCTGGCCCCTGCCTGGAAACGGGAGGCCGCTCCGACATCACGCATGATGTCCGCGACGTACCGCCGGTAGGTGCGCACCGACAGCCCGAGCTGGCGGGCGGCGGCGTCGTCCTTGTACCCGGCGCCGAGGAACAGCAGGATCTGCTGGGTCAGCCCCTCGCGGGCCTGCTCGCCGAACCGCCGGTGGTCCACCACCGGGATCGCGGCCTCCCACGCCCCGGCGAACAGCGCGCCGAGGGTGCGCAGGATCGCCGGAGCGCGCGCCACCAGGGTCTGCTGCCCGGCGCGCATCAGCGCCACCCGCTCGTCGACCAGCACGAGCTTCTGCAGCGCGGGCTCGGCCACACGGGTGTGGATCGCGTGCGCCCGCGCGTAGTCGAGGAACCGCACCCCGTTGCGCGTGCGCAGCGTCTCCTGCGAGCACAGCATCCGTACGGCCACCCCGGCCGAGGTCAGGCACTCCAGCTGCGGCACGGCCACGTCCAGCCAGCGCGCGGGCGGCATGACGAAGATCACCTCCTCCCGGGCGGAGGTGAGGATGCGGTGCAGGGCGCTGCCGGCCGCCACGTCCTCGGCGGGCAGCTCGATCAGCGCGGGCGTGTCCGATCGCCGGCGGTGGTTGAACATCGCCGCCTCGACCAGCGCCCGCGCCTGTAGCAGGTCGCGTTCCACCTCGTCGCGGGGAGCGCGCATCTCGATTGCCGGCTCGGCACTCACCAGGGCATCCCCCTGCCTCAGTCCAGCGTGAACTTCTGGGTCTGGCCGCGCGACGGATCCCCCGGCCTCACGTACAGCTCGCCGTGCGCGGGCCGCATGACGACCGTCGCGACGGTCCTCTCCCGCCGGATGTCCCCGAGGTCCGGGACGCAGATCGGCGGCGCGGACAGCACGGCGAAGTGGCTCTCCGCGCCCGCCCCGGCCGGGAGCCCGGCCAGCCGCGACACGCAGGCGTCCAGCCTGCGCAGCGAGGAGTTGCGGGCGAACACGTTGAGCTCGTCGCGCGGCGCGAAGTCGGGGTGCAGGAAGTGGTTGGTGTGCGCCACCTCCGGCGCCTCGACGACGCGCAGCTCGTCGCCGAGGATCTCGACGAAGGCCGCCCGTGTGGGGTCGCACAGTACGATGACGCGGGAACTCGCCAGGCGGAGCCCGCGCAGGATCTTGACGGCGTCCTCGACGTTCCCCGCCGAGTCGAGCAGGTGCCGGATGGCCAGGTAGGGCGGCAGGCCGGGACGCCAGTCGCCGCCGAGCACCAGGTTCAGCCCGACGGCCAGGCCGTCGCTGTTCACCCCGAGGTAGCCGAGCAGGCCGCCGAAGCTCAGCACGAGCGCGCGCCGGGACGACCCTGCGGGCGCGACCCGCAGGACGGCGATCTGGTCGTCCAGGTCGCCGTTGAGGTCGACCGTCTGGGCCAGCACGGCGTGCTCGCCGGTGCGGGCGTACGTCGTGCAGTCGCCCCTGGCCGGCACCTTGTTGTACCCCATGATCTCGCGGCGGAGCTGCAGGAGCATCGCCTCCTCATGGGTGATGCCGGCGCCGTCGGCCAGTCCGCGGATCTCGGCGGCCAGCTCCGGCGCCCCGGCCGCGATCTCCGCGCCGTAGGCGGAGATCGCGGGCCGCAGCAGGTCCATCGACACGGGTGGCCGCATGACCCGGTTCAGGCGGCACAGCGAGTCGTCGAGGAAGGCCCGCAGGGACACCGCCCGTGCCGCGCCGTGCCACCTGCCGAGGGCGTACGAGTCCCCCTCGGCGTCGACGAACGGGATGGCGGTCATCCCGGCGTGCCCACGAGACGTACCTTCGGCTGGGTCGCGAGCTGCTGCTTCACCGCCGGCCACTCGGCGCGCAGCACGCTGTAGAAGACCGCGTCGCGGCGCCGCCCGCCCGGCATGGGGTTGAAGCTGCGCAGCGTCCCCTCCTCCACGGCGCCGATGTTGCGCAGGCCGTGGCGTGCCTGCTCGTTCAGCCGGTCGGTCTTGAACTCGACCCGCTCCGCCCCCATCGTCTCGAAGGCGTGCTCCATCAGCAGGTACTTGACCCAGCGGTTGACGCCCTGCCCGCGGAAGTCGCGGCCGAGCCATGACCAGCCGATCTCGATGCGCCGGTCGGCCTCCGCCATGTTGCCGAAGCTCATGCTGCCCGCCGCGCGCCCGGACCGCTTGTCGGTGATGTGGTAGACGGCCCGGCGGCCGGCCTCGTGGTCGGCGAGCGTCGCGTCGAAGAACGCGTGGAAGTCGTCGTCGGTCTGCACCAGCGATACGAAGTACCGCCAGATGTCTGGATCCATCGCGATCGCGTGCAACGACTCCCGGTCGGCGGGCGTGATCGGCCGGAGCAGCACGTGCTCGTTCTCCAGCGTGGTCGCGGCGATGTCGCTCCAGCTCATCGTGCGGCCTCGCTTCCGGCGTGGTGGGAGAGCACCATGGTGACCTCGCGCAGGGTGCTCATCCCGGCCACGTCGTGCTCGGTGAAGCGGGACAGCGGGATGCCGACGTCCTCGCACACGGAGGTCAGGAACAGCACCTTGTTCAGCGACGTCAGCCCGTACTCGTCCGCCATGTGACGGTCCAGGTCGAGCTCGCCGGGCGGGATTCCCGGATCGAGCACCAGCGAGAGGTTGCGGCGCGCCGCCTCCTCAATGGGATCGAGCATGAACACCTCGGTGACTTTCCAGGATCCGCGACCGGTACAGGTCGAAGATCCGCCGGCGTTGCGGTTTGAACTGCGATGTGAGCAGGTTGTTGTCGATGCTGAACCGGGACTCGGCGATGACGATGCCGCTGATCTGCTCGTCCCGGCCCAGGGTGGCGTTGGCCAGGGCCAGGTGCTCGTGGATGGCCGCCTCGTCGGCGGGCTCGGCCGCCGGCGAGACCACGGCGACCAGGGAGGTCTGCGTGGGACAGAACAGGACGCACTCCTCGATCGCCGGGCTTTCCCTCATCAGCTCCTCGATCGGCCTGACGATGATCTTCTTGCCATTGTCCAGCACGATCACGTCGTCGGCGCGGCCCCGGATGAACAGGAAACCGTCCTCGTCCACGTAGCCGAGGTCTCCGGTGCGGACCACGCCGTCCGGGCCGAACATCCGCTCGGAGTCGCCCGGCGCCGCGTACTCGTAGCGCCGGTTCACCGGGTGGTCGCAGCGCACGCTGATGACCCCGGCCTCGTCCAGGATGACCTGCTTGCCCGGCAGCACCTGGCCGACGCTGCCCTCGCGGCTGGCCCCGGGATGGTTCTTGCTGACGATGCAGGTCTCGTTCAGCCCGTATCCCTCGTAGATCGGCAGCCCCGCCTCGTTGAAGAAGCGCAGCATCGGAGCGCTCGCGGGAGCCGATCCGGTCCACAGGTAGCGGATCCGGTCGCCGAACATCCGCCGGGCGGCGTGCGCCACTCCCCCCTCGCCCGTCCGCGCCTCGATGTGCTTCTTCGCGGTCTCGAAGAAGGCCGGCACCCCCATCACCACGGTCGGCCGCACTTGGGGCAGTGCCCAGAACGCCGCCTCGTAGGTGCTGATGGTGATGTCGTGGCCGTGGCGCAGCGCGGAGTAGACCCAGTAGCGCTGCTGCAGCAGCGACAGCGGGAGGAAGACGAAAAGCTCGTCCCCCGGGCCGTGCGCGAACATCTCCTGGACCGCTCGCATGGAGCTGTCGATGCTGCCGACCGTGGCCGCCAGCCCCTTCGGCTGTCCGGTGCTGCCCGAGGTGAACTTCAGCGTGGTCACCTCGCCGGGGGCGTAAGCGACCGGCGGGAGGGCCCCGGAGGCGGCGGGCCGCTCCGCCGCCCGCCGTGCCTCGCCGATCGGCCGCACTCCGGGATGCTCCGCGGGCTGGTCGGTGAACAGCACCTTCAGGTCATAGCGGGCAAGGAGCTCGCCGTCCGCGTCGAACTTGCCGGGTTCCAGGCCCGCGGTGACCGCCTTCAGGCGCAGGGCCGCAAGATCGAGCAGCACCCATTCGAGGCTGTTGGCGGCGAGTATCCCGATACGGTCCCCTGGGCCGATGCCCTGCTCGCGCAGGTGGGCGGCCAGCCGCCCGGCGCGCTCGTACAGGTCGGGCAGCTCGACGGTCTCGGTCCCGTCCAGGCGCATCACGGTCAGCCGGCCGCGGGTGGGCGGGGTGGTGACGATGTGGTTGACGATGGAGCCGGTCACGCGCCACCCCGCTCGACGTAGGCGGCCATCGCCCGCACCGTGGCGACCTCGGGGAGCCGGTGCAGCGGGATCACGACGCCGTACTCCTTCCTGACGCGGGTGGCGATGCCCGCGGCGGCGATGGAGTCGCCGCCGAGGTCGACGAAACCGGTCTCGACCGGCACGTCGGGGAGCTTCAGCACCGAGGCCCACAGCGCGGCGATCGCCCGCTCCAGCTCCGAGGCCGCGGCGCCCTGCCCCGGCGCGGGCGCGGGGACCGGCCCGCCCGGCCGGACGGCGGCCAGGCCGCCCCGGTCGACCTTGCCGTTCCTGGTCAGCGGCAGGCTCGCGTGCCAGGTGTAGGCGGAGGGGATCATGTATCCCGGCAGGTGCGTGCGCAGTTCCCGGCTCAGCGACTCGTCGGGCGGGCGGGCCTCTCCGTCCGCCACCAGGTGGGCCACCAGGCGGTCGCCGCGTGTCCCCTCCTGCCGGAGGACCACGGCGTCCCGTACCCCGTCGATGCCGGTCAGCCGGGCCTCGATCTCCCCGGCCTCGATGCGGTAGCCGTTCACCTTGAGTTGGTGGTCGGCGCGGCCGAGGATCTCGATCTCGCCGGTGGGCAGGTGACGCCCGATGTCCCCGGTCCGGTAGAGCAGCTCCCCCAGTGCCTCGTCGTACCGGAACCGCTCGCCGGTGCGTGCCTGGTCGCCCCAGTAGCCCCGGGCCAGGCCGGTGCCGGCCGCGCAGATCTCACCCGCGACCCAGTCGGGGAGGTCCTGTCCGTCCGGTCCGAGGACGTAGGCGCGGTTGTTGGCGTTGGGCCGCCCGTAGGGGATGCTCCGGCTCCCGTCGTCCTCGGGACCGATCGGATGGAGGATGTTCCAGATGGTCGTCTCGGTGGGCCCGCCCAGGGAGACCAGGGTCAGGTCGTCTTTCAGCCCCCGCAGCGCCACCGGAAGCGTCGGCGGGATGCGGTCCCCGCTCATCATCACGAGCCTCAGCGTGGCGAGGGCCTGCGGCCGGTCCTTGACCGCCTGGTCGAGCAGGAGCGAGACGATGGCCGGCACCGAGTTCCACACGGTGACCCCGGCGCGCTCGCACAGCTCCAGCCAGTGCGCCGGGTCTGCGGCCGTGGCGTGGTCGGGCATGACGATCGCCGCCCCCGCGCCGAGCGCGCCGAACACGTCGTACACCGACAGGTCGAAGGTGAAGGCGCTGACCGCGAAGAACCGGTCGTCCGGGCCGATGGCGAACCGCTCGCCGCAGTCGGCGACGACGTTGGCCACGCTGCGGTGGCTGACCATGACCCCTTTGGGCTCGCCGGTCGTGCCGGAGGTGTAGAGCACGTAGGCCAGATCGCCGGGGTGGGCGCCCTCCGCCGGAGGCACGTCGGGAACCGGCTCGGCGCCGAGCGGTCGCGTCGCGTCGAGCGAGAGCACCTCGGCCTCGTCGTCCTCGTCCGTCCAGCCCGCGTTGGTGAGCACGTGCCTCACGCGCCCGTCCCGCAGCATGTAACGCCGGCGCCGCTCGGGCAGTTCGGCGTCGACGGGCAGGTAGGCGGCGCCCGCCATCAGCGTGGCCATGATGGCGACGATCTGCTCCGGCCCTCGGGTCATCACCAGGCCCACGAGCGTGTCGCGCCCCGCTCCCCGTGCCCGCAGCCAGGCGGCGGCGTGGCGGGCGCGGTCGTACAGCTCGCCGTAGCTCATCGTCGCGCCGGTGGTGAGGATCGCGGGCGCCTCCGGAGCCTGTACGGCCCGGGCGGCGAAGGCGTCCTGCAGCAGCGCCTCCGGGCGCGGGGTGGCGGTGTCGTTCATCAAGCGGCGGCGCGCACGCTGGGCCTCGGGCACCAGGTCGAACACGGTCGCCGACCACGCCTCCTCGTCCAGCAGCCGGTCCAGCAGCCTCTGGTACCCCTCGACCAGGTCCCCGAGGAGCCCTTCGGGGAACAGCTCGTCGACGCCGTCTATCTGGATCACCAGGCCGCCGTGCTGCTCTCGTGCGAACACGTTGAGCCACACCTGTGGCGTCTGGCCGACCGAGTAGACCTGCGGGCCGAACAGCTCGAAGGTGGACCCGTCGAGATCGGCCTGGACGTAGCCGATCGCGCAGTTGAAGGTGAACGGCATCCGCGCTCCGGCGGCGCCTCGCCGCCGGCCGAGCTCGCGCATCACCTCGACGCCGGAGAAGTGCCTGTTGTCCAGGTCGCCGCGTAGCCTCGTCTGCAGGGCACGCGCGCGGGCGGTGAAGCCCACGCTCCTGTCGATCTCCATCTCCACCAGCATGGTGTCGGAGAAGGCGCCGATCGCGCCCAGGACGCGGGGATGGATCGGCGGGCGGTCGGCCACGGTCGTGGTGACGGTGAAGCGCGGGCCCGCGCCCCAGGCCGCCAGCGTCTCCCCGTAGGCGGCGAGCAGCAGGCTCGCCGGCGTCAGGCCCGCCCGGGAGGCACGCGCCTTCAGCTCGGCCCACGGCGCCGCGTCCATCCGCACGGTTCGCGGCACGAATCGGGGATGGGTGATGGCGGCCGGGCTGGTGCGCAGGGGAAGGTCCGGGTGCGGTGCCAGGTCGTCCAGGCGGGCGAACCAGTACTCGCGGGACCGCAGCGCCGCGGGGCGGGTGCGTGCCGCCTCCAGCGCCGCGACGTACGCCTCGAACGACGCCTCCTGGGGCGGCGCCTCGCCCGGCCCGTCGCGGTAGGCCTCCCACCAGTCGCGCATGAAGATCATCGCGCTGATGCCGTCCATGACGAGCCCGTCCTCGCTGACGTGGAGGACCATGCGCTCGTCGGACAGGATCGTCACGTCGACGGCCAGCAGCGGCGCGCGGTCGACGGGGAGCATCCGGTGGGAGCGCTCCTCGCGCAGCGCCCGCCTGCGGCGCTCCTGCTCGGCCTCGCTCTGGCCGCGCAGGTCGAGCCGTCCGATGGCGAAGCCGCCCGCCGTCTCCTCCTCGATCTGCCCGCTCTCGGTGAAGCGGGTCCGCAGCATGCCGTGCCGTTCGATGACCTGCCGCAGCGCGGCTTCGAGGCGGTCGAGGTCCCAGCAGCCCTCGTTCTCGAAGTAGACGTGGTTGGCGACGTTGCCCATCTCGAACATGTCGCCGCGCCCGAGCAGGTAGCCGCGTTGCAACGGGGTCAGCGGGAACTCGCGTGCCTGCCCGGCCACGAGCGCGCTGAGGTGGGCGATCAGCTCCGTCTTGTGTGCCTTGATACGGCCGATGAGGTCGGGGTCCATCCGTTCCCTGGGCCCCTGCAGGCGCAGGTCGTTTCCCGCGGCGGCGATGCTGAGACCCCGGGACTCGATCTCCCGAAGGACCTGGACGTGGCTCATATGCGCACCGTCCCCGCCAGCGTGGTGAGGGCCTCGGGCTTAGCCCGCTCGGCCAGCAGGGCCGCCAGCGCGGTGACGTCCCGCCCGTCGAGCAGTTCCTCGACCGAGACGTCGACGCCCAGCTCCTCCAGGATCTGGAACTGCAGCGCGACGGTCTGCATCGAGACCATGCCGAGCTGCGCCGGGGACCTGCCCTCGACGGGCTCGTCGTCCGGAAGCCGGAGGGTGCTGCGGACCAGCCCGGCCAGCCAGGGCAGCAGGGGGGTATCCGGTTCCCCCGCCGGATCCGGTGGCGTGCTGAAGAAGACCTGGCGTGCCAGGTCGAGGCCGGTTCCCGGCGGGATCAGGGCCACGGTCCGCGGCCACTCGGCGGGCGGCCGCAGGCCGAGTGCGGTGGCCAGCCTTCCGGCGAAGCGCGGCATCACCGGCGCGGCGCAGTGGGCCAGCAGCGAGGCCGCGGCCAGTTCGAGCGCGATCGCCGTCCGCGCCTGGTCGGACCAGCGGGTGCTCTCGGCCACCGGCCCCTCCTGGCGGGCGAAGCGGACGGCGTCCTGGACGATGCCGTCCAGCTCGTCCGCGGCCTGGTTGAGCGAGAAGCCGTCCGCACCCAGGGCGCGCGTCAGGGCCGACAGGCGCACGCCGAGCCGATCGAGGAAGGCGGAGTGCTCCGGCGTCCACGTGCCCGGCTCGGGCGCGGTGCCGCCGTGGTGCTTGTCGACACGAGCGCCCAGGTCCGACAGCCAGCGCTGCCAGGTGCCCACGAGCGTGTCCCGCAGGACGCGGTCGTAGGCGTCGTGCTCGTAGTTCGTGCGCCGGCCCTCCGGACGCGTGCGCGACAGGAAGAAGCGGACGGCGTCGACGCTGTGCGGGCCGAGGACGTCCTTGCCCCAGATCGCGTGCCGGCGGCTGGTGGAGAACTTCTGGCCTTCCAGCAGGTAGAACTCGTTGACGTGGTAGTCGATGTCGGGCGACCAGCCGGGGTGGGCCAGACGGTAGAGCACCGGGTAGAGGATCGAGTGGTAGAAGGAGTTGTCGTAGCCGAAGAAGTGGACGATCTTCCAGTCGTCCCGTGGCGCGTCCGCGCTCCAGTCACGCCCGAGGCGGCGGCCCATCGACTCGATGCCGTGGAGGAACCCGAAGGACATCTCCGGCCACACCCAGATGACCTGCCCTTCGACCCCCGTCTCCACCGGCGGCACGCCCCACGATGCCGGGTGGGTGACCGGCACGTCGACGCGCTCGCGGCGGAAGAGGCGGTCGGCGAGTTCCTTCAGGCGTGCGGGGACGCGACCCCGCCCGTGGTGGGCCGCGACCTCGCCGGCGAACTCGTGCAGCGGCAGCGAGTAGCGGCTGATCGTGCCCGCGCGGGGCGCCGTGTCCGACCGGCCGGAGCGGGGGTTCGCCAGGTCCACGCAGAAGTTGGGCTCGCCGCACTCCTCGCAGATGTTGCCGCCCGCCGGCTGCCCGCAGCCCGGGCAGCCCCCCGAGACGTCGACCTCGTAGAGGTAGTCACCGGTCGCCGCGTCGAAGAGCGCCTGGTCTTCGCGCGGAGCCACGCGCCCGCCGGCCACCAGGCGGGAGAAGAACGCCCGCAGCCCTTCTTGGTACGTGGGGTCAACGCTGGTCACGGTGTACTGGTCGACGGCGATGTCCATGAGCTCCAGCGTCGAGGCGATCTCGGCGCTGTAGTGCGCCGCGCTCTCGGCCGGCTCGCACCCGTCGCGCCGCGCGCGGTCCACCACGTAGCTCTGGAAGTCGTCGCTGCCGGTGAGGTGCCAGGCGGTGGCCCCGTTCATCCGCTGGAACCGGACGAACGCGTCCGCGCCCAGGTACGGGCCGGACAGGTGACCGAGGTGCAGGTTCCCGTTGGGGGTCGGCGGGGTGGAGAAGACGAAGATCGGCTGCCTGCTGTCATTGCCCGTGCTCACACGTGCCTCCGTTCCTGTCCGTGGTGGTGGGCCGTCAGGCCGGCGACGGGGCCGGCCGAATGCGGCGCCGTCATGCTCGCGCCGGGGCCCGTCGTGGGCGGCGCCGTCATGCTCGCGCCGGGGCCCGTCGTGTGCGGCGCCGTCATGCTCGTGCCGGGGCCGGTTGCGTGAGGGCCTGCAGCGCCTCGGCCGCCAGCGCCGGGGCGAACCGGACGCCGGACCCCGAGCCCCCTCTGATCGCCACAAGATCGGGCAGGTCCGGGTGGCCGGTGACCACGGGCAACCGGTTCTCGGTGTACAGGTCGCAGAACGCCCGCCCGCCGCTCACCGCGGCCGCCGCGGCGGCACTGCGCCGTCCCAGCGCGGCACGGCCCTGGCGCAGATCCTCGGCGCCCGGCCGGCCGTCGCAGGTGTCCGGATCGGTGTCCCAGGCGTCCCGGTAGAAGCTCACCAGCGCCGTGCCGGTGCCCAGCGGCAGGATGAACAGGTCGTCGTCGACGAAGTACACCAGCGGGTCGTCGAGGGTGACCGGCAGCCGGGCGTGCAGCGCGGCGATCCGCTTGCGCCGGGCGCCGGGAACGCCTGGCAGGGGCGTGGCGTGAACGGGGGGCGGTGTCCACGCGCCGCACGCCGTCACGACGCGCCTGGCGTGCCATTCCCCGTGCTCGGTGGTCAGGCGGTACCCGCCGTCGTCCGGCTCGACGGCCTCGACGCGCTGGCCGAGCTGGATCTCCACGCGGTCGGCCGCGAGCGCGACCAGCGCCTCGGCCACCGCGCGCGCGTTCACCGCGAACCCCTGCCCGTCGTGGGTGACCATCTCCTCGCCGGGCCCGATCCGCGCGTCGGGCAGGAACCGCGCCACCCGCCGCCGTTCGGTCGCGGTGACCGGACGGACGTCGGCGCCGACGACCCGTTGGCGGAACGCCTCCAGGCCGTCGCGGCGGACCACGTAGACCATCGTGACGGGGCGGACGAAGGCGCCGGCCGGTGTGCCTCGCAGCGCCTCGTACCGGGGGGAGGCGGCGTTGACCAGGTCACGGTGCCTCGGGGTCGCGGCCAGCGGGAAGCTGACGCCGGCCGACCATTCGGTGGCGCCCGAGCCGATCGACGAGCGCTCCAGCAGCAGCACGCGCCAGCCGGGGTGGCGCCGCAGCGCTTCGCGGAC
The DNA here is from genome assembly GCF_039537005.1 of Sphaerisporangium flaviroseum. NCBI lineage: Bacteria > Bacillati > Actinomycetota > Actinomycetes > Streptosporangiales > Streptosporangiaceae > Sphaerisporangium > Sphaerisporangium flaviroseum. Next base: position 149,007 of record NZ_BAAAZR010000006.1, on the reverse strand, counting down.
GACGAAGGCACCGATGACGCCGCCGCCGACCACCGCGAGGTCGGCGGTCATTCCGCCGGCCCCTGCCACCAGACGCTGAACACGCGGAGCCGGTCGGTGCCGGTGTTGGTGACCTGGTGCGGCACCCGTCCGGCGAAGTACACCATCTCGCCGGGCGCGACGTCGAGCGTGGTCCCGCCGGAGACGACCGTGCCGTGTCCGGACCGCACCATCCACAGCTCGGCGACGTCGTGGACGTCCAGTTCGGTGGTCCGGCCGGGGGGCACCTCGAACCGGGAGGCATTGAACGGCCACCGTGCCGTGGCGGCCGTGGCGGCCTCCTCTATGACCATGCCCGACCGGTAGTGCTCAGGCGCCTGGTAGGTGACCTGTTCCGGTTGCGTCGTCATGCGTTCACCTCTCCGACCGGAGTGACCAAGGGGTAGCGATCCGTGCCTTTCCAGGCGACCGTGGCCTGGGCGTCCTCGGTCCGGTAGACGGTGCGGCCGCAGATCGAGTTGATGATCCTGGCGCTGCGCCACGCGGCGAGGCTCAGGTTGGGGTCGGCGATGCCGTGGGTGCTCTCCGCGGCGTTCTGCACGTAGATGCCGAGGTCGGCGGGGCCGTCCCATTCGAGCGAGTAGTCGCGCCTCACGCTCATCCGGCCGTCGGCGTCCAGCAGCCGCCCGCGCAGGGGCTCCAGGTATTCGGGGAACTGGCTGCGGTAGCCGGTACAGCAGATCACCACGTCCGCGGTGCAGGTCTCGACCTCGCCGGTGTCCTGGTCGTGCAGGCCGGCCACGAGCCTGCCGTGGTCGCGGGTGAGCTCGACCAGGCGGCGGCAGACCAGCAGGCGGTGGCGCAGCCGGCCGGGCTCCAGTACGTCCAGCTCGTAGAGGCGGCGGTAGACCTCCCGCAGCAGCGGGTCGGAGATGCCGTCGCTGGCCATGCGCTGCCCGTCGAGCAGCGTTCGCCGGCGCTCGGCCGACAGTCCGTAGAAGTGGTCGACGTAGGCGGGGTGGAACCACTCGTTGGTGAAGGGCGAGTCGTCCAGAGGCAGGAAGCCCAACCGGCTGGAGACCCAGGTCAGCGAGCCGGGCAGGCCCATGGCCCCGGACAGCAGATGGTTCACGACCTCGGCGCCGCTCTGACCCGCGCCGACCACCAGGACGTCCCGGCCGGCCAGCTCCGGTTCCACCAGGCGCAGCTCGCTGCTGTGCAGCACGGTGGGACCGTGCAGCGCCACCGCGGGCGCGGGCATGAACGGCTTGCGGCCGGAACCGAGCACCACGTTGCGGGTCGTGACCGACTCCCCCGCGCCGCCGACCTCGAAAGCGTCCCCCTTGAGGTCCACCCGCTCGACGGGGTGATCCCATCGCACGCTCTTGAGCTGGTCGGCGGCCCACTGGTAGTAGCGCTCGAACTCCTGGCGCGAGCACCGGTCGGCGTGGGCGATCAGGAACCGGTACAGCCGCCCCTCGCTGGCCAGGTAGTTGAGGAAGGACAGCACGTTGCTGGGGTCGACCAGCGTGACGAGATCTTTGAGAAAGGACACCTGAAGCTGGGCTCCAGGCACCATGATCCCACCGTGCCATCGGAATGAGGGTTGCGCCTCGAAGAAGCGCATTCGGATATCGGGTAGTGGCTCCAGCAAGGCAGCCAGGCTCAGGTTGAACGGGCCCAACCCGGCTCCGACGACGTCGAACCGTTCCATCGACCGTTCTCCGATCACAGATCGCTTGTGGCGTCGCTATTCGGATGAAGACGCGGCCTGCCATCGGGTCGAGGTTGTTCGAAGGTCTTCGCGAAATACGGACGGGAGCGAGAAGGCGAAGCCCCCCGACCTTCGCATATGCCTACCTCCGAGCGCGGGCACGGTCGAACTGTTACACGCGCATAGTCATGCCCGCCAGCCCCATAAGGCATATATACCTTATAAATGCGAAATAAGAATTTTCTTCTGCTCTCATCATTTTTAGGGCATTCATGTCTGGTTCGAGACCTATGACGGTTTCACTGGTCCACGATGGCGATCAGGTTAACGACGTGTTACATCCGGATTCCTGCAATCCCACAGGCCTTTTGATCAAGAGTTAGCGAGGTCAGAGGGGGTACCACGCCCGCCTCTCCCGTCGACCGCCCGCCAAGGGCATGCCGTCTTTATTGATATATTTCTGGTTTGTCCATCCAGGTCCCTAGATGCTAATGATCACGAGGTTTGTTGATGTAAGTACCTATCCGTCGCTGATGGGATGACCGAGTGCGGACCATCGGACAATGGGCCGGCCATCCAGAGAACATGGATGACGAGCGCGATACTCGAAATACCGGCGATCGAAATGCGGGCGGCCGGACGGCCGTTATTCATCGGAACAAGTGGCTCTTTCTGAACGGCCTGCCCCATACGGGGAAATCCCTACGCCCTCTCATTGAAGAACGCACACGCGTACGCCTTCCCGCGAACGGCGGCGCCGCCGCACGGCGCGAGGCGTCATTCATGTCCCGCGCTTTCATCGCAGAATACGGAATTCACTCACCGGAAACCGGCGTCCGTTCCAGCGACGCTCCGGCATCGTGCCGGACGGGCTTCCGAAATGGCGTTTCAAAGTGATTCCGGAGGCCTTGCCTTTCGTGCGCCCGTCCGGCTCCGCCTGCCGCGCCACCCCGGGCAGCCGCCTTGACACACGGTCCGGCCACGGGTCACCCACCGCGAACGGTGCGCTTCGTTCAGGGCACGGCCGTGCCGGGCGGTCGTCGCGGCGGCCCGGCCCACGGCACCGCGATCATCGGCCCGGCACCCGGCGGAGCCTGCCGAGCGTGCCCGCGGGCGCGTTCCCGGAGCGGAGGCGCGAGACCGGCCGGGGCCGGGGAATCACAATTGGCCCCACCGGTCAGATCGGCCCCACAAGTCCCGCCGGCCGCTCTCGAACACGCGGGCACCGATGCGAAACCAGGCTCTGACCAGGGCTTTACACGGAGTTATACGCTTCTTCACAGAAAGGCCGCGACCATGATGACCCGCCGTTCATCCCGATGCCTCAGGAAGCGCGAGGGGGGTGACGGGGGGCCAGGACGCTTTGCCACTTGCGCCGGCGGGGCCGCATCGATCTTTCCCTCGATGAGCCGTGCCGGTCATCAGGCGTAGAACGGTCCAACTCTATGCATAACAGCCCATTTGATGACAGGTAGAGATTCGCACCCACGCCCTCCCGGGGAGCGGGCGGACGTCATCGTGCCCTGGTGCTCTGCCGGATCGTCAGGCGCGGTTCGAGCAGGGTGGAGTCGGGGACGGCCACGCCCTCCAGCTTGGCCATCAGCAGCCGCACCGCCTGGTAGCCCACATCGGCCGCCGGGATCAGCACGGAGGTCAGCGAAGGGCTTGCCCGCTCGGCGACGTCGTCGGGGCAGATGGCCACCACCGACATGTCCTCCGGCACCCGCCTGCCGAGCACCCGCAGCGCGCCGAGCACGTGGCCGACCGCCGCCTCGTTGTGCACGACCAGGCCAGAGAGCCCGGGATGCTGCTCGAGCAGGGCTTTGACCGTCGCGCAGACCTCGTCGAAGCTCTCCTCGCACGGCCAGGCGAGGGCCGTCAGCCCGTGCCCGTGCCCCGCCTCGGCGAAGCCCTCCATGGTCCGCTCGGCGTACCCCGTGCCACGCTTGTAGACGACGTTCGGGGCGCCGAGCAGCGCGATCTCGCGGTGGCCCAGCGAGGCGAGGTGGTCGGCGCAGGCCGCGCCCGCCCGCGCGAAGTCGAGGTCCACGCACGTGAGACCCGAGGCGTCGGCCGGGAACCCGATCAGCACGCTGGGCTCCCCCAGCTCGCGCAGCAGCGGCACGCGCGGGTCGTGGATCTCCACGTCCATGAGCACCAGGCCGTCGACCAGCGCGCTGGCGGCGACGCGCCTGAGCCCGTCCGGTCCCTCGTCGGCGGTCATCAGAAGCACATCGTGGTCGAACTGGCGTGCTGTGGTCACCACCGAGGTGGCGAACTGCATGAGGACGGGCAGGTGCATGCCCGCGCGCAGCGGCAGGACCAGCGCGATCACGTTCGACCGCTTGCTGGCCAGGGCGCGCGCCCCCGCGTTGGGGTGGTAGCCGAGCGCCCGCACGCTGCGCATCACCCGCTGGCTGGTCGTCGCGGAGATCGCCCGCTTGCCGCTCAGCACGTACGACACGGTGCTGACGGCGACCCCGGCGTGCTTGGCGACGTCTGCGATGGTGACCGTTCTCAACGAGCGCCCCCTGTGGCTCCCTGCGCGACCGCCGCCGTGAAGGCGAGCTCGCTCACCGTGACCCCTTCGTTCTCGAACACGACATAAAGATCGTGCACCCCGGCCGCACGGGCAAGGGGGCAGCCCGCGGCGGCGAAGTCGTACCTGTCCCTCGATGGTGCCACCGACACCGCGCCGACGACATCGCCGAAGAGCGGGTCGTCGAGCCGCAGCGTCAGGACGCCTCCCTCGGTGCTCGAGACCGTCAGCACGCACGCGGCGGCGCCGTGAGCGAAGTCGACCTCCCGGAAGGCGATCCACCCGCCCGGGTCGGTACCGCGGACCGCGTCTCCCCGCACACGGGCGGCGTCGCACAGCACGATTCCGTCGTACTCGTCGTTGTCCGCCGCGTCCAGAGGGCGGGCGTAGGGATCGCGGGCGGGAATCCGCTCTCCGGCCACACGGAAGTGCCCGCAGAGGCGGATGTCGCGGGCGGACCGGCCGACCTGCACCTTGTGCGGCGCCTCCTCGACCACGAACCTGCCCTGTGTGACGTCCCAGAACGCCAGGTCCGCCACCTCGACCTCCATGGTGATGGCCCGCCTCTCCCCGGGCGCCAGCCGTACCCTCTCGAAGGCCCGTAGCTGGCGCACCGGCTGCTTGACCCGGGAGCGCCGCTGGTGGGTGTAGAGCTGGACGACCTCGGTTCCCGCCCGCTCTCCGACGTTGGTGACCGTGACGCCGACCCTCAGCACCTCGCCCGGCTCGACCGTCTGCGCCGACAGCCGCAGGTCGGAGTACGCGAACCGCGTGTAGCTGTAGCCGTGCCCGAACGGGTACAGCGGCGTGCCCCGGTAGTAGAGGTACGTCGAGTCGGTGGCGATGATGTCGTAGTCGAACAGGTCGGGCAGCTCGCGCGCCGACCGGTACCACGTCTGGGTCAGCCTGCCCCCCGGGTCATCGTCGCCGAACAGCACGCCGGCGAGCGCGTGGCCGTACTCCTGCCCGCCGTGCGCCGACCAGACGATCGCGGGCACGTTGTCCTCGGCCCACATCACCGCGAACGGGTAGCCGCTGCTGATGACCAGCACCGTGCGGGGGTTGGCCGCGTGGACCGCCTGGACCAGGGCCTCCTGGGCGGCCGGCAGCCCGAGGTCGGTACGGTCCTCGGTCTCCCTGCCGTTGACCAGCGGGTGGTCCCCGGCCACCACGATGGCGACATCGGCGGCCGCGGCCAGCTCGGCGGCGGCCTGGGCGCCGCTCTCGACCAGCTCCAGGGTGAAGACGGCCGCCGCGTCCGGGTCGTCGGTCAGGAGCAGGACGCCGTCCCGCCCCAGCCCGACATGGCGGCCGGTGGAGATGTGGCGCAGGGCCAGGGTGCCCCGGGGCCGCTCGTCCAGCCGGAAGGTCTGGCGCACCTCCCAGCCGTTCGGACCGGGCTGGTCGTTCACCAGCACGCCGTCGTCGCCGGCCGACACGTACCGGCCGTTGGCGACGGCACGCAGCGCGTACGCGCCGCCACCCCAGTCGAACAGGTCGAACCAGGTGAGGCGCGCCTCCCCGGCGGGCAGCACCACGAGAGGCGCCCCGCCGAAGTCCTCGCCGGCCGTCACATGGCCTCCCGCCATGTGCAGCGCGACGCGGTCCACGCCCTCGTGGAACTCGGTCACGCACCGCTCGGCGAGGCCGGCGCGGGCCGTCACGGCGTACGGCAGCGTGCCGCTGTACCAGTCCTCCATGAGCGTGTCGGCCAGCGGCCCGATGACCGCGATCCGCGCCGGGTCGCGCAACGGCAGGATCCCGTCGTTCTTGAGCAGCACGATCGACTGCGTGGCCGCCTGCCGTGCCAGGGCCTGGTGCTCGGGGCGGTTGACGACCTCCTCGGTGATGTCGTCGTAGGGGGTGGCGGGGTCGAACTCGCCGAGCCGGAACCGGATCGCCAGCGTGTGCCGCACGGCGGTGTCGAGGTCGTCCTCGGTGAGCAGGCCCCGGCCGAGCGCCGCCCTGATGTGGCCCAGCGTCTCCTCCGGCCGGTCGTCGTCCTGCGTGAAGCTGTCCAGGCCCGCCTTGATCGCCGCCGCGTACGCCTCGGGCGGGTCCGCGTAGTAGGCCTGCAGGCCGGTGAGATTGGCCGGCGCGTAAGCGTCGCTGACCACCAGCAGGTCCTCACCGGCCCAGGAACGCACGGCGCCGTTGATGAGCGGGCTCAGCATCGCCGGGCGGCCGTTGACGAGGTTGTAGGAGGGCATCAGCGACACGGCGGCGCCGGACTCGATCGCCGGGCGGAAGGCCTTCAGCTCGTACTCGTGCAGGACACGAGGAGGCAGGTTGCTGGAGCTGACGCACCGGTCGGCCTCGTTGTTGTAGGCCAGGAAGTGCTTGAGCGTGGGCGCGGTCCGCAGGATCGGCAGGTCGCCCCGCAGCCCTCGGGCGAACGCCGTGCCCATCACTCCGGTCAGCCAGGGGTCCTCCGAGTACCCCTCCTCGTTGCGCCCCCACCGGGGATCGCGCAGCGGGTTGACCACGGGCGCCCAGACGTTGAGCCCGGCGCCGGAGGGGTCCTTGTGGTGGAAGGCCACGACCTCCTCGCCGGTCGCGGTCCCCACGCTCCGCACGAGCTCGGGGTCCCAGGTGCTCGCCAGCCCGACCGCCTGGGGGAAGACGGTGGCCGTCCCCAGCCAGGCCAGCCCGTGCAGGGCTTCGGTGCCGGTACGGAAGGCGCCCAGCCCGAGCCGCGGGACCGCCGCCTGGTACTGGTGCAGCAGCCCGGTCTTCTCCTCCAGGGTGAGCCGGCCGAGGAGGTCGGCGATCCGGTCGGCGAGCGGCCGGCCGGGGTCGCGGAAGGTGCCTGACACCGGTTCGTTCATCTGGAACCATCCTTCGCTCACCGAGGGCGTTTCCGCGCGCTCCGGTGCCGAATATCTCGGGCGGTCGAAGCGCTTCGACGCCGCCTGACGTGCGAACGTTTGTCGAAGCGCTTCGATGACGTATACGAAGTTTCAGCGGTGTTACATCCGGGGTTCTCCAGAAGAGTGCCGCTTCGCGGCCCCGGGGTCAAGAGCTCCCGGCCCAGGACGATCGGTCAGCTCTGGGCCGGCAGGCGGCCCGAGTCGATGGAGTCGAGCAGGCGGGCCGCCGCGCCGAGGGCCGCCGCGCCGTATCCGAGGGTGGAGGCGACCAGCCGGGTGCCGCCGGCGTCCGGGGCGAAGCTGCGGCGCGCGAGCTCGGTCTGGGCGGCGGGCAGCACCCATGGCGCGAGCGCGATGTAGTAGCCGCCCAGGATGACGACCTCCGGGTTGAGCACGTTCGCGATGATGGCCACGCCTTTGCCGAGATTCGCGCCGATGGTGTCGAGCGTCGCCAGGATGTCGGCGTCCTCGCCGCGCGCCAGCCGTACGACCTCGTCGATCTCGGGTTCCAGCTCGGCGGGGGCGGCGTCCGGCGCGACGTGCTGGAGCACGGCGCCGATGCCCGCGACGGCCTCCAGGCACCCCCGGCGGCCACAGCGGCAGTCGGCGCCCGACGGGTCGATCTGGATGTGGCCGACCTCTCCCGCGAACCCCTGGCCGCCCCGGCGCAGCCGCCCGTCCATGATGACGCCCGCGCCCACGCCGACCTCGCCGGTGAGGTAGACGAGGTTCTCCGCGCCGCCGTGCGGGCCGAAGCGGTGCTCGGCGAGCACGGCGAGGTTGGCGTCGTTGTCGACCAGCACCGGGAAGCCGGGGTCGCGCAGCGCCTTGGCGAGGTCACCGGAGAGGTCGACGTCCCGCCAGCCGAGGTTCGGCGCGATGCGCACGGAGCCGCTCACGTCGACGAGGCCGGGCACCGCGACGGTGAGGCCCAGCACCTGGCGGGCCTCCTTGCCCATGCGGTTCAGCACCCGCCGGGCCAGCGCGGCCACGGCGGCGACGGCCTGGTTGGGCGTCGCCGTCGCCCCGGGGAAGGAGCGCCGCCACGACAGCAGCTCGGCGCCCGAGAGGTCGACGGCCACGGCGGTCAGGTAGTCGACGTTCACCTCGATGCCGATCGCGGCGTACGGCGAGCCGTCGAGGACCAGCATGGTCGCGGGCCGGCCGACGCGGTTCTCGGTGAGGCCGGTCTCGCGCAGCAGGCGGCGGTCGATGAGGTCGGCGACCAGGCTGGACACCGTGGCCTTGTTGAGCCCGGTGGACGCCGCGATGTCGGCACGGGAACAGGGCGCGTTCTCGCGCACGAACCGCAGGACGACCGCGAGGTTGGTGGCCCTGACGTCGGCGAAGTCCGCCGGTTGAGGGCCGGTGTGCGTGTTGATCAAAATCAGCCCCGTTCCCGCTGAGCCCCGGTGGGCTCATCATGCCGCATCGTCGAGCAGGTGGTCATGTGTCCCCCCCTGTGCTCCCTCGTCGCGCGTGCCATCTCGACCACGTCATCAATCTGTGACCGCCACCCAGGCGAACGCCACCGGCCGTCCCTTGTGGCGCTCGTCGCCCTCGACTAATTTGTTTGGTCGAAAGACTAACTAACTCTACCTCGGACCCCGCGTCTGCCAACACCCTTGACAGCCGCCACCCCGCTGACCCGCACGAAGGGAACGCGCCGTGAGACCACCTGTAGCCAGTCCCACGCCTGACGCCCGTCCCCGCGAAGGGAGCACGCCTTGACACCCCCCGCAGGCCGCTCGATCCCGATCCCCGGCGCCCCTCTCCACGAGGGGAGCGCGCTATGACGTCCTCCCCGGACGGCGTCACCCCCGAGGCGCGGCCCAGCCGCCGGGGATTCCTCGGCCTGGTCGGCATCGGCGCCGCCACGCTCGCCGGCGGCGGCCTGCTGACCGGCTGTTCCACACCCGCCGGGCGCAGGCCGGGCAGCGGAGGGGCCACCGCCGCGGCCGCGGACAAGCTCACGACCCTCACCCCGTCCCATGTCCCCTTCCAGGCCGTCAAGCCGGACATCCCCGGCACCATCTCCAAGCTCCCCGGGGTCCCGGATGTAGGCGGCGGTTTCCTGAAATATCCGGCCAGTCTCGTGGACGGGATCACCGGCCCGGCGGGTAAGGGCGGCAGCTTCAAGGCCATGACACCGCTCTGGGGCCCGCCACCGCCCGGCCTCGCGGACAACACCTACTTCCAGGCCTGCAACGCCGACATCGGCGCCACCGTGGACTTCCAGATCGCCGACGGCCTCACCTACGCCGACAAGGCGACCGCCCGGCTGGCTGCGGCCGACATTCCCGACATCATGGTCATCCCCCAGTGGGAGATCGAGAAGATGGCCGACTTCAACATGGCCGTCGACAAGGCCTTCGAGGACCTCACGCCCTACCTGCAGGGCGACAAGGTCAAGGCCTACCCGATGCTGGCCAACCTGCCCACGGCGGCCTGGGCGTTCTCGGTCTTCAACAGCAAGCTGATGGCCGTCCCGTTCCCCACCGAGCCGTTCCCGTACGCGCTGCTGTACCGCAAGGATCTCTTCGACGCCAACAGCGGCTGGACCCTGCCCAAGACCGCCGACGAGCTGTACCAGCTCGGCAAGAGCATCACCGACCCCAAGGCCAAGCGCTGGGCGTTCGGCGACATCCACGAGATGGTGTGGCCCATCTTCAAGGTGCCGCAGGAGTGGCGGTACGAGGGCGGCAAGCTCACCTTCAAGTACGAGACGCCCGAATGGGAGCAGATGCTCGCGTTCATGCGGAAGCTGTTCGACGAGAAGCTCATCCATCCGAGCGTCGTCAGCAGCAAGGGCACCAACGAGAAGGAACTGTTCGCCTCCGGCCAGATCCTCTTCTATCGCGACGGCCTCGGCGCGTGGAAGGAGCTTCTCCAGCAGCACCGGGGCAAGAACCCGGACTTCGCCATCGGCGCCGTCCCCCTGTTCTCCCACGACGGCAGCACGCCGATCATGTACCACAACAGCCCGGCGGGGATCTTCACCTTCGTCAAGAAGGGTCTCGGCAAGGCGCGGATCGAGGAGATCCTCGGCGTCCTCAACTGGTGCGCCGCCCCGTTCGGCACCAAGGAGTACGAGCTCGCGACCTACGGCGTCGAGGGCAAGCACTTCACCCGCGACTCCGAGGGCGTGCCGCAGTTCACCGACCTCGGGCGCAAGGAGGCCCAGCCTTCGTACGTCTTCCTCGGCGGCCGGCCCATCGTCGCCGACTACGTGATGTTCCCCGACGCGGTCAAGGGCAACATCGAGTGGCAGAACAACAGCTTCCAGTACATCCAGAAGACCCCGCTCGACGGCATCCGGCACCAGCGCCCCTCCAGGATGTCGGGCGCCCAGATACCGACCGAGGACAAGTTCACCGACATCATGCGCGGCCGGCGGCCGGTGAGCGACGTCAAGCAGATCGTCGCCGAGTGGCGGCGGGACGGCGGCGACGAGGCCCGGGACTTCTACATGAAGGTCCTGCGGGACAACGGCCGTGCCTGACGGCCGCTACGGAACCGGATGGCACGCGTGCTGAGAAGGGACGCGAGGACCGGCCCGGCGGGTGACCTGACCTCACCCGCCGGGACCGGCACTCCCCACAATGTCCGTAAGGACACCCCCAAGGCAAGCCGGGCGGCCAGAAAAGCGGCCTTCACCCGGGCGATCCCGCACAGAAGGCCGTTTCTCAGCCGCCTCAGGCGCGACTGGCCGCTGCTGCTGATGACACTTCCGGCGGTCGGCCTGCTGGTCGTGTTCCACTACGTGCCCCTGCTCGGCAACGTCATCGCCTTCCAGGACTACTCCCCCTACGTCGGAATCAAGGACAGCCCGTTCATCGGGTTCGGCAACTTCCAGTGGCTGCTGCAGGATCAGAGCTTCTGGGACGCGACGCTGAACACGCTGAGCATCACCACCTTCCAACTCGTCTTCTACTTCCCCATCCCGATCGTGCTGGCGATCCTGCTGGACAGCGTGGTGCGGCCACGGGTGCGGCTGTTCATCCAGGGCATCGTCTACATGCCGCACTTCTTCTCGTGGGTGCTGGTGGTGACGCTGTTCCAGCAGATGCTGGGCGGGGCCGGCCTGCTTTCGCAGATCCTTCGTGACCACGGCTACGAGGGCTTCGACGTGATGACCAACCCCGACACGTTCATCCTGCTGCTCACCGCCGAGACCATCTGGAAGGACGCCGGGTGGGGGACGATCATCTTCCTCGCCGCCCTGGCGGCGATCAACCAGAACCTGTACGAGGCGGCGGCGGTCGACGGCGCGAGCCGGTGGAAGCGCATGTGGCACATCACCCTGCCCGGCCTTCGCCCCGTCATCATCCTGCTGCTGATCCTGCGCCTGGGCGACGCGCTCAACGTGGGCTTCGAGCAGTTCTTCATCCAGCGCGACGCGGTCGGCAGGGAGGCGGCCGAGGTGCTCGACACCTTCGTCTACTGGCGCACGCTCACCACCGGCGAGTGGAGTTACGGCGCGGCGGCGGGCCTGGTCAAGGGCCTGGTCGGGCTGCTGCTCATCCTCGTCGCCAACAAGATCGCCCACCGGTTCGGGGAACAGGGGATCTACAAACGATCATGACCACATTCACCTCACGTCCCATCTGGGACGAGCGGCCGAGCGCCATCGGGCGGCTGGGCAAGTCGCTGCTCCTGACGCTCATCGTGGTGAGCGTCCTGTTCCCGATCTACATGGTGGTGCTCACGAGCCTGTCGACCCAGGACACCGTCACCGAGGCCGGCGGCCTGGTGTCGATCCCGGGTGAGCTGTCCCTCGGCGCCTACAGGGAACTGTTCGCCGGCGGGGTCGTCACCCGCGCCGTCATGGTCAGCCTCGGCGTCACCGGCCTCGGCACCGCCATCAGCCTCACCACCACCGTGCTGGCCGCGTACGGGCTGTCGCGGCCCGGCTCGCTGTTCCACCGGCCGCTGCTGTTCATGATCTTGCTGACGTTCCTCTTCGGGCCCGGCATCATCCCGAACTACCTGCTGGTCAGCTCGCTGGGGCTGATCGACAGCTACTGGTCGCTCATCCTTCCGTCGGCGGTCACGGCGTTCAACCTCGTGGTCATGCGGGCCTTCTTCATGAACATCCCCCAGGAGGTGACCGACAGCGCGCGCATCGATGGCGCCGGCGAGTGGCTGATCCTGCGCCGCATCGTGATCCCCATGTCCAAGGGCGTCATCGCGGTGATCGGCATGTTCTACGCGGTGGGCTACTGGAACTCGTTCTTCAACGCCGTGCTCTACCTCAACGACAGCGCCAAGTGGCCACTCCAGGTCGTCCTGCGCCAGTACGTGCTGCAGGGCCAGGCTCTGGTGGTCGGCCAGACGAGCAACACCATCGCGGGCGAGGCGCTGCCACCGAGCCTGGCCATCCAGATGTCCATCGTGACGCTAGCGCTGATCCCGGTGCTGTTCATCTACCCGTTCGTCCAGCGTCACTTCACCAAGGGTGTGATCATCGGCGCCGTCAAGGGCTGAGGCGCCTCCCGCTCACCCACGAGGAGCCCTCCGCCCGGCGACCGGGCGGGGGCTCCGGGCCGTGGATCACCCCGCGACCGCATCCGCCAGAAGGGCACCGCGCCGGTTCAGTGGGTCGCCGCTCCGACACGGTCGACGATCTCCGAGACGCCCTTCTCCCGCGCGCAGTGGGCGCAGCAGTACCAGTGGCCGCTGGCCTCCACGCCGTGGCCGACGATCCGGCATCCACAGTGCTCGCAGGTCGGCGCCATGCCTTGGATCGCGCATTCGAAGCTGTCGTAGGTGTGCACTCCACCCTTGGTGTGGATATCGAAGCTCATGTCATAGTCATTGCCGCATACTTCGCAGGTAGCCATAGTCGTCCCTCCAGGCGCTCATCTACCGAGCTACCCAGGACGAGTGGCACGGGACTCCCCGACGGGCATTCCGTGCAGACATTTGAGGGTCCGGCTACCAGGCTTTTGACCGCGCGCGGCGAGCCACCGGCGCGTGGACTTCGCTCACCGAGGATCCTGGTCGGCCGGCCGGGTGGAGTGGCCCTGGGCTGACATCTCGGCGTGGATGCTCCGTTCGCAGGCCCTCCTCCACCCGCCAGCTCACCTCCACCGCGTCGCCGCTGCGGCTCGTCTCGAAGCCGCCTCCATGTCGGGCGGCGGCGCGGGGAAGCCCGACCGGTCGCAGAATGAGGTCGACGTCATCCGCGATCACCGGGCGCGACGGTGACACATCGCTCATAACCATTACGCTAAGTGCCGAGCGCCCTGATCGCCAGATCTGCACCCCACTTGCCCAATAGGGCTTTTCGGCACTCAACGAATGATGGGGAAAGGCGTCCCTTATTCATCTAGGCGGAGATGGGAGCCGAAAGCCATCTATCATCAGACGCGCCTCCTATTCTGAGCAATAGGGAGAATCAATTGTCAAGGGCCGGCACCGGTCGCGGCGAGGGGTTCGCCCCCTCTCTCATCACTGGCCGTGGCCCGCGATCGTCGCGCTCCTCACCACCGCGACCGTATGGCGGACGCGGCCCCTCGACGGATGCGGCCGCCCGCCTCGACCGGCGGCGAGGCGGGCGGCCATGCGGGCGATGATGCGAGTGGTTTACCGGCACTGACGAGCGGAAACGCCGTCACAGGCCCTCTCGGGGGGTCGGCTCAGTGACGGAGCCGCCCGGACCTGACGCCGGTGACGAACGCCCTCCACTCGCCGGGCGTGAGGACCAGCGCGGGGCCGTGGGGGTACTTGGAGTCGCGTACGGCGACGGCTCCGGGAAGGTCCGCGGCTATCTCCACACACTCGCCGCCGTCTCCCCCGGACCAACTCGACTTGCGCCAGCGTGCACGGGTCAGGTCCATTTCTGCTTCACCACTTCCTCAATGAGCTTGCAGGACAGGTGTTGCGGATAGGCGTCCGCCCGGACGGCGTCGTAGCGATTGATTATCTCGGTGATAGTGGTCCTGTCGGTTATCGTCCGTCCCCGGGGCTGGAACTCCACTCGCACGGTATACGCATTACCCCGCATTTCGGCAATGGCATACGCACCGATCAGTCCTGACAGGGCCTCCGCGGCATATGGCACCACCTGAATGGTGACGCGGGGGTGCCGTGCCATATGGAGGAGATACTCCAGCTGCTCGCGCATGACCTCGGCGCCGCCGACCGGACGGTGCAGGACCCCCTCGTCGATCAGGCACATGATCATGGGGGGATCCGTCCGCGAGAGGATCGCCCGGCGCTGCATCCGTCCCGTGACCCTGGCCTCGATCTCCTCTGCCGTGAGCCCGGGCTCCCGCTCGAAGACGCGCCGGGCGAAGGCTTCGGTCTGCAGCAGCCCCGGCACCAGCAGAGGAGACCAGAGCCGCAGCGCCGTCGCCCGCTGTTCCTCGATCGCCCAGTCGCGGAAGTGCGCGGGCACCGGGGGCGGAGGCGGCCAGACCTCGGCGTAGAGGCGGGCGATCACGCCCTCCAGGCCGAAGACCTCGTCGCACAGCTCGGCGAACCGCTCCGAGGGGCGGAACTTCGAGGTCTCTACCATGGCCACGGCGCTGGTGGAGAAGCCTATCCGCCGCGCTAGCTGCTTTTGGGTGAGCTTCGCCGCCAACCGGTGGTGGCGAAGCACGTACGCGAACCGAGCACGTGGCGACTCCTCGGGGTCGATGTCGATCATTTTGGTCATGAGGTCCCCTCGCGACACCTGGCCAGACCTGACTCACTGACGTCAGAACAACGCTGAAGTCATTCCGTAGTCAATTCGCTACCAAGCGTAATAGCTCGGATCCTCGCCGGAGGCACGAATCCCGACTCCGCGGCCACGTCCGGAAAGGCGCTGGTCACCTCAATGCATCACCTCAATAAGGCTGATCTATTGACCATTGCTCATCGTTGATCGGGCGCCCGGACGGCGGAGACCGCCACCCCTCCACGCGGAAGGGCGCCCCGGCCTTCCCATGAGGGAAGGCCGGAGCGCCGTTCGGCCGCCGGGACGGGCGCACTACCTGGTCAGGGAGAAGTCCCTGATCCGGATGTCACCGGTGAACACCAGGTAGACGTCGTGGACGCCGCCGGCCTTCGCCAGCGGGGCCGTGACCGTGGTGTAGGAGTAGATCCCGCCGGTGGCCGGCACCTGGGCGGTGCCGAGGAGCCGGCCGGTGGGCGAGCCGAGACGGACCTCGATCTTCCCGGCGGCGGTGGCCGCGACGCCCGCGGTCAGGCCGGTCGCGCCCGTGCGCAGGTCCGCGTCCTTGAACGCGATCCAGTCACCGGCGCCGGTCTTGCCGACCGCATCGCCGGACGCCTTGGTCTCGTCCACCAGCTCCACGCCCGCGTAGTCGTCGAAGTCGGCGGCGCGGGTCGGCTTGAACAGGTCGCGGTGCGGGATCTTCTCGCCCAGCACGTCGAGCGTCGCGCGCCGGTGGACGGCGGCGGACGAGCTTCCCATCATGACGTCGTGCGTGGCCTTCTCGACGGCCCACTTGCCGCGGGTGACGTCCCACAGGGCCAGGTCCGCGGCCTTGAAGGACAGCGTGACGTTCTTGGCCTGGCCCGGCGCGAGGCGCACGCGCTGGAACGCGCGCAGCTGCTTGACCGGCTGGGTGACCCGCGAGGTGCGCTGATGGGTGTAGAGCTGGACCACCTCGTCGCCCTCCAGCCTGCCGGTGTTGGTGACCTTGACGGTCGCCGTGACCGTGCCGTCCGGCCTGACCGAGCCGGAGTTCAGCTTCAGCCCCTGGTAGGTGAAGGTGGTGTAGCTGAGCCCGTGGCCGAAGGCGTACAGCGGGGAGCCCTTGTAGTACAGGTAGGTGTGGCCGGTCTTGGTGATGTCGTAGTCGAGGATGCTCGGCAGGCCGGCCTCCGACTTGTACCAGGTCTGGGTGAGCCGCCCGGCGGGGTTGACGTCGCCGAAGATCACGTCGGCGAGGGCGTGCCCGGTCTCCGCGCCGGCGTGGGTGGTCCACAGCAGTGAGCCGACCTGGTCCTCCCTGACCTTGGGGATGGTCGTCGGGTAGCTGTCCTCCAGGACCACCACGGTGTTGGGGTTGGCCTTGGTCACCGCGGCGATGAGGTCCTGCTGACTCTCGCCCAGCGCGAGCCCGGTCCGGTCGTGGTTCTCCCTGCCGGCGACGAACGGGTCGCTGCCGACCACGAGGACGGCCGCGTCGGCGGCCCTGGCCTGGCCGGCGGCGGTCCGCGTACCGCTGGTGAGCACCTCCTTGGCGAAACGCGCCGCCTGGTCCTTGGGACCCATGCCGAGGACGCCGCCCGCGCCCACGGTGACGTACGGGTCGGGGGTCGCCCACCAGCCTTCGTTGATCTCATATCCAACGTAGGCGATCAGGAAGGTGCCGTCGGCCTGCCTCTCCAGCTTGAACTGCTGCTGGACGAACCAGCCACCGGGGGTGTCGGAGTTGGCGGCGAAGGTGCCCCAGTTGCCGGTCAGCAGCTTGCCGTTGCCGACGTTGCGCAGGGTGGCCACCCCGTCGGTCCAGTCGGTGACGTCGAACTGCGAGGCCGCGGTGGGCGCGGCGTCGGAGACCACGACCGGATCGGCGGTTCCCGTGACGGTGACGTACTTGCCGGTGGTGACGTCCTTGAGGGCGACGCGGTCCATGGCGTCGGTGCCGGTCACGGTCGCCCCGGCGCCGAGCCGCTCCTTGACGCCGTCGAGCGGGGTCACCTGGTACGGCATCTTGCCGCCGTACCAGTCGCTGAGCAGCGTGTCGTGCAGCGGCCCGATGACGGCGACCTTCTTGGTGCGCGCGGGGTCGAGCGGGAGCGTCTTGGCGGTGTTCTTCAGCAGCACCATGGCCTTGCCGGCCGTCTCGCGGTTGAGCTTCTGGTTGGCCGGGCTGTTGACGACCTCCTTGGTGATCTTGGCGTACGGGCCGCCGTCCGGGTCGAACTGGCCGAGCCGGAAACGGACGGACAGGGCGTTGCGCACGGACCGGTCGATGTCGGCCTCCGCGAGCAGGCCTTTGGCGAGCGCGTCCTTGATCAGCGTGGTCATCGTGGCCGGCTTGTTGTCGTCGACGGTGAAGCTGTCGATGCCCGCCTTGAGCGTCGCGGCGAACGCCTCGGTCTCGTTGTCGAAGTAGTGCTCGGGGTCGGTGAGCGCGTGCGGGGCCCACGCGTCGCTGACGTTGTAGAGGTCCTTGGAGGTCCAGCTGCGCACCAGCCGGCCGATGTCGGGGTTGACGGTGTTGGGCCGCCCGTTGACCAGGTTGTAGGACCCCATCACGCCGGTGGCCGCGTCGGCGGAGATGGCCGGCTTGAACGCGGCCTCGTCGTACTCGTGCCTCACCCTGGGCGGCAGGTTGGACGAGGTGAGGCTGCGCTGGTACTCGTTGTTGTTGGCCAGGTAGTGCTTCAGGACCGGGGCGGTCTTCAGGTAGCGCGGGTCGTCGCCCTGCAACCCCTTGCCGTAGGCGATGGAGATCGCGCCGGTGAGCAGCGGGTCCTCGGAGTAGCCCTCCTCGTTGCGGCCCCAGCGCGGGTCGCGCAGCAGGTTGACCACGGGCGCCCACACCTGGGTGCCCCACACGACCGGGTCGATGGAGTTGTAGCCGCGCACCTCGTCGCCGACGGCCGAGCCGACCCTCTTGATCAGTTCGG
Source organism: Sphaerisporangium flaviroseum (assembly GCF_039537005.1). Lineage (NCBI taxonomy): Bacteria > Bacillati > Actinomycetota > Actinomycetes > Streptosporangiales > Streptosporangiaceae > Sphaerisporangium > Sphaerisporangium flaviroseum. Next base: position 131,309 of record NZ_BAAAZR010000006.1, on the reverse strand, counting down.
GGTCCCAGGTGCTGGCCAGGCCGACGGCCTGGGGGAAGACCGTTCCGCCGGCGAAGGTCTGGGCCCAGTTGTTGGCGTTGTCGTTGGACCAGGCCACGCCGTGCAGGGCCTCGGTGCCGTTCTTGTGGTACGGAACGCCGAGGCGCGGGATCGCCGCCTGGGACTGGTGCAGCAGGGAGATCTTCTCGTCAAGCGTGAGACGGCCGAGCAGGTCGTCGACGCGCTGGTTGAGCGGGAGGGACGGGTCACGGAAGGGCGGGTCTTCGGCCGCTGTGGCGGGGGCCGCCAGCAGCGTCGTCAGCAGGCCGAAGACGGCCGCCAGCCATAACGGTCGTCGCAGGGACATAGCGCCTCCAGGTCAGGTGGTTGACGCGGGTTCTCGGACTCTGGTCGGTACGGACATGGGCTGGTACGGGTGCACCGTGACGGCGTGGCGACGGCCGCCCTACTTGATGGCGCCGACGGTGACGCCGCGGGTCAGCGTCCGCTGGAAGATCAGGAAGAACGCCACGGCAGGGATGATGCCGAGCAGCGCCGATGCGCTGGACATGGTGGCGTCCATCATCTTGTCGCCCTGCAGCACGCCGAGCGCGACGGGCACGGTCTGGTTGTCGTTGGAGATCAGGAAGATCAGTGGCAGGAAGAACTCGTTCCACGTCCAGATGAAGAAGAAGATCGCCAGGACGCTCAGCGTGGGCCTGCTGATCGGCACGACGATCCGCCACAGCACGCGCCACCGGCTCGCGCCGTCCATGGCGGCGGCCTCGATGATCTCCCTCGGGAAGTCGCCGAGCACGGCCGACAGCAGGTACGTCCCGAAGGCCCCCTGCACGACGGTGAAGATGATGATCACCGCGAGCCGGCTGTCGTACAGCCCCACTTCCTTGGACAGGTAGTAGAGCGGGTAGGCGAGAGCCTCCTGCGGGAGCGTGTTGGCGACCAGGAACAGCACGAGGATCCACAGCCGGCCACGCACCCGCCCGATGCCGAGGGCGTAGGCGTTGAGCACCGACAGGACCACGGCCAGCACCGCGACCGCCGCGCTGATCAGAAGGCTGTTGAGGAGCTTGCGGCCGAAGTCGACGCGGTTCCAGAAGTCGATGATGCCGTCGAGGTGGATGCCGTGCGGGAGGCTCAGCGGCCCGTTCGAGGAGTACTCGGCGGGGGTCTTGACGGCGTTGAGGGTGACGATCAGGAACGGCAGGAGCATCACGACGGCGAGCACGACGAGCGCGGCGAGGATCGCCCACCGGCCGGGACCGGTGCCGGTGCCGGGAGCGCGGTGGGCACGGCCGCGGACGTGACCGGCGGACCCGGCGGACGCGGCCGGCCGGCCCTGTCCCGCCTGTCGCCCCGTGCCCGCCTGGGGCGCCGGAAGGGATGTCATGACTTGCGCTCCTGGACCCGCAGGAAGAGGAAGGTGACGATCACGATGAGGATCGCGAGGACGGTGGCGATGGCGGAGCCGTAGCCGACGTTGGCCTTCTCGAAGAAGTTCTGGTAGCTGAAGTAGGACGGCACGATCGTGGCCTTGCCGGGGCCGCCCCTGGTGAGCACGAAGATCGGCCCGAAGATCTTGAGGGCGGCGATGGTGCAGGTCAGCAGCACGACGAAGATTTCGGGCCTGATCTGCGGGACCGTGATGTTCCAGAACCGCTGCCACCACGAGGCGCCGTCGATCTCCGCGGCCTCGTACAGCGCGGGGTCCACGCGTTGCAGCCCCGCCATGAAGATCACCACGGGGTAGCCCAGCTGGAACCAGATCATGATGGCCATCACGGTGGCCAGGGCGATGTCGGGGTCGCCCAGCCAGTTCTGCGCCAGCGAGCCGAGGCCCACCGACTTCAGCACGTCGTTGAGCGCGCCGTACGAAGGGTGCAGCATCCAGCCCCACACCACTCCGGCGACCGCCACCGGCAGCACCTGCGGCAGGTAGTACGCGGCCCGCAGCGCGCTCGCCGTACGGGCGCCGAATCTCTTGCCGATGTAGTCGAACAGCGCCGCGGCGAGGATCAGCCCAAGGATGGTCGGCACGATCGCCATCGCCACGATCAGCGCGACGTTGTGCGTGAACGAGGCCCAGAAGGTCTCGTCGGCCAGCAGCCGCCGGTAGTTGTCGAGCCCGGTCCACTTGGGGGTGCCGACACCGCTCCACCTGGTGAAGCTCGTCCCGATGTTCATCAGGAACGGCACGACGATGACCACGAGGAAGAGCACGGCACTGGGCACCAGGTAGACCCAGTACCCCGCGCACTTGCGGAAGCGCCGGACCGGCTCGGGCATCCGGTCCGTCACCGGCCTCGTCGCCGGAGCGTGAACTGCCATCGATACTTCGGCGGGGCCCCGCCGCCTTCCGGCGACGGAGGCCCGCCGTCCCTCCTCTACGTGCATGGTGTTTCATCAGTGCCATCCGGATTTATCCGGATGAATGCGTCACCACGGCACGGCGCCTCACCTCGGGCGAGGGCGCCGTGCGTCAGTTGCCGATGTCGGCGAGGTTGTCGTTGTAGGGCTGCGCGAGCTCGTCCAGGACCTTGTCCGGGGCCTTGCTGCCGTTGATCAGCTCCTGGACGCCGGCCACCATGGTGTCGTAGTAGCCGGGGGCGGGCCAGTCGGGATAGAACGCGAGGCCGTCCTGGGCCGAGAGCTTGTTGAAGTTCTCGATCAGTTCCTTGTTCTTCTCGTCGGTGATCGCCGAGGGGTCCGCCGCGACCGGGACGCCGCCCGCGTTGCCGAGCTTGTTCTGGATGTCCTTCTTCATCGTGATGTCGATGAAGTCGTAGGCGAGGTCCTTGTTCTTGGACTTCTCCGGCACGACCCAGAGGTTGCCGCTGGAGCCGGCGCTCAGCTGGTTGCCCGGCCACAGGAACGTGCCCCACTTGAAGTCCTTGATTTCAGAGCTCATGCGCCCGTACCACCAGCTTCCCGACACCATGATCGGGAACTTGCCGGAGATGAACGAGACCCCCATGTCCTCGGCCTTGATCCCCGCCGAGTCCTTGCTGATGTACCCCTTCTTCACCCAGTCGGCGAAGGTGGTGGCGCCGTAGGTGAACTCGGGACCGTGGAAGTCGGTCTTGCCCTTGTAGAGCTGGAAGGCGTCCACCCAGGGCCGCTGCGCCTTGCTGAGCGCGAGCTGGTACATGATCTGCTGCGCCGGGTACTCGGCACCGCCGACGGCGATGGGCGTGATGCCCGCCTTGACGAACTTGTCGAGGGCCGCGGTGAACTCGTCGTAGGTCGTCGGGACCGTGATGCCCTGCTTCTCGAAGGCGTCCTTGTTGTAGTAGACCATGACGTACTCGGCGTAGTTCGGGACACCGAACCACTTGCCCGAGCCCATGACGCCCCTGTCGTCATAGCGGGCCGTGGTCTGGAGGCTGGGGCTCAGGAGCTTGTCCCAGCCGCGCTTGGCCACCTCGCCGCTCAGGTCCGTCAGCAGCCCCTGCTTCGACAGCAGGCCGGCGGTGGCGTTGCCCTTGTTGTACTCCATGAGGTCGGGCGCCTGGTCGGATCCCAGCACCATGCCGGCGGTCTTCTGGATCTGCTCGAAGCCCTTCTCCTCGAACTTCACCTTGACGTTCGGATGGCTCGCCTCGAACTGCTTGATGGCGTCCGCCCAGGCGACCCCCATCGCGCTGGTGGCCCCCTCGTAGTGCCAGAGCGTCAGCGTCTTCGCCTCGGCCGTACCGCTCCCGCCGCCCGGTTCCGTGGAACCCGATGAGCCGCAGGCGGCGAGTGTCAGCGCCGCCGCGGCCAACGCGGCGACGATCCCTATCTTGGACATGGTGTTTCTCCAGGGGGTTGCTAGTCGACGACGACCGTGGCAGGGGCGCCGGCGACGGGAGCGATTTCGACGTTGGCGATCTGCTTGGAGCCGGAGACATGGACGCGCAGCACGTCGCCGTCCCGGGCGGCGGTGACCGTCGTGTCACCGTCGACGTCTCTGATGGTGGTGCGGCCCTCGCCGCCGTAGCTGACGACGGTGACCCGGGCGAACGGGTCGGCGCCGACCGAGTCCCCGACCTCGGTCACCGGGATCAGCGCGCCGTGCCGTACGAACAGCGGGATCCGGTCGAGCGGCTTGGTGACCGGGATGTAGCGGCCACCGGCGTGGACCTCATGGGTCCAGTAGTCCACCCACTCCCCGGCGGGAAGGTAGACCTGTCGGGTGCCCTCCGGTGTGGTCATCGGGGCCACGAGCAGGTCGGGACCGAGGAGGTACTCCAGGTCGGCCTGCCAGGCCACCGGGTCGTCCGGGTGGTCCACGCACAACGCGCGCATCATCGGGGCACCGGTCCTGGCCGCCTCGACCGCCGCCGAGTAGATGTAGGGCATGAGCCGGTAACGCAGCCTGATCGCCTCGACGACCAGGTGCTCCACCTCGGGGAACTCCCACGGCTCGCGGCTGGTGGTGCCGTGGAAGCGGACCAGCGGGGAGAGCGCGCCGAACTGCGCCCACCGGACGTACAGGTCGTCGGTCGGGGTGCCGGTGAAGCCGCCCGCGTCATGGCTCCAGAACGGGATGCCCGACAACCCGTGCGAGAGGCCGCCCCGGATCGTGCTGCCCATGGCGGGGTAGGAGGTGTAGGTGTCGCCGCCCCACTGGGCCGCGTGCCGCTGGCCGCCGAGGAAGGACGAGCGCGCCCAGACCATGCCGTGCCCGTTGACCTCGCGGGTCACGTCGGAGACCACGTCGTTGAACAGCAGCGAGTACACGTTGTGCAACTCGGTGCCGCTCATCCCGTTGGACGCCACCGAGTCCCTCGGGACGCCCTCGGCGAAGTCGGTCTTGAAGACGGCGACCCCCTGCCGGAGGAGCGGGCGCAGCAGGCCCTTGAACCACTCCACGGCGCCGGGGTGGGTGAAGTCGACGATGCCGCAGGCGGGGTAGGAGCCGTGCCAGGAGTCCGCGACGTAGACCTCACCATCCTGATTTGTCAGGAAATATCCCGCTGCGGATGCCTCGGTGAAGGCCGGGCTGAGGTGGGAGATGTACGGGTTCATCCACAGGCAGACCTCGAAGCCCTGCTCCTTGAGCGTGGCGAGCATGCCGTCGGGGTCGGGGAAGCTCTCCGGGTCCCACCTGAGGTCGGACCAGTGCCCGTCGACCTGCCAGTAGCAGTCGAGGTGGAGGACGTCGCAGGGGATGCCCTTGCCGCGAATCCTCCTGGCTCGTTCCAGCACCCGCTGCTGGGTGTCCTTGAAGAAGCCGGAGGAGATCCAGCTCCCGAAGGCCCACTTGGGCGGCAGCGCCGGGGCGCAGGTGAGCCGGTCGTACCGTGCGAGGATCTCAGGGACTCCCGGGCCCGCGATCACGTAGTAGTCGATCAGGTCGTCCGGCACGACGATCTCGACACAGCTGTGGGTGGAGCGGCAGACGTCGAACTCCACCGGCATGCCGCTGTCCACGAGCAGCCCGTAGCCCCGGCTGGACACAAAAAAGGGGACATTCTTATATGAGCGCTCCGATTCAGCGCCGAAAGCATCAAAGTTCCACATAAGCGGACGCTGGCCGCGCTTGTCCAGCGGCGTGAACTTCTCGCCGAACCCGCCGAAGTGCTCGTCGGGCTGTGCCACCAGGCTTTCCTGGTACGCCACCGTCGCGCCGCCGGCGCGGGAGCGCCCGAACGGCAGCGTCCGCAGCCGGCCGCTGATGTCCACGTGACCCGGGTCCTGCTCGGTGAGCAGGCGGCCGTCCGCATCGGTGAACCGCAGGTGCCAGGGGTCGAGGGTGATCTCCGCCCGTACGGCCCCGGCGTCCACGACGATCCGCTCGTCACCGGTCTCGACCCGTGCCCCGGCGAACTCGCCAGGGTGCACCATCTCGATGACCCGGGCGGAACGGGTGCGCGCCTCGGAGTCCTCGCCGAGCTTGACGCGGATGACGCCCTCACCGGCGACGGCCACCTGGACGACCAGCACCTCCTCCGCCGAGGTCGACGCCTTGAAGGTCACCCCCTGCCCGTCGGCGGCCATCAACTCGGCACGGACCAGCGCCGACAGGCCCTGCTCTCCCTGCGCGCGCACCGGGAGCTCCGGCGGGTCCGCACTGAAGTACTCGTGCGCGATCAGAGGGGGACGGTACGGCATTGCGGCGCTCCTGTAAGACACGAGGAAGGTACTCAGGGGAATTAGTTTGCCGACTATACGAACAAACGTCAACGTCACGGCGGTCCGGCGGGCCGGGCGTTGACAGCACCCCTCGGCCGTACTTAGTTTGATGGCCGTACGAATTCCGAACCGCTCGGCGGGCCGGAGCGACGAGCGGGGACGCCGGGCATGCGATGGCCGAGGGGGATGGACGGGCTCTGCTACGGGGGTGACTACAACCCCGAGCAGTGGCCCGAGGAGGTCTGGCACGAGGACGTCGCGCTCATGCGCGAGGCCGGCGTCACGCTCGTCACCGTCGGTGTGTTCTCCTGGGCCCGGCTGGAGCCCTCGCCGGGCCGCTTCACCTTCGGCCGGCTCGATCGCGTGCTCGACCTGCTCCACGCCGGCGGCGTCAAGGTCGCCCTGGCCACGCCCACCGCCTCTCCCCCACCGTGGTTCGGCCTGGCCCATCCCGACGCCCTGCCGGTGTCCGGCGACGGCACGCGGCTCTCCCATGGCAGCCGTGACACCTACTGCGTCTGCGCTCCGGCCTACGTGGCGGCGTCGGTGCGGATCGCCCGCGCCCTGGCCGAGCGCTACCGGGAGCATCCGGCGCTGGCCATGTGGCACGTCCACAACGAGTACGGGACCTGGTGCCACTGCGACCACGTGGCGGCGGCCTTCCGCGCGTGGCTGCGAGCGCGGCACGGCTCCCTCGACGCCCTCAACGACGCCTGGACCACCGCCTTCTGGAGCCAGCACTACACGGACTGGGAAGAGATCACACCGCCCCGCGCCACGCAGTACCTGCCGAACCCCTCGCAGGCGCTCGACTTCCGCCGCTTTCTGTCCGCCGCCATGCTCGCCCACTACCGTGCCCAGAAGGCGGTGCTCCGGGAGCTGACGCCCGATGTGCCGGTGACCACCAACTTCGTGTTCGGCGGCTGGGTCCCGGTCGACAACTGGGAGTGGGCGGGCGAGGTGGACCTCGTCGCGATCGACCACTATCCGGACGATCCCGAGCACGCGGCCGAGCAGACCGCTTTCGCCGCCGACCTGGCCCGCGCGTGGTCGGGCGGGCGGCCGTGGCTGCTGATGGAGCAGGCGGCCGGGATCGTCTACACGGGCACGCGCATGCGGTCGAAACGGCCCGGCGAGATCGCCCTGCACAGCCTCCAGCACGTCGCCCGGGGATCGCGCGGGGCGATGTTCTTCCAGTGGCGGGCGTCCCGCGGCGGCTCCGAGCTGTGGCACGGCGGGATGGTGCCGCATGCCGGCCCCGGCGGCCGGATCTTCAGGGAGATCCGCGAGCTCGGCGGCGTGCTCCCGCACCTGGCCGAGGCCGCCCGTGACGCGGCCGTCCCGGCGGACGTGGCGATCCTCTGGGACCCGGAGTCGTGGTGGGCCGTGGAGTCCCCCGGGTTCCCCTCGTCCGACGTGCGATACCTGGACGCGCTCCACCAGGCTCACCGGGTGCTGTGGCGCAACGGCGCCACCACCGACTTCGCCCACCCTTCACACGATTTATCGGCATATGCCATGGTGCTGGTCCCCAGCCTGTACCTCGTCTCCGACGCCGCCGCACGGAACCTCACCGCCTACGTCGAGCAGGGCGGCACGCTGGTCGTCTCCTTCCTCAGCGGCGTCGCCGACGAGCACGCCCGGGTGCGGCTCGGCGGCTACCCGGGGGCGCTCCGCGACCTCCTCGGCATCTGGGTGGAGGAGTTCCTCCCCCTCGCCGAACCCGTGCCGATCCGCATGGACGACGGGGAGGATGCCGCCGGTGGCCGGGGCGGCCACGTGGTGACCGGCGAGATCTGGAGCGAGCGCGTCGAGTCGCGGGGCGCGACCGCCCTGGCCCGGTACGAGGGCGGCGTGCTCGACGGCCTGCCCGCCGTCACCCGCCACGCCCACGGCGCCGGTCAGGCGTTCTACCTCTCCACCCGGCTGGACGACGACGCCTACGCGCGGGTCCTGTCCCGCGCGGGCCTTCCCGCCGCGCCCGCTCCCGCCGGGGTCGAGCTGGTACGGCGCGTCGACGGCGGGACATGCTGGCTGTTCGCGCTCAACCACACGGCCGCAGAGCAGGAGATCGCGGCGACCGGGACCGACCTCGTCACCGGGGCCACGGCCGGCGGCCTCCTTCGTCTCCCGCCGGGCGGCTTCGCGGTGATCCGGACGACGGACGGCGCGAGCCGCCCCGTACGGCGTGGCCACGCGTCCGCGCAGGGAGGAGAGACGGCCGGTCGGCGGACCGAGGGTGCAACCGCTTAACAAGAGGACGTCAAGCGGCGCGAGCAATAGTCTGCTCAGGCACTCGGTCCATGACCGGAGGGAGAGAGCGATGAGGCGCATCAGAATCGCCCGGCCCCGCGCGGGTCGTCGCACCAGCAGGCCGTTCCTGCTCGATCTGCGATCGCCGTCCGGACGGACTCTGCCGTACTAGAGCTTTTTACAATAGTCTTACGCCGACTTCTGTAGACATCTCGCGTAACACATTCATCACGGCCGGGGGGCTCGATGAGAAGGCTTGCGGTGGTGCCCGCGTACGTTCCACGTCACAAAGTGCGCGACATACGGACGGCACACCGCCCGACACCGTCCCCGGACACCAAGGTGGTCCACCTCCAGGCGTACACCGGTCGCAACGTCATCCGTTTCCCGCGCCGGGGCGGCTCCACCCCCGCCGCCTGACCGCACCGGCCCGCATCGCCGGTCACGCCGTCGCGGCGGCCCGGCCGAGTGCCTCCCGGGTGAAGTCCTCCGGGTACGGCGAGCGGGCGAGCGCCTCGGCCACCGCGATCTCGCCTGCGCCGGCCGCCCGGCAGAGCTCGGCCACCTCCGCCAGCTCCGCTCGCTGCCGCTCGACGAACGCGGTGTCCACCGGCTCGCCGTGACCCGGGACCACCGTACGCGCGCCGTAGCCGAGCACCTGGTCGAGCGCCGCCGGCCACGCCGAGGGGAACGCGTCGCCGAACGACGGCGGCGCGCCCTGCTCCACCAGATCTCCGGCGAAGAGCAGCGCCGAGTCGGGCACGTGCGCCACCAGGTCGTGGCCGGAGTGCCCGGGGCCGGGGTGCGCGAGCCGCACCAGGCGGCCGCCGAGGTCGATGTCGGCGGTGCCGCCGACGAGCCGGCCGGGCAGCACCAGGCGCGCGGCGGCGATGCGCTCGGCCTCCTGCGGCCTGCCCTGCTCGCGGTAACGCTCGGCCCAGACGGACCTCTGCGCCTCGCCGGTCTCCGCGAGGTCGGCCCGGCAGGCGGGATGCGCCCAGACCGGGCACTCTCCGAACGCCGCCGTGCCGAAGCTGTGGTCGAAGTGCGAGTGGGTCAGCACCACCGACCACGGCAGCCCGGTCAGCTCGCGGATCGCGGCCGCGAACTCCGCGCCCTGCGCCTCGTGGGCACCGGTGTCGATCACCAGGCAGGCGCGGTCGCCCACCACCAGGCCGAGCGAGAGGTCGAGCTCGGCATGCCGCCGCACCCAGGCACGGTCCCCCACCTCGATCCACCGGCCCACCGGCCACCTCCACGCCCGACGACCGCCCCAGTGTAAGGAGCAGGCACCACATGAGGCCAGGTAAGAGCAGTGGGACCAGCAGCCGGCGGGGGCCCGCATCGGACGCTGACGGGGTCGTCCCGCTCGCACCTCAGACCGGGGCCGGCTCCGTCAGCACGTACTCGTCGCGCGGCGGCGAGTCCTGCTGGGGCCGCGGGTCAGGACCGGCCGGGCGCGGCGGGATCCGGAAGCCGGCTGATCACCGTGTTGTGCACGCGCTGGAAGACCATGGACGTGCGGAAGCCCACGATCTCCTTGCGCTTGCTCAACCGGTCCAGCAGGAACGAGTGCAGGTGGTCGAGATCCTGCGCCGTCACGTGCAGCAGGAAATCGTCGCCGCCGGACAGCACGAAGACGCTCAGCACCTCGGGAAGCCTGCTGACGGAGTCCTTGAAGGTCTGGATGACCGTGCGGCTGAGCGGGCGCACCTGCACAGAGATCATGGCCGTGCCGCTGACCGCGCTGCTGGAACTCGGGATCGGCCCGGCCGCCCATCCGATCGTGGGCGTGGCGGCCGTCTTCCTGACCTTCGGCGCCGTGAACACCTACATCGCGGGCGCGGCCCGGCTCGGCGTGGCCCTCGCCCGTGAGGGCGCGCTGCCACGGCCACTGGCGGCCGGTGCGGTGGCCGGTCGCGGTCTCGCGCTGCCCGGCGCGCTGACGGCCCTGATGACGCTGGTCATCCTGCTCTACGGGCTGGACCTGGACGCGCTCATGCGGGCCACGTCGGCCGGTCTGGCCGCCGTCACCTTCGCCGGCTGCGCCGCCGCCATCCGCCTGCTCACCGGAAAGCGGCGCAAGGCGGCGGTCGCCGCCACCGTTTCACCCTGGCCGTGCTGGCCTCCTGCGGCGCCTACCTGCTCGTACCCGCCGCCCTTGGACTGCTCAGCATGACGGTCACGCGCCACCGGATCTCTTCGAGGCCGGCCATACTCCCGTCTTCGCGTTGAGGGAAGTCGCGGGGACACGGCGCGGCGCGGAGGCGAGCACGACCGAGCCGAGCGTGACCACGCCCCGCGCCGCGCCGGTCCAGGCGACGGAGGCGTACCCCAGGCCCGCCGCGATGGCCGGCCCCCCGAGCCACGGGGCCTATGGTGATCCCGACGTTGAACGCCGAGGTCACCTCTCGGGCAGCGGGCAGAACAGGTCGACGGTGTTGCCGTCGGGGTCGTGGACGACGGCGTACCGCTGGCCCCAGAAGGCGTCCCAGGGCGCCTTGTGGCTCTCGTGGCCGAGCGAGACGAGTGTGTCGTGGAGCGCGTCCACGTCGGCCGGGCTGTCGAGGCGGAACGCCAGGGACATCCGGTTCCCGCCGCTCGGCCGCTGCCACTCGGAGTCGAAGGAGCGGATCGTCTCGACCGTGTCCCAGGCGAGCCGCAGCCCGCCCGGCAGCACGAACTCGACGTGCGGCTGCTCGTCGGCCTCCGGCGGCAGGTCCAGCCCGAGCCGGCGGTAGAAGGCCAGGGAGCGGGCCATGTCCTCGACGATGATGCCGACGACGTCAAGATGCGCTTTCATGTCGATCCTCGTCCCATCGGTGGGTGTGCGTTCGTCGCCGCCGTCCCGCCGTGAGCGTGATGACCGGCATGGGGATCCGGCGGGACGACCTGAACGGCGGTGACGCTCATGTCCGGCATGCTAGGCCGCCGCCGCCACCGCGGTCTTGCAGGAATCGGCCCCCTCTTCGAGAGGCGGCCCACTCGCCCCCGGCCCGAAGGACGCACTCGGCCCAGCGGCCGGTCAGACCTTCGTCTCCGCGGTGCCCGGCCGCGCCCGGGCCGCCGGTGAGGTGTGTCAC
>NZ_BAAAZR010000006.1:0-119847 GCF_039537005.1 Sphaerisporangium flaviroseum | reverse complement strand
ATGTGGTGCAGCGGACCGCTACGGCCTGACTCAGCTGCAGCCGCTGGTGCTGCCGCAGCCCTCGCAGACGTAGCAGCTACCGGCCGGGCGCATCTTCGTGCCGCAGGTAAGGCAGAGCGGCGCGTCGGCCGTGCGGCCCTGGTGGCTTTCGAGCGCCGCCGCGGAGCCGTTCCCGCGCGAGGAGGACTCGACGGGGGTGGCCGTCACGCCGGCGGCGGGACCGCCGGCCGCGGGCCTGTCCCCGGCCGCCTTGTCCTCCGGCTTCTCCTCGTGCTTCTCCTCTATGGGCGCCGACTGCGCGAGGGCGGCGGTGTCGATGATGACCTCCTGGGACGCCTGGGGGTCCTCACCGCGCTGCTGCGCCGCGCGCTCGGCCGCCGAGAAGACGCCGAGGGCCGCCCGCTCGTCGTACGGCAGGTGGTCGAGGGCCAGGCGGCGGAAGATGTAGTCGACCACCGAGGCCGCCATGCGCACGTCCGGGTCGTCGGTCATGCCCGCCGGCTCGAAGCGCATGTTCACGAACTTGCTGACGAACGTGTCGAGCGGGACGCCGTGCTGCAGGCCCACCGAGATCGCCACCGAGAAGGCGTCCATGACACCGGCCAGGGTCGAGCCCTGCTTGGACATCTTCAGGAAGACCTCGCCGAGGCCGTCGTCGGGGTAGGACGACGCCGTCATGTAGCCCTTGGCACCGCCGACGGTGAAACGGGTGGTGGTGCTCGGCCGCTGGTTCGGCAGGCGGCGGCGCTTCGGCCTCGGCACCTCCACGATCTGGACGACCGGCTCCGCGGCCTTCTCCGCGGCCTTCTCCTCGGTCTTCTTGGCGATCGAGAGCGGCTGGCCCACCTTGCAGTTGTCGCGGTAGACCGCGAGGGCCTTCAGCCCGAGCTTCCAGCCCTCAAGGTAGACCTGCTCGATGTTCTCGACGGTGGCCGACTCGGGCAGGTTGACGGTCTTGGAGATGGCGCCCGACAGGAACGGCTGGGTGGCCGCCATCATGCGGACGTGTCCCATCGGGGCGATCGCCCGCTCGCCCATGGCGCAGTCGAACACCTCGTAGTGCTCGTGCCTGAGCCCGGGGGCGTCCATGACGTGACCGTGGTCGGCGATGTACTCGACGATGGCCTCGGCCTGCTCCGGCTGGTATCCGAGCTGCTTGAGCGCGCGCGGGATCGTCTGGTTCACGATCTGCATCGACCCGCCGCCGACGAGCTTCTTGAACTTCACCAGCGCCAGGTCGGGCTCGATGCCGGTGGTGTCGCAGTCCATCATCAGGCCGATGGTGCCGGTCGGGGCGAGCAGCGAGGCCTGGGCGTTGCGGTAGCCGTGCTTCTCGCCGAGGCGCAGGCACTCCTGCCACTGCTTGGTCGCCTCGGCCAGGATCGGCCGGTCGAGGCCGTCGTTGGCGCGCAGGTCGTCGTTGGCCGCGGCGTGCTTGCGCATCACCCTCTTGTGGGGCTCGGCGTTGCGCTTGTACCCGTCGTAGGGCCCGACGATCGCGGCGAGCTCGGCACTGCGGCGGTAGGAGGCGCCCGTCATGAGGCTGGTGATCGCCGCGGCGACCGACCTGCCGCCCTCGGAGTCGTAGGCGTGGCCGGTGGCCATCAGCAGCGCGCCGAGGTTGGCGTAGCCGATGCCGAGCTGGCGGTACGCCCGGGTGGTCTCGGCGATCTTCTCGGTGGGGAAGTCGGCGAAGGTGATCGAGATGTCCATCGCCGTGATGATCAGCTCGGTGAGCTTGACGAAGCTCTCGACGTCGAAGGTGTCGTCCTCGCGCAGGAACTTCAGCAGGTTGATGCTGGCGAGGTTGCAGGACGAGTTGTCCAGGTGGACGTACTCGGAGCAGGGGTTGGACGCGGTGATGCGGCCGGTCTCCGGGCAGGTGTGCCAGTCGTTGATGGTGTCGTCGTACTGGACACCGGGGTCGGCGCACTCCCAGGCGGCCTTGCCCATCTTGCGGAACAGCGACCGGGCGTCGACCTCCTCGATGACCTCGCCGGTCAGCCGGGCGCGCAGCCCGAACTTGCCGCCCGCCTCGACGGTGCGCATGAACTCGTCGGAGACCCGGACGGAGTTGTTGGCGTTCTGGTACTGGACGGAGACGATGTCCTTGCCACCGAGGTCCATGTCGAACCCGGCGTCGCGGAGGGCGCGGATCTTGTCCTCCTCGCGCGCCTTCGTCTCGATGAACTCCTCGATGTCGGGGTGGTCGACGTCGAGGACGACCATCTTGGCCGCGCGGCGGGTGGCGCCACCCGACTTGATGGTGCCGGCGGAGGCGTCGGCGCCGCGCATGAACGACACCGGGCCGCTGGCGGTGCCGCCGCTCGACAGCAACTCCTTGCTGGAGCGGATGCGGGAGAGGTTGACCCCGGAGCCGGAACCGCCCTTGAAGATCACACCCTCTTCCTTGTACCACTCGAGGATCGACTCCATCTGGTCGTCGACCGCGAGGATGAAGCAGGCGCTGACCTGCTGCGGCGAGGCGGTCCCGACGTTGAACCACACCGGCGAGTTGAAGCTGAAGACCTGGTGGACCAGAGCGTGCTTCAGCTCGTGGTCGAAGATCTCGGCGTCCTCCTCGGAGGCGAAGTAGCCGTGCTCGCGCCCCGTGCGGGTGTAGACGCCCACGACCCGGTCGACGAGCTGCTTGAGGCTGACCTCGCGCTGGGCCGTGCCGACGGCGCCCCGGAAGTACTTGGTGGTGACGATGTTGGCGGCGTTGACCGACCAGAAGTCGGGGAACTCGACGCCACGCTGCTCGAAGTTGACCGAGCCGTCCCGCCAGTTGGTCATGACGACATCACGGTGCTCCCAGCGCACCTGGTCGTACGGGTGCACACCGGGCGTGGTGTGGATGCGCTTGATCTTCAAGCCCTTGTGGGGCCGCTTGCCCCCGCGCCCCACTGAGCCACTCACCGTCTCCGTCATGATCTCCCCCTTCCGGGGCTCCGCGGAGCCCTCGTGTCGGAAACACATCGTCACGCCGTTCGCATCCCCCGGCGCAGGGGCCACCATGGTCCTCGGCCTTCCGGCCCGCGGACCGCGGTGTCCGGTCGGTTCAGCTTTCCTTGGCGGCTCTGGCCGCCCGCAGTTGCTCGATCTCTTCCTCGAAGTCGGTGAGCGTCTCGAAGCTGCGGTAGACGGAGGCGAACCGAAGGTAGGCCACCTCGTCCAGCTCGCGGAGCGGCCCCAGGATCGCCAGCCCCACCTGGTGAGCCGGGATCTCGGCCGACCCGGTCGCCCGGATGCTCTCCTCGACGCGCTGGCCGAGCTGCGCCAGCGAATCCTCGCTGACGGGCCGGCCCTGGCACGCCCGCCGCACTCCGGCGATCACCTTGTCCCGCGAGAACGCCTCGGTCACCCCGCTGCGCTTGCTCACCATCAGCAGGACCGTCTCTTGGGTGGTGAACCGGCGCCCGCATTCGGGACAGGTGCGCCGGCGGCGGATCGCCGCGCCGTCCTCGGTCGAACGGCTGTCGATGACCCGCGTGTCTGGATGACGACAGAATGGACAATGCATGTGTCGCCTCCATTTCTCCTGGCTCCCATGAGTCACGCGGGCACCACCTCGAATGACGAGGCCCCCGAGGCCTTGACCTCAGGGAAAAGCCGCACATGTTTCCGCATTCCACGCGCTCACCGCCTGTTCCCGCCTAAAACGGGAATAGGCTCGCGCACGCACTGGGGCTGCCCTCAGCGCGGTGACGGAAACACAACTTATGGTGAACCACATCGGTGTAACTACTAGATGTTGTGGTCTAACCGTAGGAGTGCCGCCCCATGAACGCAAGTCGGAGACACCCTTGCGCGAAAACCGGCCGCCCATCAGGGGGAACGGGCCACGGGTCGGCGTGTCGCGCCGCTCGCGGCCGCCGTGCCGCCGCGAGCCCGGCCACGCGACCCCAGGCCGGCGCCCCGCGATCCAGATCGCTCGCGTGATCGACTTTCGGCCCCTCACAGGCATAAGATCGCAAAGTCGAACACGATATCGATCGAACTCCCGTACGATGTCCTTCACCGGACGGCCGAGGATATCGGAAACTCTCGAACAATTGTTTGATGACGATCTTGAACGGCGATATTGTCGCTGTGTGCGACATCAGCAATACGGACCGGGAGCCGGCCGGGCGGGCTTGGCGTGACGGAGCGCCTGACAGGCGCCCGGCGAGGAGGAGCTTATGAGCGAGCAGGAAGAGATCGGCACGGTTGTCAGCGATCTGGCGGTGCGCCGGCGTGATTCCCTTGGTCTCACCCCACGACAACGCAAGATCCTCGAGGTGATCCGCGATTCTGTGCAGCAGCGCGGTTATCCGCCCTCGATGCGCGAGATCGGCGAGGCGGTCCAGCTGACCAGCACCTCCAGTGTGTCTCACCAGTTGACCGCGCTGCAGCGTAAGGGCTATCTACGCCGCGACCCCCACCGCCCGCGCGCGCTGGAGGTCCGCCTGCCGGGCGAGCCCGCCCTCTGGGTCGACCCCGTCGCCCCCGGTGAGGACGAGCCCCTGGTCAGCCGGCCGACGGCCACGTTCGTCCCTCTCGTGGGGCGCATCGCCGCCGGTGGGCCCATCCTGGCCGAGGAGCGCGTGGAGGACGTCTTCGCCCTTCCCAAGCAACTCGTGGGTGAAGGCACGCTCTTCCTGCTCCAGGTCGCCGGTGACTCGATGATCGAGGCGGCCATCGCCGACGGCGACTGGGTCGTGGTGCGCCAGCAGCCGGTGGCCGACAACGGCGACATCGTCGCGGCCATGATCGACGGCGAGGCCACGGTGAAGACCTTCAAGCGCAAGGACGGCCACGTCTGGCTGGTCCCCCACAACGCCAACTACGACCCGATCCCCGGCGACGAGGCCACCGTCCTGGGCAAGGTCGTGGCGGTCCTTCGCAAGCTCTGACCCGCCCGACCCCGCACCTGCCCCGCCCCCGCCTGAGCGCCCACCCTGGGTGAGCGCTCGGGCGGTCGTGCTTTGGGGGGTCAGGGAACGATGTTGACCAGCTTGGGGGCTCGGACGATCACCTTGCGGGGAGCCCCGGTCAGGTGCGAGCGCACCTTCTCCGAGGCCAGCGCCAGCTCCTCCAGGTCCGCCGCGGAGATCGACGGAGCGACCTCCAGGCGGTCCCTGACCTTGCCCGCCACCTGCACGACGCAGGTGACCGAGTCCTGGACCAGCAGGGCGGGCTCGGCGACCGGCCAGCCCACCCGCGAGATCGTGGGGCCGTGCCCCAGCCGCTCCCAGCCCTCCTCCGCGACGTACGGCGCGACCAGCGACAGCATGACCGCCAGGGTCTCGGCGGCCTCGCGCACGGCCGGGTCGGCCGCCCCCGGGCCGGAGTCGATGGCCTTGCGGGCCGCGGAGGTCAGCTCCATCATGCGGGCGACGGCCACGTTGAACCGGTAGGAGTCCAGCAGCCGGGTGACCTCTTCGATGGTGCGGTGGGTGACCTTGCGCAGCTCCACGTCGCCGGTGGCGAAGTCGACGCCGGACGCCGAGGCCGCGCCGGCCTCGGTCATCACGCGGAACGCCCGGGCCAGGAACTTCTGCGAGGCGGCAGGCGAGACGTCGGCCCAGTCGATGTCGTCTTCGGGCGGGCCCGCGAAGACCATGGTCAGGCGGACGGCGTCGACACCGAACGCGTCGATCTGCTCACCCAGGTCGACGCCGTTGCCCAGCGACTTGGACATGGACTTGCCCTGGTTGATCACCTGGCCCTGGTTCAGCAGGCGCAGGAACGGCTCGGTGAAGTCGACCATGCCCATGTCGTGCAGGACCTTGGTGAAGAACCGCGCGTACAGCAGGTGCAGCACGGCGTGCTCGACGCCGCCGACGTACTGGTCGATCGGGCCCCAGCGCCTGACCTGCTCGACGTCGAACGCGCCGTTCTCGAAGCGCGGCGAGCAGTACCGCAGGAAGTACCACGAGGAGTCGACGAAGGTGTCCATGGTGTCGGTGTCGCGCTGGGCGCGGCCGCCGCACTTCGGACAGGAGACGTTGACCCACTCGGTGGCGCTGGCCAGGGGCGAGACGCCCTTGGGAGCCAGCGCCTCTCCGCGCAGGTCGGGCAGCGTCACCGGCAGCTGGTCGTCGGGGACGGGGACCTCACCGCAGTCGGGGCAGTGGATGATCGGGATCGGGGTGCCCCAGAAGCGCTGGCGGGACAGCAGCCAGTCGCGCAGCCGGTAGTTGACGGAGGCCTTGCCGGTGCCGCGCTCGCGCAGGATCTCGGTGATGCGGGTGATCGCCTCGGCCTTCGACAGGCCGTCCAGCGGCCCGGAGTTGACCAGCCGGCCCTCGCCGGCGGTCGCGGCCCCGCTCTCGCCCGGGTCGGCCAGCCCGGTGTGCACGACCACCCGCACGGGCAGGTCGAACTTCAGCGCGAAGTCCAGGTCTCGCTGGTCGTGCGCGGGCACCGCCATGATCGCGCCGTGGCCGTAGTCGGACAGCACGTAGTCGGCGGCCCAGACGGGCATGCGCTCGCCGTTGACCGGGTTGACGGCGTACCGCCCCAGGAAGACGCCGGTCTTCTCCTTGTCGGTGGCCAGCCGCTCGATGTCGCTCAGCTTGGCGACCTCGGCGCGGTAGGCCTCCAGGGCGGGCAGCTGCTCGGGCGAGCAGATCTCCTCGGCCAGCTGCGCGTCGGCGGCGACCACGAAGAACGTCGCGCCGTACAGGGTGTCGGGGCGGGTCGTGTAGACCGTGACCGGCTCGTCGCGGCCCTCGATCTCGAACTGGACGTCGGCGCCCTCGGAGCGGCCGATCCAGTTGCGCTGCATGGCCAGCACGCGGTCGGGCCAGCCGTCCTCCAGGCCGTCCATGTCGTCCAGCAGCCGGTCGGCATAGTCGGTGATCTTGAAGTACCACTGGGTCAGCTCGCGCCGGATGACCTCGGACCCGCACCGCTCGCACCGGCCGGCGACGACCTGCTCGTTCGCCAGCACGGTCTGGTCCTTCGGGCACCAGTTGACCAGGCCGCCCTTGCGGTAGGCCAGGCCGCGCTCGAAGAAGCGGTTGAACAGCCATTGGTTCCAGCGGTAGTACTCCGGGTCGCTGGTGTGCAGGCGCCGTGACCAGTCGAAGGAGATGCCGTACCTCTTGAACGAGGTCGCCTGGGTGTCGATGTTGGCGTAGGTCCACTCGGCGGGGTGCGCGTTGCGCTTGATGGCGGCGTTCTCCGCGGGCAGCCCGAAGGAGTCCCACCCGATGGGGTGCAGCACGTTGTAGCCGAGCTGAAACCAGTAGCGGGCGACCACGTCGGCGATCGCGAAGACCTCGCCGTGACCCATGTGCAGGTCACCGGAGGGGTAGGGGAACATGTCGCACATGTACCTGCGGGGGCGCTCGTCATCCGCGTCCTCGCCCGCACGGAACGGGTCCAGTTCCTCCCACCGCGGCTGCCACTTCGCCTGCAGCGCCTGCGGATCGTACTGCTCGTCACTCACGGCCATGTCCCTCGGTTGACTCAGCGCGGATGGCTCGACCAATAAAGAAACCCCCCGTGTCCACGAGGGGCAGCCGCGTCGACCGGTGTCTCACCTCGGTCGCCGCGGCCCGCCAAGAAGCAGGGTCCTGCCACGCATAGCTCAAGGGTAGCGCAGCGAGCAATCGGTCCTCGTACGGATTTCGCCACATCCCTGGTGGCTACGGGAAACAGTCACAGGGAGACCCGATGGTGATAGATCCGTTGTGACCTCATATGTCCCTTTAGTTTAACCTTTTCGCCGTGGTGAACTCGTATGAACCGGAGCCCAGCCCGGAATCCGCGGTCCAGGGCCTGCCGATGCAGGATCCGCCGACCGACCCGACGGGCCTGCAGTTCCGCGGGGCTTTCTCGGATTCTCCTGCGGACACCCCCGCTTCGCATGAGATCATGCCGAGCACCCCCAATCCGGGCATGATGTCGGGAGGTTCGCCAGCGATGGCTCCTGAGCACACCAGCCAGCCCACGCGGCCTCCGGCATGGCCGGAGAACCCACCGGCATGGCCGGAAATGCCCCCGCCACCGCCCCCGCCCCCGCCGGCGCCCTCCGCGTCCGTGTTCGACCCCGCTCCGTACGGCAACCGCACGACGTCCGACCCCTCCCACGAGGTCTCGCAGTACGCCCCTCAGGGGCACACGCAGACGTCGTTCCCCCCGCCGCCGCCGATGCCCTCCTCCCCGTACGCCCCCCAGCCCACCGGCCCTCAGCAGTACGCCCCCCAGCCCACCGGTCCCCACCAGTACGCCCCGCAGCCCGGTGACTCCCGGTCCACCGGCCGGCGGCAGTACGAACCTCAGAACACCGGGCCGGAGGCCATGGGCCCCCAGCAGACGGGCCCCCAGCAGACGGGCCCCCAGCAGTACGCGCCCCAGCCCGCCGGCCGGCCGGAGTACGCCCCCCAGGGCACCGGGCCGCAGCCATCCGGGCACCAGCAGTACGCTCCCCAGCCGTACGCGCCTGCGGCCACCGGGCCTCAGGTGTTCCCCCAGCAGGACCCCGGCCGGCAGGTCGCCGACCGGCAGGTCGCGGGCCATCAGCAGTACGCGCCCGAGGCGCCGGCGCACTCCTCCCGGGTCGCCGACGAGCCCGCGCCCGCCTACACCCCGCCCGGCACCGAGACCACCGTCCGGGTGTCCGCCCCGTCGTCACCTGAGCAGCCGCGCGGGCGAAGGGGGCAGCGCCATGCGGCGCCTCCCCGCGAGCCCGACGATCCCTACAAGCCGTTCGTCACCGCCGGTCAGATCAGCGGGCCCAAGACGCCTCCTCCCGAGCGTCAGCAGGAGCTCTGGAACACCGTCTTCGGTGACAACTACGAGGCGATCGGCGACGAGGCCGAGGCCGCCGGGGGCGGCAAGCGGGTGTGGCTGTTCGCGCTCGTCGCCTCGGTCGGGGTCGCCCTGGTGGCGGCCCTGCTGTGGGCCGTCCTGGCGGGGCCGTTGCGCTCGGCGCCGGCCGAGACCGAGGCGAGCAAGGGGAAGGGCACGCCCAAGGCCTCCACCTCGTCGGCGGGCAAGGCGGGCACCGGCACCACCAAGCCGCAGTCCATCGGCAGGCTGCCGAGGTATCCCGGCGACGCCTCCCCGCGCGCCGGCGTCCTCACCGACAAGGTGTCGGCCATCAGCCTGGCCAGGCTGGGCGGTCCGTGGCGGCTCGACCTGGACACGCAGCGCGTGCAGTCGACCTATGGCTTCAGCACCAGGCAGTACGTCGCCGCCGGGACCGACGCGGCCGGTACGCCCCGGTTCGCCCAGGTGATGACCGGCCCGCTGGCCACCGCCCTGGCCGGCAAGTACTCCGCGTCCGCGCCCGGCAAGCTCACTCCGGTGATCAGCTCCGTCGCGTTCGCGGCCCGCAACAAGTTCTTCCCTCCGGGGAACAAGGTCGTGAAGACCGCCGAGCAGCGCCTGTCCGCCGGAGGCCGCCCCGCGCGCGTCGTGGCGTACCAGATCCTGGCGGGCCGCACCAAGACCACGCTGGTGGTCGGCGCGGTGAGCACGGGCGCGGAACGGCCGGTGATCGTCTACATGTCGGTGCCGGACAGCAAGAAGGAGCTGCTGCCCGACATCAACACGATCTTCTCCTCGATCCGGCCGGTGGCCACGGCCTCCTAGCGACGCGCCGCGGCTAGAAGTCGCAGGGCAGGTGCTTGATGCCGTTGATGAAGCTGGAGAACAGCCTCTTCGGGCGGCCCGCCTGGATCTCCGGCACCCGGTGGAGCAGCTCGCGGAACATCACCGTGATCTCCCGCCGGGCCAGGTGCGCGCCCAGGCAGAAGTGCGGGCCGGGGCCGCCGAACCCGACGTGCGGGTTGGGGTCACGGGTGATGTCGAAGCGGTACGGGTCGGCGAACACCGCGCGGTCGCGGTTGGCGGACCAGTAGTACAGAACGGTCTTGTCCCCCTGCTTGTAGAGGGTGCCGTTCATCTCGAAGTCCCTGGTGACCTTGCGGCGCATGTAGTTGACGGGTGCGGCGAGCCGTACGATCTCCTCGACCGCCTTGGGGGCGTGGCCGTCGATGTCGGTCAGCCACCGGGCCTTCTGGTCGGGGTTGCGGGTCAGCATGAGCAGGCCCTGCGAGATGGCGTTGCGCGTGGTCTCGTTGCCGGCCACGACGAGCAGGATGAAGAACGACCCGAGCTCCTGGAGGGTGAGCCGCTCACCGTCGAGGTTGGCGCTGACCAGCGAGGAGGTCAGGTCCCCCGTGGGGTTCTCGGCGCGGTGGGCGGCGAGGTCCTGTACCAGCTGCTGCAGCTCCAGCCCGGCGTTGAGCATGGCGGCCACGACGCTGTCCATGTCGCCCGCGGGAACGTACTCGGGGTCGGAGGCGCCGAGGATGATGTTCGAACGGTCGAAGACGAACCGGTAGTCCTTCTCCGGGATGCCCATCATGTCGCAGATGATCTTCAGGGGCAGCCGGGCCGCCACCTCGGTGACGAAGTCGCAGCCGGGTCCGGTCTCCAGCAGGTCGTCGACGATGGCGACGGCCGCGGCCTGGACGTCCTCCTCGAATTTCTGGATCATCTTCGGGGTGAAGGCCCGGGAGACGATCCTCCTCAGGCGCGCGTGCCGGGGATCGTCCATATTGATCATCGAGCCGAAGTACTCGGCGAACTCCGGGGGCATGTCGGCGATGTTCGTCGCGCCGCCGTCACCGGAGCAGAAGACGTCAGGGTTGCGGCTGATCTCGATGATGTCGGCGTGCCTGACGATCGCGTGATAGCCCTGGCCTCTCGGCGCGAAGGAGAGCTCGGGCTCCTCGAAGAAAACGGGCGTCTCACGCTCCCGCAGCAGCTCGAACGCATGCTCGCGCTCGGCCATGGGCCGCGCCCAGAAATCCCAGTCCGACAGGTTGATCTGGTCGTACGACGTGATCGGCTTGCGTTCCGGGGGTGTCTCCACAGTCATGGTTCCATGATTGAGAAAAGCGGTCACTTACGTCAAACCGAGCGATTCACCTGTCGAGCCAGCGCAAGATGGCGTCGTTGACCTCGCGCGGGCGTTCGAGGTGCAGGAAGTGCCCCGCTCCCCGGAGCACCTGCACACGTGAACCCTTCGGCAGATGCGGTGCCGCGCCCTTCACCAGGTCGGCGCCCAGGCAGCCGTCGTCGTGGCCGTGGAGATACAGCACGGGCCGCTCCCCCACCCGCCCCACCGCCGCCTGCTCCTCCGCGTAGTGACCGGTCTGCGGCGTGGTGCCGAGCATGGCGCGGTAGTAGCCGATCGCTGCGGCCAGGTTCTCCGGGTCGCGCAGGCACTCCTTGACGTGGGCCACGTCCTCGCCTGCCGCGTAGCCCGGTGACCAGTCGCGCCACAGCCCCTCGATGAACCCCTCGGACGTGGCGGCGGTCTCGGCCAGGCCGGTCTGGAACAGGAAGATGTAGAACGACCGCTTGAGCTGCTCGTAGTCGAAGAAGCTCGTCAGCATCGCCCCGATCGGCGGCATGGCCATCGCGACGGCCCTGCGCCACCTGCCGGGCGCGAAGGCGACGGCTCCGTACACCGGAAGCGCCCCCCAGTCGTGGCCGATGAGAACGGCGTCGGCGTCACCGCCCAGGGCGTCGTGGAGCGCCACGGCGTCGGCGATGAGCGCCCCGCCCTCGTAGGCGCCGTCGGCGGGCACGCCGGTCGGCGCGTAGCCCCGCATGAAGGGCGCGACGGCGTGGTACCCGCGCTCGGCCAGTTCGGGGAGCAGGTGGCGCCAGGTGTGGGCCGAGTCGGGGAACCCGTGGAGGCAGAGCGCGAGCGGCCCCGAGCCCATCGAGAGGTAACCGAACTCGATGCCGTTCGCCTTTACCGTCCTGACGCGATCCATCGATGCCTCCCGGCCGTCCGCGGACCGGTCAGCCGGTCCGGTAGCTCATGTGCTTGACGCCGTTGATGAAGTTCGAGAGGAGGTAGTCGGGTTCGCCGGTGGAGCGGATGGCCGGCAGCCGGGTGAACAGCTCGCGGAACATCACCGTCACCTCGCGCCGGGCCAGGTGCGCGCCCAGGCAGTAGTGCGGGCCGGGGCCGCCGAACCCGACATGGGGGTTGGGGCTGCGGGTGATGTCGAAGGTGTCGGGGTCGGCGAACACCGTCTCGTCACGGTTGGCGGAATTGTAGAACAGCAGGACCTTGTCCCCCTTCTTGTACGCCTGCCCGTTCATCTCGTAGTCCTGGGTGAGCGTGCGGCGGAACTGGATCACCGGGGTCGAGCACCGGATGATCTCCTCCACCGCGCCGGGGATGTGGGTCTCGAAGTCGCCCAGCAGCAGTTCCCGCTGCTCGGGGTTGTCGGTGAAGAACTTCAGGCCGTGGGAGATGGCGTTGCGCGTGGTCTCGCTGCCCGCGACGACCAGGAGGATGAAGAACGACCCGAGTTCCTGCGAGGTGAGGTGCTCCTCGCCGTTCACCAGCAAGCTGGTCAGGTCGGCCGTGGGGTTGCCGCGCCGCTCCCGGCCGAGCCGGCGTGCCAGGGTGCTGAGCTCGTGCCCGGCACGGAGCAGCTTCACCAGGCCCTTGGCCACGTTCCACCGCGTGATGTCGGGGCGGATGCCGGTGTACTCGGCGTCCGCGTTGCCGAGGACGACGTTCGTGTTCCGCAACACCATGTCATGATATTTCGGCGGAACGCCCATCATGTCGCAGATGACCTGGACGGGGAGCCGGGCGGCGATCTGGAGGACGAAGTCCCCCGGACCCTCGGAGATCGCCCGGTCGACGATCTCGCGCGCCGCCCGGGCGAGGTCCTCCTCCATCTTCGCCAGAATCCTGGGGGTGAAGGCACGCGAGACGATCCTTCTGAGCCTCGCGTGCCGGGGGTCGTCCATATTGATCATCGAGCCGAAGTAGACCGCCAGCCATCTCGGCATGTCCGGAATGCTGTTGGAGGTGGGCTCGCTGCTGAACACGCCGGCGTTGCGGCTCGCCTCGCTCACGTCGGCGTGCCGCACCAGCGCGTAGAACCCGGGTCCGTGGCCGATGAAGGGAATGTGGTTCTCTTTCATGAAGACCGGCCGGTCGAGCCGCCTGAGCCGCCTGAAGGCGTCGTTCCGCTCGGCCTGGGGCAGCCCCCAGAAGGGGATCTCGGAGAGATCGATGTCAGTCGCGTCTATCGTCATCCCGGACGCACCTCCGGCCTTCATGGTTTAGAAAGTGACCACTTACGTCAAGAGGCCCGGAGAAGATCCGCCGCCTTTTCGGCGATCATGATGGCCGGGGCGTGGGTGTGCCCGCGGTTGAGCGTCGGCATGACCGAGGCGTCCACCACGCGCAGCCCCGGGACGCCGATGACGCGAAGCGAGGGGTCGACCACGGCGTCGTCGTCGATGCCCATCTTGCAGGTGCCCACCGGGTGGTAGAGCGTCTCGCTGTGCTCGCGCACGTACCGGGCCAGCTCCTCGTCGGTCTCCGCGCCCTCGTACGGCTTCATCGGCTCGCCCGTGTACGGCCTGAACGCCTCGGTCGCGAACACCTCCTGGGCCTTCTTCAGCCCCGCCACCAGCCGTCGCACATCGGCCTCCGCGGTCAGGTAGCAGGGGTCGATCGTCACCTCGCCGTCCGCGCCCAGCGTGATCCGCCCCCGGCTCTCCGGCTGCAGCAGGATGGTGCCGATCGTGATGCCGTGCCCGGGCGGCGGCGTCATCCCGTGGTCGACGAACGGCGCGGGCGCGAACAGCAGCTCGATGTCGGGGGCGGGCTCGTCGGGGCCGGTCCTGATGAACGCGACCGCCTCGCCGACGTTGGAGGTCAGCGGGCCGGTACGGCGGAACAAATAGCGCGCGAGGTTGCCGACCGACTCCGCCGAGGCCAGGGTGACCGGTTCGGGGCAGTACATCATGACTGCCGAGGCCAGGTGGTCCATGAGGTTGCGCCCCACCCCCGGCAGCTCGTGCCGCGGCTCGACGCCCGCGGCGCGCAGGTCGTCCGGGTCACCGATCCCCGACAGCAGCAGCAGATGCGGCGACCCGATCGCCCCCGCCGACACGATCACCTCCCTGGCCGCCGTCACGCGCCGCCCCTCGCCGTACTCGACGCCGGTGGCCCGGCCCTCCTCGTCGAACAGGATCCTGCGGGCCTGCGCGGCGGTGAGCACGGTCAGGTTGGGGCGGCCCATCGCGGGCCGCAGGTACGCGTCGGCCGCGCTCCACCTCCGGCCGCGGTCCTGGGTGACCGGGGTCTGCGAGTAGCCCTCGTTGGAGGGGCCGTTGAGCTCGTCCAGCCGGGTGAGCCCGATCTCCTCGCAGGCACGCAGGAACGCCTTGGTCGTCACGTTGGGGGCGCGCAGGTCGGAGATGTAGATGGGGCCGTCCGTGCCGTACACGTCGCCCTGGTTGGAGCCGACCCGGCGCTCGGAGCGCTTGAAGTACGGCAGGACCTCGTCGTAGGACCAGCCGGGCAGGTTCCAGCCGTCGTAGTCGGCGCGGTGGCCGCGTACCCACATCTGGGCGTTGATGGACGAGGATCCGCCGAGGGTCCTGCCCCGCGGCCAGTAGAGCTCGCGCCCGAACATCTCCGTCTGCTTGGCGGTGCTGAAGTTCCAGTCATAGGGGGACTTGAACAGCTTCGAGAAGCCGGCGGGGATGCGGATCTCCTTCTTGCGGTCGGCGCCGCCCGCTTCCAGCAGGGCCACCCGCACCGAGGGGTCCGCCGAGAGCCTGTTGGCGAGGACGCAACCCGCCGAACCGGCTCCGACGATGACGTAGTCGTATTCCATTGATGCCTCCGGGGGATGGTCAGCAACCAATCACGTACTTACGCCGGTTCTGGGGCCACGTCCACGCTCGTTACCGATTAGTAGCTGTCGGCTGCCAAGATGACGCCAACCGGAGGGGCCGGTGACCTCGGTCACGGGCCTCGAACGGAGGCAGCCTGCCCCAGCGAGGAGGAACCATCCATGCTCAACCTGTCGGTCGTCCTGGAGGACAGCGCCCGGGAGCGTCCCGACCGTACAGCCGTGGTGTTCGGTGAGGTACGGATGCCGTACTCCCTGGTCGACATCCTGGCGAACCAGGTGGCGAACCTCCTGGCGTCCCGGGGCATCGGCAAGGGCGACAAGGTGGCACTGGCGTGCCCGAACCTGCCGTACTTCCCGTTCGTCTACTTCGGCATCCTGAAGGCCGGCGCCACGGTCGTCCCGCTGAACGTGCTGCTGCAACAGCGGGAGATCGCCTATCACCTGCGCGACTCCGAGGCCAAGGCGCTGTTCTGCTTCGAGGGCGGCCCCGAACTCCCGCTCGGGGCACGCGGCCACGCGGCGTTCCGTGAGGCCGTCCCGGAAGGCGACCCGCACGCCGCCGACTTCTTCCTGCTGCCCGCCACCGCCTTCGCCACCGACTCCCCCATCGAGGGCGCCCAGTCGCTGTGGAGCGCGCTCGACGGCCAGCCCAGCGAGTTCGAGACCGTGGCCACCGCGCCGGACGACACGGCGGTGATCCTCTACACCAGCGGCACCACCGGGCAGCCCAAGGGCGCGGAGCTGAGCCACCAGAACATGCTCATGAACGCGATCGTCTCCGACGAGATGTTCGAGGTCACGGGGAACGACGTGTACCTCGCGACGCTCCCGCTCTTCCACTCGTTCGGCCAGACCGTCATCATGAACGCCGGCTTCCGCCGCAGGGCGACCCTGGTGCTGATGCCGCGCTTCGAGCCGGCGGGCGCCCTGGCGCTGATGCGCGACGAGGGCGTCACGCTGTTCGCGGGCGTCCCGACGATGTACTGGGCCATGCTCACCTCGATCCACGCCGACGGCGCCGAGGTGCCCGTCACCCTGCGGACCGCGGCCGCGGGCGGCGCCTCGCTGCCCGTCGAGGTGCTCAAGGACTTCGAGAGGACCTTCAGCGTGCCGGTCCTCGAGGGGTACGGCCTGTCGGAGACCTCGCCGGTGGCCAGCTTCAACCAGCCGGGCAGGCCCGCCAAGCCCGGCACGATCGGCACCCCGGTCTGGGGCGTGGAGATGAAGCTGGTCGACACCGACTGGACGACCATCGAGGGTGAGGGACCCGGCGAGATCGCGATCCGCGGGCACAACGTGATGAAGGGGTACTACAACCGGCCCGACGCCACCGCCGAGGTCATGAGCGACGGCTGGTTCCGCACCGGCGACATCGCCACCCGGGACGCCGACGGCTACTACTCCATCATCGACCGGGCCAAGGACCTGATCATCCGTGGTGGGTTCAACGTCTACCCGCGTGAGCTGGAAGAGGTCCTCATGACCCACGAGGCGGTCTCGCTGGCCGCCGTCGTCGGCGTCGCGCACGAGTCGCACGGCGAGGAGATCAAGGCGTACGTCATCCGGAAGGCGGGCGCGGCGCTCACCGAGGAGGCCCTGATCGACTGGTGCAAGGAGAACATGGCGGCCTACAAGTACCCGCGCCTGGTGGAGTTCCGCGAGTCCTTCCCGATGACAGCGAGCGGCAAGATCCTCAAGCGCGAGCTCCGCTGACACGCTCCCCTGGGTGACCCCGCATGGCGCGCGGGGCCACCCAGGTTCCCGCGATCTGCCACCGTCGAACTCCGTCAAATAGGGCAAAACTACGAGAGGCCGGTCAAGGAGCCCGGGGCTAGCAACTGGAGGCGATGCCATGGACGTTCGCGAGCAGATGCGGCGGGTCCCGGACTTCGACAGGTTTCCCAGCGTGGACGAGATGCACGCCGAGCTTGACGAACTCGCCGCCCGCCACCCCGGCCTCGTACGGCTGCGCTCCATCGGCACCTCGCGGCTGGGCGAGCCGCTGCGGGCGCTCACCCTCGGGTCAGGACCACGCGACGCCCTCGTCATCGGCGGCCCGCACCCCAACGAGCCGATCGGCTCGCTCACCGTCAGCCAGCTCATCCGGCGGCTGTGCGAGGACGCGGAGCTTCGGGACTCGCTGGGCTACCGCTGGCACCTGATCCCGTGCGTGGACCCGGACGGCGCGCGCCTCAACGAGGGGTGGTACGCCGGCCCGGGCGACCGCCGCCACTACGCCCGGCACTTCTACCGGCCGGCCTGGAACGACCAGGTCGAGTGGACCTTCCCGCTCACCGGGGACGGCTACTCCTTCCACGGCAGCCTGCCGGAGACCGAGGCGCTGATGCGGCTCATGGACGAGGTGCGGCCCTCGTTCGTCTACTCCCTGCACAACGGGGAGTACAGCGGCGCGTACTACTACGTGAACCGCCACGACCCCGACCTGGCGGCGCGGCTGATCGAGCTGCCGGGCTGGGAAGGCATCCCGATGCACCATGGCGAGCCGGAGCTACCCGGCGCCATCGCCATCGCCCCAGCCGTCTACCTCACCCCGGGTGGCGCGGGGCAGGCCAAGCAGTTCGGCGCAGGAGGCGGCAGCGCGGACTACGCGGCCAGGTTCGGCGCGCTGCACCTGATCACCGAGCTCCCCTACTGGGCGGACGAGCGGATCTCCGACACGACTCCGACCGCGACCCCCTACGGTGACGTGCTGAAAACCGGGCTCGCCGCCCAGGGGGAGTTGCTCGACGTCCTGCGGTCCGCCATGGACTCGGTGCGGCGCGACCTCACCGTCTACTCGCCGTTCCGCCGCTCGGCCGAGGACATGTTCGACACCTACCGGAAGTTCGCCGACGGCTGGGAGGACCTGCCCGGCGCCGACCGGCCCGCGACCGTGGCCGAGCTGTTCGGCAACCGGCAGACGCTCCACATGCGCCGCCTCCGCTTCGCCGGGACGCTGTGCCGCATGCTGGACGCCGAGGCCGCCGCGGGCAACCTCACTCCGGCCGTCCGCGAGCAGCGCGCCCGGCTGCGCGAGCTGTTCGAAGGCTGGTGCGACGAGGCGGAAGCCGAGTCCGCGGGGCGTCCGATCCCCATCCGGAAACTGGTCGCCGTCCAGCTCGCCGCCGCGCTGGTCACCGCGGAACACGCGCGCGGCTGAGCGGACGTACAGCGGACGTACAGGTGTGCCGAGCCAGTGCGGGCCGCGCCGACGTACGCGAGTGCGTGCGGCGGGCCGCCGGATGAGAAACGGCGCCCCGCCGGCGGGGCAGGCGGGGCGCCCATGGTTCGGACCTTGCGGGGCGCTGGTCGGATCGCCCGGCGTCCGGCTCGAGCGAAGCCGGGCGGCCGATCAGCTTGGGCTCAGGTCAGGGCCAGTCGCGCGAGGGGCGCAGGGAGACGCCGGACTCGCCGTTCGGGCCCAGCTTGACGCCCAGCACCTGGTGGAGCTGGACCTTGTTGCGCTCGAATCCGACGACGCAGCCGGCCATGTAGAGCCGCCATACCCGCGCCGTGCCCTGGCCGACCTCCTGGACCGCCTCGTCCCAGTGGTCGTCGAGGTTGGCGCACCACTTCACGAGGGTCTTGGCGTAGTGCTCCCGGAGGTTCTCCTCGTGCCGGATCTCGAACCCGATGTCCTCCATCTCGCGGACGAGGTGGCCGACGGACTCCAGCTCCCCGTCGGGGAAGACGTACCGGTTGATGAAGCCGCCCTTGTTGATGGTCCGCTCTGTGCCGGTGGGCCGGGTGATGCAGTGGTTGAGCAGCCGCCCGCCCGGCTTGAGCTTGCCGTAGAGGAACCGGAAGTAGCCGGGGAGCTGGTTCTTGCCGATGTGCTCGGTCAGGCCGATCGAGCTGACCGCGTCGAAGCCCTCCTCGGTGACGTCGCGGTAGTCGAGATGGCGCACCTCGGCGAGCTCGGAGAGCCCGGCCTCGGCGATCGCCTTCTGCGCCCACTCGGCCTGCTGGCGCGACAGCGTGACCCCGAGGACCTTCACGCCGTACTGCTTGGCGGCGTGCACCACCATGCCGCCCCAGCCACAGCCGACGTCGAGCAGGCGCATGCCCGGCTTGAGGTCGAGCTTCTTGGCGACGAGGTCGAACTTGGCGTACTGCGCCTCCTCCAGCGACGAGCCGTCCTCCGGGAACACCGCGCAGGTGTAGGCCATGGACGGGCCGAGCACCCACTCGTAGAACCGGTTGGAGACGTCGTAGTGGTGGTGGATCGCCTCGGCGTCACGCTGCTTGGCGTGCCGGCTGCCGAGCTTGGCGAGCGTGCTGTGGCGGACCTCCTGGGGTGGTGGAGGGACGCGCATCAGCAACGGCTTCGGTCCCAGCGACCGGGCGACGGAGATCTTCTCCTTCAACGGCAGGTCGTCGAGGGTGAGCCGCGCCATCTCCGACAGCAGGGTGTACATGTCCCCGTGCACGTCGATGTGGCCCCCGATGTAGGCCCTGGCGAGCCCCATCTCCCCAGGGGACTGAGCCAGGTAGGCGACCGCTATCGGGGTCTTCACCTCGATACGGACGGCCGCCTCCGACGGCCCGGCCTTGCTGCCGTCGTACGCGGCGAACTCGACGTTCGCCTCGGGCCCAACGATCTTTCCGAAGATCTGGGCTAGTGTCATCTGATCAACCTCCTCAACGCCCCCGTACGCACTTGTCATAGAGGTCGAGCAACCGCCCTCCCGGGTCGTAGGCCCGTTTGACCGGCCAGTAGGCGTCCCCGTTGTAGAGACGCCAGAACTCCTCACGGGGGTAGAACGATGTCGAATACAGGGACTTGTGGCCGCCCAGCTCGTGCACGGAGTGCTCGATGAGCCGGTTGTGGTAACCGTCGAACTGTCCGCGTGGCAGGGCGACCATGCCCCAGAACCCGAAGTTCACGTAGAGCTTGCCCGGCTCCAGCGGGTAGACCGGCCACTCTCCGGTGGCCTTCAGCGGGCACATCCAGACCGGCGTCATGCCGACCTTGTCATGGAAGAACTCCAGGAAGTCGGCGCCGTTGTCCACCGGCACCTCGACGTCCTGGATGACCGACTCGTGGACCGGGTTGTTCCGCCACCGATCGACCCGGGCCGTCACGCCGTACTTCTGGTCGAGCCCGACGAGCTTGCGGTAGACGTCGGAGCGCAACCAGCGCCGCGGCATCAGCGAGCGGACGAGCGGCTGCTGCACCCCGAACGCCCGTGAGCACCAGAACCAGTCGGTGTCCCAGCGCCAGAGGTAGTCGCGGACGGTCAGCCAGTCGCGGGTGCGGGTGCGGATCGACTGGTAGTAGATGCGCATCCCGGTGTAGTCGGAGGCGTACGGCGCCCGTTCGGCGAACTGTCCGACGGTGATGTACATCTCGCCGGGGTCGAAGAACGTGCCGTCGATGAAGTCGATCTTCTCGCCGTCGTACTCCCCGCTGTCGCAGATCTCCTGCATCGCCAGCATGCACTTGCCGGCGTCGGAGAAGGGGATGTGCGTCAGCCGGACGAACGGCTGGACGGGCAGCAGCTTGATGCGCAGCCGCAGAGCGTACCCGAGGGTGCCGTAGGAGTTGGGGAACGCATTGAACAGGTCGCGGTGCTCGTTGTCCTGCCGGGCGACCACGATGCGGCCGTCACCGGTGAGGATCTCCATCTCCTCGACCGACTCGTGCGGCAACCCGTGCCGGAAGCTGGAGGACTCGATGCCGAGCCCGGTGACCGCCCCGCCAAGGGTGATCGTCTTCAGCTGCGGCACGACGTACGGCATCAGTCCGGACGGCAGCGTGGCATCCACGAGCCGCTCGTATGTCGTCATACCCTGGACCTCGGCGGTCCTGGTCTCCGGGTCGACCTGGATCACCTTGTCGAGGTCCCGTGCGGACAGTTTGGCCACCTTGCCTGCCTCGCGGAAGCGGAACAGGTTGGTGGTCGGCTTCGACAGCCGCGGGGAGGCACCCTCGGGGAGTGCGGTGTAGGACTCCCTGATCTGCTCGACGGCCCTTCGATGAGCTGTCATTTGGGCGGTCGTCCTCACCGTGCGATCTGGCATGCCACCACCCCCTAGTACTAAGTGTGTGGAGATCGACGCTAGAACGCTATCTCCTGAGTTGACCACCGACCAGAGTAGACACGTTAAACCCGCGCAAACTCAGGGCCCCCCGTCAAACCGGTGTCACGCAGGGGTTAGCGTCATGTTGCCGGGTGACCGGAGATCGATTCCATCCGCTCAGCACCAAGCGTTTGCTTGCCCACGTGATGCCGTCTATCGTCGGCATCGCACCTAGGGAGATACCGATGAGTCAGAACGGCGGTCCCCTGGCCGGGGTACGCGTGCTCGAACTGGCCGGTCTCGCGCCAGGGCCCTTCGCGGGCATGATGCTCGCCGACCACGGCGCCGAGGTCCTGCGCGTCGACCGGGTGAGCGCGGTCGCCAAGAGCGGCGACCGCCCTCGTACGGACGTCATGGATCGCGGCAAGCGGACCATCGGGCTCGACCTGAAATCACCCGAGGGAGTGGCCGCCTTCAAGGAACTCGCCGCCAACGCCGACGTGGTGATCGAGGTGTTCCGTCCCGGGGTCGCCGAGCGGCTCGGCATAGGTCCCGACGACCTCCACGAGGTCAACGAGCGGCTCATCTACGGCCGGATGACCGGCTGGGGCCAGGACGGCCCGCTCGCGCCCACCGCCGGGCACGACATCGACTACATCGCGATGGCCGGCGTGCTGTCGCTGCTCGGCCGCGAGGGCGACAAGCCCACTCCCCCCATCAACATCCTCGGCGACTTCGCCGGCGGCGGCCTGATGCTGGCGTACGGCGTGCTGCTCGCCCTGATCGAGCGCGGGCGCACCGGACGCGGCAAGGTGATAGACGCCGCGATGGTGGACGGGGCCGCCATCCTGTTCGCGATGTTCTGCCACAGCGCGCAGAGCGGCCTGTGGGGCCCCCGCGGCACCAACCTGCTCGACACGGGCGCGCCGATGTACGACACGTACGAGACCGCCGACGGACGCCACCTCGCGGTCGGCGCCCTGGAGCCCGCCTTCTGGGCCGAACTGCTCGCCAGGACCGGGCTCACGGACCTGCCCAGCCGGGACGACCGCGCCAACTGGCCGGAGATCCGCGACCGGCTCGCGGCGACGTTCAAGTCCAAGACCCGTGCGGAGTGGGAGGAGATCTTCGAGGGGTCCGACGCGTGCGTCTCACCCGTGCTCGACATGGGCGAGGCGGCCCGGCACCCGCACAACACCGCGAGAGGGACGTTCGTCGAGGTCGGCGGCGTCACCCAGCCCGCACCCGCGCCCCGTCTGATCGGCAGCGACCGTGGCGATCTCGCCCAGGCCACCCGCCTGCACGACCTCACCTCATGGGGCATACCGGACGCCCGCGCCAAGACCCTCCGCGACGCCGGAGTCCTCGCCTGATGAGCCCCATGCGGGGTGCGGCCCGCATGAGAGGAGCGATCTGACCTCCCAGCCCACCACCCTGCCCGCTCGTGTGGCGCGACCGGCCGGGCGCTCTTCCCTCAGGAGCGGCTCATGCTTGATCACCAGCCTCCCGTCCACCGGATCGACCTCCTCGACGGCGACCTGTACGCCGCGGACCCCCGTCCCACGTACGCCTGGCTGCGGGCCAACGCCCCCGTCTACTTCGACGAGGTCAACCAGCTGTGGGGCATCTCCCGTCACGCCGACGTCTGCGCCATCGAGCGCGATCCCCAGCTGTGGTCGAGCACGGGAGGCTACCGGCCGCAGCTTCCCTCCGACCCCTCGATGATCGGGCTGGACGACCCCGAGCACGCCGAGCGGCGGCGCCTGGTCTACCGCCGCTTCACCCCCCGCTACGTGAGCGAGCGGTACGCCGAGCGGGTGAGACAGGTGGTCACCGAGCTGATCGACAAGGCGCTGGACGCCGGGACGGTGGACGCGGTGCCCGCCCTGGCCGCGCCGCTGCCCGCCCGGATGATCGGCTGGCTGCTGGGCTTCCCCGACGAGGACTGGCCCAGGCTGATGCACTGGTCGGAGACCACCATCGTCGCCGGCGGCGGCCTGCGGTACGTCACCCATGACGCGGCGGTCGCGGCGGGCGAGTTCGGCCTGGCGGTGCAGGACATGGCGGCCGAACGGCGCGAGTGCCCCCGGGACGACCTGCTGTCGCTGTGGTCGGCCCAGGCGTCCTACGACGACGAGCACCTGGCCAGCGAGGCGCTGCTCCTGCTCGACGGCGGGGCCGAGACCACCCGGACCGTCATCGCCACCTCCATCGACGCCCTGATCCGCCACCCCGCCCAGTGGGCCCTGCTGCGCGAATCGCCCGAACTGATGGACAACGCGATCGAGGAGTTCATCCGCTGGACCACCCCGGTGCTGAACATGTGCAGAGCCGCGACGACCGACACCGTGTTCGGCGGACAGCGGATCGCGAAGGGCATGCAGGTGCTGCTGATGTACGGCTCGGCCAACCAGGACGAGGCGGTGTTCACCGACCCGAACACCTTCGACGTGACCCGGCCGGCGGGCCGGCACATCGCCTTCGGGCTCGGTACCCACTTCTGCCTGGGAGCGTCGCTCGCCCGGTTGGAGCTGAAGATCTTCTTCGAGGAGTTCGTCAAACGCGTCGGCTCAGCCTCCTGGGCCGACGACCAGGGACCGCGGATCCTGAAGAACTCCTTCGTCAGAGGCATAACCTCCTTCCCCCTGACCCTCCACCCCCGCTGACCCCCGACCACGGCACGGTGCCGCTGGTGCGATGTTCGTCTCGTGACGGCGCTAGGCCTGGGTGCGCTCTCTGCCGTGGCCCGCCGGGATGGGGCTGTGACCGGGGAGTACGGCAAGGTAGAGATCGACGCCCGCTCGGTGGTGGACCTCCAGGTCGGTGGTGAAGGCCCGCGCAGGAACCCCACCACCCTCGGTGTGCCTCCACACCTGCTGCCACGCCTCGATCAACGCCTGGGGCATCGGGCCGTGCGCCTCGACCTTGAGCGACTGCACCCCCGGCACGCGCACCGCGACCATGCCCTCCGGCAGCCCCGCCGCCGTGCGGACCGCCACTCCCACGATCTGCGTGTACGCGCCCTGGTGACCGCTCTCGTAGTCGATCAGCACGGCGTACAGGTTCTCGTCGACGCGCCCCGGCACGTGGGCGAAGGCTCCTGGCGCTCCGGCCCGAGCCCACAAGCCTGGCAACTGCGCTCGTGAGGGGTCGGCCTCGGCCGCGTTGGTGGTGCGCACGGCGTGACCGACGACAAGCACCTCCGGACGTTCAACGATGATCATATCGCCTCCAACTCCAGGTCCGCCCCGTCCCCCTACTCGATCGCGCCGTCAATGTATCCGCACTGGACGATCGCCGTCTCGATCATCGCGCACAGAGAAACGGAGAGGGATGACCGATGGTCTCAATCAAGGACATATCGCCCAGCTGGCCTGGGAAATCCTATTGTTCACCATGAATCGCATAGGCTGAACCAACGTGCGATATCTCAACGATCAGGCCCCGATCTACGACCTGACCTACAGCGACGTGTTCATGGTTCCCTCGCGGTCGGCCGTCGGCTCACGGCTCGCCGTAGACCTGTCCAGCGGTGACGGCACCGGCACCACGATTCCCATCGTCGTCGCGAACATGACCGCGGTGGCCGGCCGTCGTATGGCCGAGACCATCGCCAGGCGCGGCGGGATCACCGTCATCCCGCAGGACATCCCCATGGACGTCGTCGCCGACGTGATCGACTGGGTGAAGAAGCGGGACCTGGTCCACGACACGCCCATCACCCTCACGGCCCACGAAACCGTCGGCGAGGCGCTGAACCTCCTGCCCAAGCGGGCGCACGGCGCCGTCATCGTGGTCGACTGGGAGAACCGGCCGATCGGCGTCGTCACCGACGCCGACTGCCATGGGGTCGACATGTTCACCCAGCTCTCTCAGGTGATGTCGGTGTCGCCGATGACCATCCCCGCCGGCACGGACCCGCGCGCGGCCTTCGAGATGCTGCACAGCGGGCGGCACCGGCTCGCCCCCGTCGTGGACGAGGAAGGACGGCTGGTCGGCGTCCTCACCCGCACGGGCGCGCTCCGCGCCACGCTGTACGACCCCGCGGTCGACGCCCAGGGACGCCTTCGCATCGCCGCCGCCGTCGGCATCAACGGCGACGTCGTGGCCAAGGCCAAGGAACTGCTGGAAGCCGGGGTCGACTGCCTCGTCGTCGACACCGCGCACGGCCACCAGGAGAAGATGCTCTCCGTCCTTTCGGCCGTACGGGCCCTGGACCCGGGCGTGCCCGTGGCGGGGGGGAACGTCGTGACCGCCGCCGGCGTACGGGACCTCGTCGAGGCGGGCGCCGACATCGTCAAGGTGGGGGTCGGGCCCGGCGCCATGTGCACCACCAGGATGATGACCGGGGTCGGCCGGCCGCAGTTCTCCGCCGTCCTCGAATGCGCCGCCGAAGCTCACAGGCTGGGCCGGCACGTGTGGGCCGACGGCGGGGTACGCCACCCCCGCGACGTCGCCCTGGCGCTCGCGGCCGGCGCCTCCAACGTGATGATCGGATCCTGGTTCGCGGGCACGTACGAGTCGCCTGGGGACGCGCACACCGACGCCAACGGGCGCCTGTACAAGGAGAACTTCGGCATGGCCTCCGCACGGGCCGTACGACTCCGCACCGCCGAGGACACTCCCTTCGACAGAGCACGCAAGGCGCTGTTCGAGGAAGGGATCTCGACCTCGCGGATGTACCTCGACCCCGTCAGGCCGAGCGTCGAGGATCAGATCGACGCGATCGTCGCCGGCCTGCGATCGTCCCTCACGTACGCGGGCGCCACCACACTCGAGGAGTTCCACGAAAAGGCCGTCATCGGCATCCAAAGCTCCTCCGGCTACTCAGAAGGCCTCCCCCTACACCAAAGCTGGTAACACCCCCCACCCACACCCGGCCCACCGACACCCGGCGACACCCACACCTATACCGCCGCCTCACCCCGGCCTCCCTCCGGTCGGACACGACGGCCCGCCCAGGCGCCATCACGGCCCCTGGTCAGGGGTCGCCGATCGCGGGTCACGGTTCCCAGGCGGTCGGCCGTCGGCCGCGGGCGCGCCTTCCTTGTTCGTCGCCGTGGTGTCGTTGTAGTCGGCGCCGATGCGGTGAGGTGGGGTACGGCGAGGGCGGCGCCGGCGTACGGCGGGTGGCCTGTTGACCTTCGCGGCGGCTTCTGAGGGCCTCGGGTGCGCATGCCTTACACAATGGCTCGCTACCGCCCACAGTCCCAGAACTCATCCGAAATCACGCTACTAACACAAAACTGGTAAGAACTCATCAGGCAAGAGCCCGTTCCAACTGGACACGAGCTCGTCGCTGCATCGAAGCTCATAACCTCATCAACACCCGGGGCTCATCGAGCCGCCCGGAAGGCACGTCACCGCGAACACTGCTGCGTGACAACTCGCCTATGCCGGGTAGGCCGGAACCTCAGGTAACCCCCCTAACCGCGGAGGCGGAATCCCCCCATGATTGGTTCGTCACCCGGGCTGACCCCACCTCCCGCCGTCGACAGACGGCTCCTGGTCAGCTATGACAATTACCCGGCCGCGCAGCGCGCCGTGGACACCCTCTCGGACTCCGGATATCCCGTCCACAACGTCGCCATCGTCGGCAGCGACCTGCGCATGGAGGAGACGGTCACCGGACGGCTGACCAACGCGCGGGCGGCCCTCTCGGGCGCCATCAGCGGTGCCGTCTTCGGACTGGTCGTGGGCCTGTTCCTCGGGCTGTTCACTACGACCACCGCCTCCTTCTTCGCGCTCGTCGTGTGGGCCTTGCTGTGGGGCGCCGTGATGGGCGCCGCTTTCGGGTTCGTCAGCCACGCGTTCAAGGGCGGTACGCGGGACTTCACCTCGCGCAGCCTGATCGTCGCCGGCCGGTACGACGTGCTCGTACCGGCGTCCGCGCTGGACGAAGCGCTCGCCGTGCTCGAAGGCGGCAACCGCCCCGCCGACACCGTCGTGGTCGCGCGTCCTCCGTCCAGCGGCCCGCTCCCGACCCCGAACGCGACCCTCCCCCACCACCCCTCTCCCAGTACCCCACCCTCGACCCCGGACAGCGCCGACACCCCATCCACCGAAAGCGCCACCCCATCCGCATCCAGCGGGGGCACTTCCACGTCGACCGGCACCGACACCCCCTCCCCATCGACCGGCCCCACCGGCGCTTCCACGTCCACCGGCCCCAGCGGCACTTCCACGTCCACCGGCACCACCGGCGCTTCCACGTCGACCGACACCGACACCCCCTCCCCATCCACCGGCCCCACCGGCGCTTCCACGTCCACCGGCACCGACGCTCCCTCCACGTCCGCCGAGACCGGCACCGCTCCGCCCTCCGGCTCCGGCCCGGCATCATCTCCGTCCCCCGGTGCCAGTGCCAGTGCCACCACCTTCAAGGCCACCGGCGCGACCTCCTCACAGGCTGAGCCGAAGCAGGCCGGTACCGAACCAGTGGGCCCTGCCCCCGTCAGCACCGACCCGGCAGGCCGCACATCCGCCGATGCCGAGCCGGTCTCGGACGGCCCCGGTTCCGCCGCCGGTCCCGGTTCCTCCGCAGGCCCCGGTTCCTCCGCCGGGGCCGGTTCCTCCGCCGGGGCCGATGCCGACACCATTTTCGTCGCCGCACCCGACCCCGACGCCGTGTCCGACGCCGACAGGGCGAGCACCGGCACATCCGAGGCCAGCGGTTCAGGCTCCGGCTCGGCCGACACCAGCCGGACCAGCGTTGGACGCAGCACCAAGCGCTCCAGCACGGTGAGGCGGGCCGCCACGCGCGCCGAGGCCATGGAGGAGGCGACCGTCGCCATCCCCATGTCCTCCGTACGCGCTGCCACGGCGGTCCCCGCGCCCGAACGCATCATGTCCGACTCCCCCGTCGCCGGACCCGCCGCATCCCAGCCCGACGCCGGACCCGGCACATCCGAGCCCGACATCACCGGGTCGTCCACGTCCACGCCGCTCGGCAGCGAGGCGGTGACCTCCGAGCCGGTTGGCACCTCAGCTGACGCCAAGCCCACGAGGTCGGCCCGCTCGAGCCGGACCGCCAAGGCGAAGACCACGACCGGCGACCCGTCCGCCGACGTCACGCCGAAGGCGGCTCCTCCCAGGCGCCGGACCACCAAGGCCAAGCCTCCGGCATCGGACACCGCGTCCGGTTCCGCGATCGTGCCCGAGCCCGCGACCTCGGACTCCGTCCCTCCCCTGTCCACGGCCGGCTCCTCGACCGACGCGTCCGCTGCGGTCGCCGAGCCCACCGCGTACGAGCCGGCCACGTCGGCGTCTACGGCCGTGGACCCCGCCGAGCCGGCGGCCGGCGCGGACACGTCCAGCACCCCGGCAGCGGCGAAGCCCGCTCGGACGAGGCGTACCACGACCCGGACCACCAAGCCGAAGACGGTCACCTCGCAACCATCGGCAGCCGAGTCCACCGACCCCGGTCCTGTCACCGACTCCGGTCCGGCCACCGATCCCGGTCCGGCTGTCGACTCCGGTCCTGGCACCGACCCCGGTCCTGCCGCCGACAGTGAGGACACGCCTCCGAAGCCGTGATCAGCTCATGCCGGGCTCACCGGTGATCGCGGATACCTGACCTCGCCTCCCTGCGGAGGACGCCGCGACACCGGTTCCCCGGCCGTTCAGTCGGCTCGGCAGCCGCGAACCGACGACGTCGCCATGGGCCTCCAGGGATACCGATGGTGTGGGTGGACATCCCAGGGTGGGAGGACACCCTTACGTGGGTGGACACCGATTGGCGGGTGGACACCATGGGGTGGGAGGACACCTTTACGTGGGTGGACACCGATTGGCGGGTGGACACCCATTGGTGGGTGGACACCATGGGGTGGGACGGCACAGAGCAGGGCGTGACGGGCAGAGGGGTACGAGGGCGTCTACCAGCACACGCTTGTTGGAGAGATCACATAATGCGCCCTCGCCGCCCGCTCGTCGCCCAGACCCCGTAGAGTCGTTCGGTCGGCCGGAGAGCGGCTGATACCCAGTTCAGGGCACATCCCATCCCACGCAGGGATGCGCATTCCAATCAAGGAGCACACGTGGCACTCGAGAAGCCCGAGATCGACTTTCCGGAGGGCGACGCGCCGGCGGATCTCGAGATCGTAGACATCACCGTTGGGGACGGCGAGGAGGCCAAGCCGGGGCACATGGTGAACGTGCACTACGTCGGCGTGGCGTTCTCCACCGGTGAGGAGTTCGACGCGTCGTGGAACCGCGGTGACTCCTTCCAGTTCCCGCTGGGTGCCGGTCGCGTCATCGCGGGCTGGGACCAGGGCGTCGCGGGGATGCGGGTCGGCGGCCGTCGCCGGCTCACGATCCCGCCCCACCTCGGTTACGGCAACCGTGGCGCCGGCAACGCCATCAAGCCGGGCGAGACGTTGATCTTCGTGGTCGACCTCCTCGGCCTGAGCTGATCCCAGATCCGCTGACCGGGCAGCCCGTGGCCCCACGACTGCTGGGGCCACGACCACCCTTGGTCGCACATCCGCCGCCACATGTCCGACGTGACCGAGATACCGGGCAGGTGGCGCCACGACCACCCTTGGTCGCACATCCGCCGCCACGTGTCCGTTGTGGCCTGATACCGGGCGTTCGTCCCCCATCTCACCCATATCGCGACCTGCGGCAGCGCGCCCGGCGCTGAACTGGCACGATGAGAGCTGTGTTGCTCATCGACCTCGCCCGTACCTCGGCCGCCGTCGCGGCGGACTCGGCCCGCCTCGCCAAGATCCGGCACCTCGCCGAGTTGCTGAGCAGGGTCGAGCCGGCAGAGGCCGAGATCGCCGTGGCGTACCTCTCGGGTGAGCTTCCCCAGCGCCAGATCGGCGTGGGCTGGCGTACTCT
Organism: Sphaerisporangium flaviroseum; assembly: GCF_039537005.1. Classification (NCBI taxonomy): domain Bacteria; kingdom Bacillati; phylum Actinomycetota; class Actinomycetes; order Streptosporangiales; family Streptosporangiaceae; genus Sphaerisporangium; species Sphaerisporangium flaviroseum. Next base: position 90,286 of record NZ_BAAAZR010000006.1, on the reverse strand, counting down.
CCAGGATCTCCCCGAGCCTCGCCAGATAGCCAGCGCCAGCCTCAGCCAGGTCGACGATCTGCTCACCCGCATCAAGGCCCAGACCGGGCCCGGTTCCCAGGCCGCCAGAAAAGACCTGGTGTACGAGCTGTTCCGCTCGGTGACCCGCCAGGAGCAGTCCTTCCTCCTCCGCCTGCTGGGAGGCGAGCTACGGCAGGGCGCCCTGAACGGAGTGATGATCGAGGCTGTCGCCAAGGCGGCGGCGACGCCCGCGGCCGAGGTGCGGCGTGCCCTCACCCTGCGGGGCTGGCTGCCCGCGGTGGGCGCCGCGGCCCTGACCGGCGGCGTGGAGGCTCTGCGGGCGTTCCACCTCGAAGTCGGGCAGCCCGTCTCTCCCATGCTGGCCCAGAGCGCTCCGAACGTCACGGCGGCCCTGGAGAAGCTGGGCGGCGGCGCCGTCGCCCTGGAGTGGAAGCTCGACGGGGTGCGCGTGCAGGCCCACCGCTCCGGCTCCTCGGTCAGCGTGTTCACCCGGACCCTCGACGACATCACGGCCCAGGTCCCCGAGCTGGTCGAGGCCGTGCTCGGGCTGAGCGCCGACGACATCGTGCTCGACGGAGAGGTGATCGCACTCCGGCCGGACGGCCGTCCCGAGCCGTTCCAGGTCACCGCCGGACGGGTGGCGAGCAAGATCGATATTTCGCGGCTGCGGGAGACGACACCGCTGAGCGTGTTCTTCTTCGACGCGCTGCGCGTGGGCGGTGTGGACCTGCTCGACCTGCCCGACAGCGAGCGTCACGCGGCGCTGGTGGCGGCCGTGCCCGCCGAGTTGCTGACCCCGCGCCTGGTCACCGCCGACCCCGAGGAAGGCATGACGTTCTTCGCCGACGTCCTCCGGCGGGGGCACGAAGGCGTGGTGATGAAGTCACCCGCCACGCCGTACGCGGCGGGAAGGCGCGGCGCGGGCTGGATCAAGGTCAAGCCCCGTCACACCCTCGATCTCGTCGTGCTCGCCGCCGAGTGGGGGCACGGGCGGCGCCAGGGCAAGCTCTCGAACCTGCATCTGGGCGCGCGCGACCCGGAGTCGGGCGACTTCGTGATGCTCGGCAAGACGTTCAAGGGCCTCACCGACGAGCTACTTACCTGGCAGACCGAGAGGTTCCTCGCACTGGCGGACGGGCCGAGCGACGAGTGGGTCGTCAAGGTACGGCCCGAACTGGTGGTCGAGGTCGCCTTCGACGGGGTCCAGCGTTCACCGCGCTACCCGGGCGGCATGGCATTGAGGTTCGCCCGCGTGCTGCGCTATCGCCCGGACAAGCGCGCCGAGGACGCCGACACCGTCGCCTCGGTCCGCGACCTCCTCTACTGACCGCCGCATCCACGGCCGAAGTAGTCGCCTGTCAACACCACAAGGCCAATGCCGACCGGCCGGCTCCATCCCGAAGTGGCGATGTTCGTCAACGCTCCCGCGGCCACGGCGAGAACGGCGGAGAGCCCGGCCAACAGGCCGTGACGGGCGAACCTGCCCCGCATATCAGCCACCTCGCCAGGCCACGGACGGTGATCGGCATCTGCCTGACCGCAAGTTGAGAATGCCTTACCAACGGGGTCCCGCCTAGAGGCGTGGCGTCATCGAGGGCTATGGGCGCGCCTCGTCGACCGCCCTGCGAACGTTCCGGCCGCCGTCTTGGGCGATCACCTTGAGTGTGACTTAAGTCACTTTGCGTGCACTTTGCTCACTTTGCTCCCTATTTGTCCGTTATCGTGCTGGACATTGCGAAGTGGGCGTTTTATTCCTACTGCGTAATTGGGACGGTCGGTCGGCACTCCCCGGTGCCGCCCTCGCTTCCCCGTGCGAGCCGTCCTGTGTCCTTGCCGCCTATCTAGGACCGTGATTCCCCTTGGGCCTGCACGCCTCCCCCAGCCGTTGGCACCAGAAGGTTCTTCCCCGTGTACTCCCGGCCGCCAAGCGGCACTGGACCTCCGCCGTCGTCGTGACCGCCGTGGTGGCGGCCTCGTCGGCGGGGGCCTGGGCGATGACGGCCGGCGATGAGCCCCCGCCCGTCACCGCGGGTGCCGCCCTCAGCGCGGCGAGCCGTACGATCCCCAGCCCTTTCACGGCCCGCACGACGAACGACGCGATCAACACTGCGAACCGCTTCGGTTCGGCCGCTCCCCGACTTTCGGCCCCTCCCTCCGCGCCCGCCCCCGTACGGGAAACGAAAGCCGCCGACGCCAAGCGGTCCCCCGAGAAAGAGGCGGCGACCGCGGCTGCGACCGCGCCTGAGAAGCCGTCTGAGCCGAAGAAGGCCGAGAAGAAGCGCAGCACCCAGCGGAAGGTCATCTCCTCAGGCCGGTGCGGAGCGTCGTTCTACGACGAGGGCCAGATGACGGCCAACGGTGAGCGGTTCGACCCGAACGCGATGACGGCGGCTCACAAGACGCTCCCCATGGGGAGCAAAGTGCGGGTGACCAATCCTCGCAACGGCAGAGTCGTGACCGTCCGCATCAACGACCGCGGACCCTTCATCGCGGGTCGCTGCCTGGACCTGTCACGCGCCGCCTTCAACGCCATCGGAAGCCTGAGCACCGGCGCCATGACCGTGAAGTACGACGTCTTCGCCAAGTAGCGACCGTCTGCCCGGAGGAGCCGCCGGCCCGTCCGGCGGCACTCCAGACCTGGGCCACAGGTCAGACGGACGGTCTCGGCGGTCGAGAGGTGGGTTACTTGATGAGGCGGACGGTCAGCGGGTAGCGGAAGTGGGTGTCACCGACCACGGCGACCGTGGCGACGACACCGAGGACGAACGCCGCTATCCAGATGAACGGGATGAGGATGATCCCGATGATGGTGAACGGCAGCAGCATGGTCGCGCCGAGCACTGTCAGGTGGAAGTTGAGCGACTCCACCGCATGGTGACGGACGTAGGGCGAGTTCTTTCCCGCGGTCAGCAGCATGATCAAGGGGCCGATGAAGGACAGGCCGCAGAGCGGAAGCAGGTGAGCGGCGGCGGCGGCGACGCGGTCGGAACCCGTCACCGGTCCTGCGTAGCGCGTTTCCCGTGCTGGTAGCGGTTGGTGCAGGTGCGGCATCGGCCGCACGGGGTACAGGTCGCGCATGATCGGCACGAAGTCGGCATGGGTGCGCGCCGTCATCGCGAGGTGAAGCCGCTCGTCGAACTCCCCCTTGTCGAGCCGGCCTTCGGCATAGGCGGCGGTGACGTGCTCCACCACCTGGTCGCGATCATGGTTGGTCACTCGAAGCTGAGGGTGAGGCGTCGGCCCCCACCCTCCGACGGACGGTGTCGCCAAAGGTCTCACTACCCCTGCCATTGGTGGTCGCACCCTTTCACTGGAGCTGTCGTCTTTTCATTCTTGGCCTTACGACGACAGGGGTCTATCCGGAACATCCCCGACACGACCCCGATGTGGCCCGGAGCCCCCCATTTGTCGGCTCCTCCGGGTATACAAGGGATATGGGATGGCGAGATCGCTATGGACTTCGTCGGCTGCGTGGCCCGAAGATCGCTAAGTTCGACCGTGAAGCCAACGACGGCGACATCGAGGCGTTGATCGCCTTTGCCAAGTCGCGGCGTGGCGTGGAGTTCTACGTCGAGCCTGAAACCTTCGCCACCGACACCACAGCCGTGGCCGTGGCACATGACGGCGAGTGGACCCGCCGGAGGGTCGGCTCGCCTGCCGTCATCATCAAGGTGGCGAGGAACCTGGCTCTCCCGGTGTACGACGTCCAGCTCACCGGCTACCCGGGCAGGATGCGCGCCTACAACGAACGCCGCCGCGACAGCCCCACCCTCGACTAACCCACCCCTCCTGGCCCCCACCCTCGACCAACCCACCCACCAAGCCAGGCCACCCCTCCTGGCCCCACCCTCGACCAACCCACCCACCAAGCCAGGCCGCCCTTCCTAGCCCTCACGCGCCGAGGAAGGCCGCTCCTCCCGGCCCTCACCCTCCTCTAACCCAGCCACCCCGGCGAGGCCACCTCTCCCGCCCCCTCGACTAACCCACCCACCCGGGCCACCTCTCCCAGCCTCACCCTCGACCAACCCCCCTTCCCAGCCATGCCGCTCCTCCTAAGGGCGTGTATCGGAGGTGGATCAAGTCGTGGTGACGAGCTCGATGAGCTGCCGGGCGGTGCCGGCAGGATCGATGATCTGATGGAGGTGCGCGCCGGGCAGGTGTGCCACGCGCCAGCCGCGTTCGCGCGCTTCGACGGACAGGTCGTCATACGGAGGGCCGAACAGCAAATAGGAGCAGGGATGGTCGTCCCAGCCGTCGGGGACCGGAATCTGCTGCTCGTAGTAGGACAGCGGCAGGGTGGGCTGCTCCTCGATGACTGTCTGCCGCACCGTCGGATCGGTGAACATGGGTGCGATGTCTGCCTCGTCCCACCAGTCGGTCCAGCGCGGCAGCCTGCCGTTCACCGCCATCGGGCGGAGAAACTCCAGCAACTCGGTTGGGGCGACGGGGGTCGCTCCGCTCCGGGCCGGTAGTGCGGCATCGACGAAGATCGAGTTGGTGACCCGATGGGCCAGACCGGAGCGGATCACGGGGAGAAACAAGCCCGCATTGCTGTGCGCCACCAACGTGACGGGGTTGTGGGCAGGGACCTGCCGGAGGTCGTCGCGGACGGCGTTGACGACGCGAGGCCAGAAGGGCGGAGCGCCGGCGCCTATGTGCAGAAGGGACGGCACCCGTACCTGGTATCCCGCCGCCGTCAGGTGTTCGGCCACAGGGCGCCACGTCGACGGACCCACGGATGGACTGTGCACGAGAACGAAGATCGACTGCATGCGACGATCCTGTCGCCCACGCCATCGAAGGCGCGACCATCTTGGCCGACAGCAGAACGCTCCGCGCGGTAACAAGCCCATGCGCTGGCACAACACGACCCGCTCACAACCATCAGGTTGATGACCGCGACCAGCACGGTGGCTCGTCACAGCAGAACGCTCCGCGCGGTAACAAGCCCATGCGCTGGCACAACACGGCCGTTCACGACCATCGCGTTGATGACCGCGACCAGCACGGTGGCTCGTCGCAGATCGTGAGTGCGTGGCTCATCGGGTGAGCAGGGTGTGGTCGTCGAGGAGGCTCAGCATGGGATGTAGCCATTCCATCTTGGGTGGGCCCATGCTCGCGTCCAGTTCCTCCGGGGTGGGCATGCGCCGGCGCAGGATCTCGGGACTGACGAGTGCCCGGAGACCACGGGCGAGCAGATTGGCCATGGAGTAGGACGGGTCGGCCGCCAGCGCGCGCTCGACGGCGATGCCCGCCAATGCGCAGTCGCCGCGTCGCCAGGCCGCAGCGCTCAGCAGCGATGCGACAGGAGGAACGAACGAGGGCTCCAGCCTTCGGGTGAGGTCGGCCCACAGGGCGATGTGGGTGTCCTGTGTGTCGTCGTCCATAAGCGTCCACGCCTCGTCGCGGACCCGGACCACGGCGAGATCGACCCCGAGCCGGGCGGCTTCGTGGTCGGGCAGTCGCCCACGACCGTGGAACCTCTCAACGGATCGGCGCACACGGGCCAGGCCCTCGGCGACGAACTCGCCGGGGACCTGGTCTGGGTCGGGCGTGCCGATGAGCCGTGCGCGCACGTCGGCTGCCACCAGCCGGGTCGCCTCACGCATTTTGGCCCGCGCCCCTCCTTGGACCGGCGCGACCGACCGCTCAAGGGTCTCGCGATCGGGCAGCGCGACCAGCCCTCCGATCGTGGCCCGTGCCGCCACCTCCCCCGCCACCGCGTCGTAGGGCCGGCCCTCAGGCGGGCAGCACTCAAGCTGGTTGCACACGTACGACCAGTAGCGGGAGCCCTCCGCGCGGAGCGCTTCTATGACACCGATGCCCGCGTCGGTGAGCAACCGTACGGCCTCGTCGATGGCCGGAGTCACGAGCGTCCCCTCGCCGAACCCGGCAAGGATCGTGTGGGTGACCTCCTCGCGCCGGAGCAGCGGCACCAGCTGGTCGAGCGCTCCGGGCGGGAACGGCAGATCCCACCGGGTGGTGACCCTCAGCCTGCCACGAGCGCCTCTGCCCGCGAACGCGATGACGACAAGGCTGTCGGCTGGATGAAAGCCGAGCAGATAGGGCACGGCTCCGAGGATGTCGTCGGGGGAGGTGAGAAGAATCGATGATGGCGTCATGGGCGCCAAGCATCACGCAACGGCGACCGGCCGATCACAGAGAGCGATGTTCTGTGGAAAACCCATCGACCATCGTTCAGCTTGTGAACGGATCAGTGAACGCCCGCAGGAGCGGAAGACGGAATGCGGGTATGCGAATCGGAGGTGAAGCCTCCGGCCGTGTGCGACCCCGGATACAACCTCCCGGCCACTCCAACGTGCACGTCAGAGTTCACCGGCACGATCCCGATCACAAGGCGGTCTGATCCTGGGTGGGGTGGTGGGGGGCGAGGCGGGTGCGGACCATGATGGTGGCGCCGGCGACGGCGGCGGGCATGGCGAAGACCGCGCCGAAGGGGATCAGGAAGATCAGGAACACCAGCACGCCGAACCCGAGTGCCGGCGACCTGTCACCGCGAAGTATGGCGAAACGCTGCTTGCGCGCGAGGCCACGGCGCTCCATGGCGAGCGTGGTCAGCTCCACCGTGAGAAAGAACCCGGACACGGCGGCGCCGAGCACCGGCACCACCGTCTGCCCGATCACCGGTACGAAGCCCAGGATGAACAGCGGGATCGTGAATAACAGCACGTACCCGAGGGTGATCAGGCTGTCCCGCACGGACCGGATGATCGACCGCCAGACCGGGATGTCGGCCGCCTTGCGTACCCCGCCCATGTCCTCTTCGACGTGCTCGGAGAGCTTCTCGTAGAAGGGTTCCCCGATCAGCAGCGTGACGGCCGTGAACGTGATGACGGCCAGCACGAGGCCGAGCCCGAAGATGACGATGCCCAGGAGGAAGCGCAGGGCGTCGCGGGCGCCGGAGCTCCAGCCGTCGGCGAACGGAGTCACCCAGGCCGCGAGATCGCCGGCGTAGGTGCCCAGCAGCACCAGGGCGACGATGTAGAGCGCCAGCGCGATGAGCGCGGGGATGAGCCCGAAGAGCCACTGGCGCGGGTGCCGGGCGACCCAGCCGAGCCCTTGGAAGAAGTATTTGATCCCGTCGGCGAAGCCACCGATCCCACGTCGGGTGGGCTGGCCCATGCTGTTCATGCCCGGCAGGCTAACGCCTGCCGTCCGAGTCGTCGAAAGATCAGCGGAAAGATCCTTGTTTCCAGATCGATGTCACGGAGACCCCGAGATCGGCGAACAGACGCCGGACGAGGGGCAACGAGATGCCGAGCACGTTTCCGTGGTCGCCCTCGATGCCGTCGATGAACCAGCCGCCAAGACCGTCGAGCGTGAAGGCGCCCGCTACGTGCAGGGGCTCACCAGTGCCGACATAGGCCATGATCTCCTCGTCGCTCGGCGTGCCGAAGTGCACCACCGTCGAGCCGACCTCGGCGACCTCGGCCCCCGTCGCGGCGTCGATCACGCAGTGCCCGGTGAGGAGCCTGCCCGTACGGCCGCGCATCGACCGCCAGCGCGCCAATGCCTCCTCGGGCGTGCGAGGTTTGCCGTACGCCTGGCCGTCGAGCTCGAGAACCGAGTCGCAGCCGATCACGAGGCCTTCGGCGAACCCCTTGGCCACAACGGCGGCCTTGGCGCGCGCGAGGACGAGGCACAGCTCCGCGGGCGATTCGGCGGTCACGGCCTCTTCGTCGACACCGCTGACGAAGACCTTGGGGTCGAGACCTGCACTACGCAGGAGCGCGAGCCGGGCGGTGGAGGAGGAGGCGAGGACGATCTCGGTCATGTCTTCCGAGCCTAGGGCAGCCGAGCGACAGTGTGAGCCGATTCCGTGAGCAGACGGGCAGCTAAGCGGTGACGGAACAAGACATCACTCCATCCGACCAACACCACAATCGGCAGAAACAACGCCAGAAGACACACAAACCAAGAAATCAGCCTTAGCCCCATCCAGCCCGCACCACAGAACACGCGAACAAGCCGGTTCTCGGCCCGATGCGGGGCCGCGACCGGAGGAGCGGGGACTGCAAGCCGGGACCGGGAAGCGGGAGGCCAGTACAGCGGAGGCGGGGACCACGGACCGGGACCCTGGGGCCGGGACCGCACGCTGGAGGCCGGGGAGCGGGAGGCTAGTAGAGCGGGGGCGGGTTAGAGGGGGTGTAGGTGGGACATGATGGTGTTGATGTCGGCCCAGCGCTTCTTTTGGGCGTCGGGGATGGTGATGAAGACCAGCCCCGGCTTGGAGGAGGGCACCTCGACCAGCGCGACCGCCGCGGCCGACATGCGCTTCTTGCCGTCGACCTTGTAGTGCACGCGGTACCCGAGCAGCCAGCCGTCGCGCTTGCCTACCTTGATGGGCCGCGAAGCCGTCCAGTTGATCTCGGAGCCGACGGGATGGTAGTTCAGGGTCCAGCGGGCGGCGAGGAAGGCGGTGTCCTTGAGCTTCTCCTGCACCGCGATGGGCACCGGGCAGGACGCCAGTATCGCCCGGTGCCCCGCCCCCTTGGTGGCGGCGAGCATGCGGCGCGTGGCGAACGGCGAGGACCTGACGAGCTTCCACGCCTTGACGAAGCGCGGGAACGTGACGCCGGACCGCTTGTCCCTCACGCGCCCCTTCGTGGGGGTGGAGTCCCCGCGGAAGTCGGCCAGCTTCCGGTTGGGAGGCAGCTTGGGCACGCGCGGGTCCGCCTGGGCGGCGGTGAGCGCGCTTCTGCCTGGCATCGGTGTGGGCACCGGCGAGGCCACGCCCTGCGCGGAGACCGAGGTCGATCCGGACGACGAGGCCGACGGGACGGCGGAGGTGGCGGTCGCGGACGACCCCGGAGTGGCCGAAGGCTCCACGCCGCCAGAGGACTCCGACGTGGCCGAAGGCTCCACGGCGCCAGAGGATTCAGAAGCAGCCGAGGGATCCGACCCGCCGGAAGGCGTCGGAACGACCGCGGGCGCCGAGGAGGCCGCGCCTGGCCCGGCCGGGGCGCCGGTGGTCGCGCCCGGTCCGGCCGGGGCGCCGGTCACCACGGGCCCGGCGGCCGTCGAGGTCCCCTTGCCCCCACCTGTCACGAAGAACACGGTGGCGGCCACCACGACGGCGAGGGAGGCGACGGCGCCGACGACGATGCGGTAGATCACACGCATCGGCAGGTCACCCAGCCGGGAGACCAGTGAGCGTTTGACGGCCGGTGGTGGTGGCGGAGGCTCCTCGATGGTGATCTTCGGCAGCGGCGCGGTGTCCGCCTCCGCCATTACGTACGTTGGGACGGCCTTGGTCCCGTAGTTCCCACCCACCCCATTTGGCACGATGGGAGCGTACGGCAAATCACCCATCCGCGTCTGAGTTCCCGATCACACTTCGGGAACGAGTCCTTTCCTCATGGAGCTTTGCGTACGCTCTGACCTTTGCGTTCGCTCTCCCGTCAATGGCCGCGCGCTACTGGGCGGGGTTACGGAGCGGACCCCAGCCGGCGGGCCGGTGCCCACCCGCACGCAGCCAGGGCGCGTCGGCGACGACCGTGCGCGAGCCCGGCTCGATCTCGGTGAACCCGGCGTCGCGCACGACCGGCAACCCGCTGTCCGCGAGCGCCGCCCACCGATGCGGCCCCGCGGTTCGCACGGCGATCGGCAGCCCTTCGGCGTGCCATGCGGCGCGGGCGGGCTCGTCGGTGCCCCACCAGGCGAGCTGCGCGGCGTGACCGGCCTGGGCCATGGCCTTGCCGGCGGACATCTCCAGTGACGGGTTGAACCACAGCACGGCCGAGCCGGGCGCCGGCGCCTCCGGTGGCGCGGTGTCCGTCAGGTCGGTGCCGGAGACCTGCAGCCGGGACAGCTCCTTCGGCCAGGCGTCGAGCGGGATCGGCGGGTGCACCCGGACCTCGGCCGAACGCACCTGGACCGTGATGCCCGGCAACTCCAGCACGCGACGCCACTCGGTGCCCCTGGCGCGACGCACGACCTTCCTGATGCCGATGGTCTCCCACGCCTGCACGGACTCCGCCCACTCGCCGCTCGCGGCCCGCTCGTCGGTCAGCAAGGTGAGCACCGCGAGCGCCGCCGCCTCCAGGGCGTCGGTGCGCTCAGGCGGGGTGGCACGCTCGATCCGGACGACAAGGGGAAGCACTCTCTGGTCTGGCTGGCTCACGCCCCAAGGATCTCAGGCCCACCGGGGTGCCGGTCCGACCCGTCCGTACCTTGGGACGGAAGCGGGGCTCACAGCGGCACGCCCACACCCGGTAGCCAACAAGAACCGGCCCACGACCACCAGAGCTCACGGCGGCACGCCCGCGAACAAGAACGCCCACGACCGCAAGAGCTCACGGCGGCACACCCGCACCCGGTAGCGAGGAAGGACCGGCCCTCGGTCGCAAGGGTTAGGGCGGCGTGCCAGTGCCGGCGGTCACCACCGGCTGCGGGAGGGGATCGGCCTTGGGCGGCGTGCCACCGCCCTTGGCGACCCGCAGTGACATGATCGCGGCGAAGGCGCAGAGCAGGCCGGCCCCGTACCAGGCCGCGTTGTAGTGGCCGAGGTGGTCGCGGGTCACGCCGGCGGCCACGGCAGCGATCGCCGCGCCGATCTGGTGGGAAGCGAACACCCATCCGAACACCACGGCGCCATCCGGGCCGTAGATGGTGCGGCACAGCGCCACGGTCGGCGGCACGGTGGCCACCCAGTCGAGGCCGTAGAAGATGATGAAGATCAGCATGCTGGGCTCGGTCGTCGCCGCGAACAACATGGGCAGGACCAGCAGGGAGGCGCCACGCAGGGCGTAGTACGAGGCCAGCAGGATCCTCGGGTCGACGCGGTCGCTGAGCCAGCCGGAGAAGATCGTCCCGGCGATGTCGAAGATGCCGATGAGGGCCAGGAGGCCGGCGGCGGTCGTCTGAGGCATCCCGTGGTCGTGCGCGGCCGGGATGAAGTGGGTGCCGACGAGTCCGTTGGTGCTGGCGCCGCAGATGGCGAAGCCACCGGCGAGGAACCAGAACGACCGGGTGCGCGCGGCCGATCTCAGCACGGTCAGCGCCCGCACCGCCGCACTGCCCGAGCGAACCCCCCCGCCCCGCGCCGCCGCACTGCCCGAGCGAACCCCCCCGCCCCGCGCCGCCGCCGTAACACCAGAGCGCACCCCCACGCCCTCGTCACGCACTCCCGAGCGCCCGGTACGCGCCTCCGTCGCCTCGGGACGCGGCTCCGCGCCACCCAAAGGCGCCCCGGAGCCTCCGGCACCCGGTTCCGCCTTTCCCAAGCGAACCGCGCCGTCGACGGCCCCCGTACGGGCAGGCTCGGCGCCGAGGGCGGTCAGGCCGACGTCCTCAGGACGGTCGCGGAGCAGGAGCCAGACCAGCGGTACGACCGCCAGCGCAGCGGCGGCGACCACCGTCGCCGCCACCCGCCATCCCGGCCCTTCGGCGATCAGCGCCAGGACGGGCAGGAAGACGAGCTGGCCCGCCGCTCCCCCGGCGGTCAGCACGCCGGTGACGATGCCCCGGTGCCGTACGAACCACCGGTCGGTGACCGTGGCCACGAAGACCAGTGCCATCGACCCCGTGCCGAGGCCGACCAGCACCCCCCAGCACGCCACCAGCTGCCAGCTCGCGGTCATGAACACCGTGAGCCCGCTGCCGAGCGCCACGAGCAGCAGCGCGCAGGCCACGACACGGCGCATGCCGAGGCGGTCCATCAGGGCCGCCGCGAAGGGAGCGGTGAGGCCGTACAACACGAGGTTGACCGAGACGGCGAGCGAGATCGTCCCCCGGGTCCACCCGAACTCCTCTTCCAGCGGGGTGATCAGGACCCCCGGCGTGGCACGGAACCCGGCGGCTCCCACGATCGCCACGAAGGCCACCCCCGCCACCAGCCAGGCCCTGTGGAGCCGCCGCCTCCGCTTCACGTCAACCATCAGCGTCATGTCCACAATGATGGATTTCGGCCCCAGACCAGACGAGTGGCTTGATAGCCAATATGTGAAAGAATCCAGCCATGGTTCACCGCATCGCCGTCGTCGTGCTGGACGATTTCGCCACCCTCGACCTCGGCATCCCCGGGCAGGTCTTCTGGATCGCCGAGGACGCCGCCGGGCGGCGCCTGTACGAGGTGGTCACCTGCACGCCCGGCGGGCGTCCCGTCCGCGGCTCGGCGGGGTACAGCGTGGTGCCCGACCACGATCTGTCGGTCCTGCGCACGGCGGACACCGTGATCCTGCCCGGGATCCACGGCGGCTCGCCGTTGATCGACGGCACGGTCGACGGGGAACTGCGCGAGGCCCTGCGGGAGGCGGCGGCTCGCTCCCGGCTGATGTCGATCTGCACGGGGGCGTTCGTCCTGGCCGCGGCGGGCCTTCTCGACGGCCGGCCCGCCACGACCCACTGGCGCAACGCCGACCGGTTCCGATCGCTGTTCCCCGGGGTACTGCTCGACCCCGACGTGCTGTTCATCGACGACGGCGACCTGCTCACCAGCGCGGGCGTCGCCGCCGGCATCGACCTGTGCCTCCACGTCATCCGCCGCGACCACGGGAGCGAGGTGGCGAACCGTGTGGCCAGGCGGTGCGTGACCCCGCCCTGGCGCGAGGGCGGGCAGGCGCAGTTCATCGAACGGCCGCTCCCGGAGCCGGGAGGCGCCACCACCGCCCCCACCCGGGCCTGGATGCTGGAGCGGCTGGGAGAGCCGTTGGACCTGGCCACCCAGGCCAAGCACGCGCGCATGAGCGTCCGCACGTTCACCCGGCGGTTCCGGGAGGAGACCGGTCTGAGCCCCGCGCGGTGGCTCATCCGGCAGCGGGTCGAGCATGCCCGGCACCTGCTGGAGACCACCGACCTGCCCGTCGACCAGGTGGCCGTGCGGTCGGGCTTCGGCACGGCCGTCTCCCTGCGGCAGCATCTGCACGCCACGGTCGGGGTGGCGCCCCTGACCTACCGGCACACCTTCAAGCCGTCTGTCCCCATCGGCCAGGGCCACCGCCTCGCCGGGCCTGTCGCGGTCACGCCAGGTGAGTCATGATGGCGGTCGTCGATCGATTGGCAGGTGACAGGCGACCATGTCGTACGCGGACGTCTACACGAAGGGCATCACCGATCCCGACGGCTTCTGGGGCCACGCCGCCAAGGCCGTGACCTGGGACCAGCCCCCCGGCACGGTGCTGGACGCGAAGGGCGCGCCGTTCTACCGGTGGTTCACCGACGGGGTGCTGAACACCTGCCACAACGCCGTCGACCGGCACGTGGCCGACGGGCGCGGCGACCAGGCCGCCCTCATCTACGACAGCCCGGTCACCGGCACGTCCCGCACGTACACCTACGCCGAATTGCTCGCCCAGGTGGCCCGGTTCGCCGGGGTCCTCAAGGGGCTCGGCGTCGGCAAGGGCGACCGGGTCGTCGTCTACATGCCGATGGTGCCGGAGGCGGTCGTCGTCATGCTGGCCTGCGCCCGCCTCGGCGCGGTCCACTCGGTGGTGTTCGGCGGCTTCGCGCCCCGCGAGTTGGCCATCCGCATCGACGACGCCCGGCCCGCGGTGGTCGTGTCCGCCTCCTGCGGCATCGAGCCCGGCAGGATCATCGAGTACAAACCGATGCTGGACAGCGCGCTCGGCATGGCGGAGCACAAGCCGAGCAGATGCGTGATCCTGCAGCGCGAGCAGGCCCCCGCCGCGCTGGTGCCCGGCCGCGACCTCGACTGGGACGAGGCGATGGCCACGGCGGCGCCCGCACCCTGCGTGCCGGTGGCGGCCACCGATCCGCTCTACATCCTCTACACCAGCGGCACCACCGGGAAGCCGAAGGGGGTCGTGCGCGACAACGGCGGGCACGCGGTCGCGCTGCTGTGGAGCATGCGCAACGTCTACGACACCGCGGCCGGCGAGGTGTTCTGGGCCGCCTCCGACGTCGGGTGGGTGGTCGGCCACTCCTACATCGTGTACGGGCCGCTGCTGCTGGGCGCGACGACGGTCCTGTACGAGGGCAAGCCGGTGGGCACGCCGGACGCCGGCGCCTTCTGGCGGGTGGTCTCCGACCACGGGGTGAACGTGCTGTTCACCGCCCCCACGGCGTTCCGGGCCATCAGGAAGGAGGACCCGGCGGCCGCATTCCTCGCCAAACACGATATTTCGTCGCTTAAGACGTTGTTCCTGGCAGGCGAGCGGCTCGACCCGGACACCTACCACTGGGCCACCGAGAAGCTCGGCATCCCCGTGGTGGACCACTGGTGGCAGACCGAGACCGGCTGGCCGATCGCCGCCAACCTGCGCGGCCTCGATCCCATGCCGATCAAACCCGGCTCCCCCACGGTCCCGGTGCCGGGATACGACGTGCACGTGCTCGATCCGAGCGGACGGCGCTGCGCGCCCGGGGAGGAGGGCGCGATCTGCGTGCGGCTGCCGCTTCCCCCGGGCACGCTGCCCACCCTCTGGCAGGACGACGAACGCTACGTCGCCTCCTACCTGTCGGCCTATCCCGGTTTCTACCTCACCGGCGACGGGGGCCATGTCGACGAGGACGGCTACCTGTTCGTCATGGGCCGCACCGACGACGTCATCAACGTGGCCGGGCACCGCCTGTCCACCGGGTCGATGGAGGCCGTGCTGGCCGGCCATCCCGCCGTGGCCGAGTGCGCGGTGATCGGCGTGGCCGACGAGCTGAAGGGCCAGGTGCCGCGTGGGTTCGTGGTGCTCAAGAGCGGTGTGGACGCCGACCCGGGCACGCTGCGTGAGGAGCTCGTACGGCTGGTCCGCGACCAGGTCGGCGCCGTGGCGAGCCTGAAGCGGGTGGACATCGTGCCAGGCCTGCCCAAGACCCGTTCGGGGAAGATCCTGCGCAAGACCATGCGGGGCATCGCCGACGGGGCCGACGAGCAGGTGCCCTCCACGATCGAGGACGCCTCGGTGCTCGATGTCCTGCGGCCGGTGCTGAGGGCCCGGGTCTGATTCGCCCGGGGAGACCGATGCCGCCCGCGAAGGGCGGCATCGGGAGGGAACGCAGGTGTGGAGCTATGGGGATTCGAACCCCAGACCTCCTCCATGCCATGGAGGCGCGCTACCAGCTGCGCCATAGCCCCTGGTGGCACCACGGTCGACGACCACCGCCCGAGGTGCCCCGCCAGTGTATCGGACATCGACCGGCGCGCCGAACCGCCGAAGATCTAGCCGCCGCACACCATCCGGTATAAGGATTCGACTACCTTCAGCATCTAATTAGCTACCAAACGTGTTCGTCTTTGCTAATTTCCGTTCATGAGGAAAGTCACCAGCCGGCCGCTGACGAGCACGTGCTCACGCATCGTCGCCGGACGCGAGCACGCTCTCGTCGGGATCAGCGCGCTCAACGGCTACTTCTCCCAGGCGACCATCACCGAGCTCCTGCGCTGGGCGCTGAAGACCTTCTCCCGGGTCGACGTGCTCCTGCCGGGCAGGGAACTGGAGGACACCCTCAGAGGACGGGGCCACGCGGCGGGCAGGGTGCGGCGCAAGGCGCGGATGGCGATCAACAACACGCGCAACCGGGTCGGCCGCGCGCTCGGGGACCTCGGCGCCGACGCGGGGACGGTCACCGTCTTCAGCTGGTCCGACCTCACCGCCAACCGGCCCTACATGGCCATGCGCGGCATGGTCGAGAGGTTGTACGCGACCGACACGCGCTTCCGGGACGAGTGCCTGCGGGCGGTCGTGCCGGTGATCTGCGGCGACCCCGAGGAGCCCGTGAGCCGCGAGAGGGCCGAGGCAGCGGTGCCGTTCCTGCTCGGCGAGCTACCGCTCGTGGTGGACACCCCGGCGATTCTCGGCACCCGCTCGTCGGTGTTCTGCTATCCCCGGCCGATGCCGCTCGTCACCCGCCTTTACGGGGGTCTTCTGCCCCTCTCACGAGCCCCGGGACAGGGTTTCTTGGTCACGCGCCTATCGCGCGTTGACAGGGACGCTTACTCAGGGTAACGATTAGTCGCCCAAAGTAAACATCACGCGAGGAGCCGAGATGCATCCGAGCCCCCATGAGCTCAACGCCGGATCCGCATTCGACACGAGCGACGTCAATCAGGACGGCTACATCGACAAGGAGGACATGTACCTCGTCGGCCTCCTGCTGGCCGACCGCCTGGGCCTTCCCTCCGACGCCCCGGCCCGCGGCCGTCTCCAGGACGCCTACGCCCAGGTTTGGGAGAACGTCGTCGCGGCGGTGGGCACGGACGACGAAGGCCGCATCAGCCGGCAACGGTACGTCGAGTACGCCGTCTCCCCCAACCTGGACCGGACCGCGTTCATCGTCGGCATCGTCTGGCCCATCACCGACGCCCTGTGGGACGCCCTCGACGCCGACGGCGACCAGAAGCTCAGCATGGAGGAGTACCTCCACCTGTGGTCCGCCTACGACGTGGAGACCTCCGAGGCGCGCGAGGCGTTCATCCTCCTCGACACCGACGGCGACCGGCACCTCGCCAAGGACGAGTTCGCCCAGGCGATGTACGACTTCTACTTCAGCGAGGACCCTCGGAAGGCCGCCATCCCGATCCTCGGCCGATCCTGACGCCGGCCCGCCGTCACTCCCGAGGCACTTCCCCATCACGGCGGGCGGCCACGCCGGCCTGTTCTCTCCTCCCAGCGGGCCGGCCGCTCACTCCAGCGAGCCGGCCGCGCGGATCAGCTCCGCCAGCTCGGTGACCATGGGATCCTCGGTCGCGGTCGCCAGCCGCCTCGCGTGCTCCGCCAGACCGTCGAGGTTCTCCACGAACAGCTCGTTCTCCGCGCGCCTCAGCCGTTCGGCGAAGGCGGCGACCACCGCGTCCACCTGCAGCCTCTGCGGCGACCCCTCCCACAGCGTGCCCGACAGCTCCGCCAGGTCCACCGCGCGGCTCGTCTCGGCCGGCTCACGCGTGTCGGGGTCCTGCCATCGCACCGTCGCCATGGCGACCTGTCCAGAGGTCCCCGGGCGCAGCCGCACGGCGTAGAGCGCGGTGACCGCGTGCCCGGGGCCCACCTCGCCGCCGTCCTTGGCGTCGTCGCGGAAGTCCTCCTGCGCGAGCCTCCGGTTCTCGTACCCCAGCAGCCGGTACGACTCGACGGTGGCCGGGTTGAACACGACCTGGGCCTTGGCGTCGCGCGCCCGCACGTCGAGGCTGGCCGGCAGCCGCTCCACGAAGATCTTGCGTGCCTCCTCAGGAGAGCTGACGTAGACCGCGGCGCCGTCCCCGTTGTCGGCGAGCTGCTCCATCAGCGCGTCGCCGTAGTCGCGTCCGACGCCGACGCACAGCAGCGTGATCTGGCGTCCGGCCTGCTCCTCGACCCGGTCGAGGATCCCCTGCCAGGTGGTGTCCCCGGTGTTGGCCAGGCCGTCGGAGAGCAGGATCACCCGGTTGGTGGCGACCGGCCGGAAGGCCCGTGCGGCCTCCTCGTATCCGGTGACGAGTCCCGCTTCGAGGTTGGTGGAGCCTTCCGTGCCGAGCGCGTCGACCGTCGCGTGCAGCTCACGGCGCTCGCTCGCGGGGGTCATGGAGACGCGCAGCCGTGCCTGGTCGCTGAAGGAGACGATCGACACCTGGTCGCCGGGCCCGAGCTGGTCGACCAGCGTGTGCAGGGCGTCGCGTACGAGGTCGAGCCGGCCGGGATCGCCCATCGAGCCGGAGACGTCCACCACGAAGGTGAGGTTGGCCGGCCTGCGGGCGGTGGCCTCGGCAGTCCTGGTCTGCAGCCCGACACGCAACAGGGCGGACCCGTCCGCCGCCCCCCTGGCCCCGTCGAGCTGGACGGTGAAGCCGTCACCCGGAGGCTCCGGGTATCCCTGCTGGAAGGCGTTGACGAACTCCTCCGGCCTGACCTGCGCCGGGTCGGGCAGCCTGCCCTGCTTCAGGGTGCCGCGCGCGTACCCGTAGGAGGCGGTGTCGACGTCCAGGGCGAACGTGGAGATCTTGTCGGCGGGCTCGGTGCCGGCGCTGGGCCGCGGGACGGGCACGGCGGGTGCCGTGCCGCCGCCGGTCATGCCGCTCGGCGCACGCTTCGCGCCGTTTGGATAGGAGGGTTCGTGGGCCTTGGTCGCCTCGTGCGACGTCGAGCCACCGCCGCAGGCGGAGATGAGCAGGACCAGCGCCACCAGCACACAGGCGAGGATTCGGGACTTCATCGGGGACCTCCCTCGGGTCACCCCCTACGACGGTGCCGGGAAGGCTCTGGCCTGAGCCGTCATCCAAGCGACGGCGAACCGTGCCCGGGGCGTGACCAGCATGGGCCGAATACATCGTCCCCCTGGACAAGACCAGGTTTCCCTATGAGATTGGTGGGTTATTAGTCTTCCCTAAGGGGGCACCGTGCTCATCCAACCCGATCCCACGTTCTATCCGTCCGCGAGGGAAGCCATGCAGGCGCCTCCGGAACAGCTCGCGTACGTCGTGCTCCTCGACACCGAGGGCCAGGGCCGGCCCGACGGGCTCGCGACGATCGATCTCGATCCCGGCTCCTCCGGTTACGGCACGGTGGTCGGCGTCCACGACATGCCCGTGCCCGGGGACGAACTGCACCACTTCGGATGGAACGTCTGCAGCGCCGCGCTGTGCCCCTACGCACCGCACCCCCACGTGGAGCGGCGCTACCTGGTCGTCCCGGGGCTACGGTCCTCACGCATCTACATCTTCGACGTCAAGGACGACCCCGCGCGCCCGAAGCTGGTCAAGACCATCGAGCCGGAGACCCTGTTCGAGCGCACCGGATACAGCCGCCCGCACACCGTGCACTGCGGGACGGACGCCATCTACGTCAGCGCGCTCGGGAACGTCGACGGCGACGCTCCGGGCGGCGTGTTCATGCTCGACCACGAGACCTTCGAGCCCCTCGGCCAGTGGGAGGCCGACCGCGGACCGCAGCGGCTGCACTACGACTTCTGGTGGCATCTCGGGCACGACACGATGCTCAGCAGCGAGTGGGGCACGCCGAACATGATCGAGGCGGGTCCCGACCTCGATCTCCTGGTCAACCGCCGGTACGGCCACAAGCTGCACGTCTGGGATCTTCGCAAGCGCACCCACTTGCAGGAGATCGACCTCGGCGACCAGCACCAGATGGCCCTGGAGCTCCGCCCCGCGCACGACCCGACCAAGACCTACGGCTTCGTCAACACCGTGATCAGCGTCGAGGACCTGTCGGCCAACATCTTCACGTGGTACCTGGAGGACGGGGTCTGGAAGGCCAGGAAAACCATCACGATCCCGGCCGAGCCCGCCGACCCCGACAGCCTGCCCGAGCCGCTCAAGCAGTTCGGCGCGGTCCCGCCGCTGGTCAGCGACATCTCGCTGACGCTGGACGACCGGATCCTGCTCGTCTCCGCCTGGGGCACCGGTGAGCTGCTGGCGTACGACGTCTCGGATCCGCTGAACCCCCGGCGGACCGGGTCCGTGCGCATCGGCGGCATCGTGCGGCGCGCGGCGCATCCGCGCACGCCCGGCAGGGCGCTCAACGGCGGTCCGCAGATGGTCGAGGTCAGCAGGGACGGCAAGCGTGTCTACTTCACCAACTCCCTCTACCGCTCATGGGACGAGGTCTTCTATCCGGAAGGCATCTCCGGGTGGATGGCCAAGGTGGACATCGCCGACGACGGCTCGATCGCCCTCGACCCCGGATTCCTGATCGACTTCGCCGGCGACGGGCGCAGGCCCCACCAGGTAAGGCTCCAAGGCGGCGACTCCTCCTCCGACTCGTTCTGCTACCCCTGACCGGCGCCGCCCATGGAACTCACGCAGTGGCTCGTCCTCGCCGGCTTCGGCGCCTTCCACGGCCTGAACCCCGCCATGGGGTGGCTGTTCGCGGTCGCGCTCGGACTGCAGGAGAGGTCACGCCGTGCCGTGCTCAGGGCGCTGCCGCCCATCGTCGCCGGGCACGCCGGGTCGGTGCTCGTCACGCTGGCGCTCGTGGCGGCGGCACGGGTCGCCACACCGCCCAAGGTTGTCTCCTATGGTGTGGCGGCGCTCGTGTGCGGGTTCGGCGTGTGGAAGCTGCTGCGACGGCGCCATCCCCGCTGGGTCGGCATGCGTGTCACCCGATGGCAGCTCGCGGGCTGGTCGTTCCTGATGGCGACGGCTCACGGCGCGGGGCTGATGCTGCTCCCGGTCGCGCTGACCGGGCACGACGACGCCGCGCTCGCTCTGAGCCTGCAGGCGCTGGTCTTCACCGCCGTGCACACGCTGGCGATGCTGACGGTCACGGCGACGCTCGCGGTGGTGGTGTACGAGCGGCTAGGGGTCGCGGTGCTGCGCCGCGCGTGGTTCAACCTCGATCTCGCCTGGGGGGTGGCGCTCATCGGAGCCGGTGCCTTCGCCGCGCTCACCTGAGGGTTTCGCCGCGCTCACCTGAGGGTTTCGCCGCGCTTACCTGAGGGTTCAGCGCGCCAGGTTCAGCAGGCCGCTGTCGACCACGGTGCGGCCGAAGGAACGCGCGATCTCGGCCAGGCGCTCGCACCCCTCCTCCCCCAGCGAGGCGTAGGCCGGCAGCGCGAGCACGTCGGTGCGCTCCTCGATCCGCCGGCGCAGCGCCTCACCCTCGCCCGTGAGGGTCAGCCCCTCGCCGAGCAGGCCGCGGCCCCGCAGGTCGTCCTCGGTGGCGTCCCACTCGGCCGCGCTCCAGCCCCGGCTGATCTTGAGGAAGATCGCCGGCAGCTCTCCGCTCGCGGCGTGCAGGACCAGGGCCTCACGACCGCTGAGCCCTTCCACCGTGAGCGCCGCGATGTGCCCGTCGCCCCGGAACTCGCGCAGCAGGGTCTGCGCGTGCCACAGCACCAGGTGCGGTTCCTCGGGCCAGGGCAGCGTGGTGTGCGCCGCGAAGAGCGGGCGGCCCTCCAGGTGCTCGCGGGCCGCCTCGGCGGCCCGGCGTGCGAGGGTGACGATCTCGGCCAGGTCGGGGTGCTGGTCCAGTCCCGCACGCTTGAGCGCGGCGCCCGCGGCTCGCAGCCGCGCGTCCAGCAGGCGCTCAGGGGTCACGATGTCCCACGCGGCGGGCAGGGCTCGCCGTACGAGATCGGGGCAGAAGTTGAAGAACGTGGCGATCACCACCTCGGCGCTCGCCCGGCCGAAGGCGGCCGCCCGGGAGGCGAAGTAGCCCATCTGCCGGTCGGTGATACCCACGGCGGCGAACTGCTCGACCGTCTCGGGAACGAAGTAGATCATGCCGTGAACGGGTTCCAGCCGGCGCCAGGCCTTCCTGGCGGTGTGCGTGCTTACCACGAGCCTCACCCTTCGAGCGAGTCGACGAATCTGGCCATGCCGGCGAGCCAGCGGTCCGGGTCCTCGGCCTTGCGGCGGACGTACTCGGCGACCTCGGGATGCGGCAGGATGTGGAACCGCTCGGCGTCGAGGCCCTCGATCACGGCGTCCGCCACCGCCTCCGGCTCCAGGATCGCGCCGGACGCGCTCACCGCGCGTGCGGTGACATGGTCTTCCGAGCCGCGTCCGAGCATCCCGGTGCGCACACCCTGCGGGCACAGCACGCTCACCCCGAGGCCCTTGGTGCGGTAGTGGATGGACAGCCATTCGGCGAAGGAGATCGCGGCCGCCTTGGTCACCGCGTACGGCGCGTCTCCCGGGCAGCTGATCATTCCCGCGGCCGAGCAGGTGTTGAGCAGGTAGCCCTCGCCTCGCTCGACCATGCGGGGCACCACCACGCGAGCGGCGTACACGTGGGCGAGCACGTTCACCGCGATGGTCCTGGTCCATTCGAGGTCGTCGGCGGCCAGGCCCTGGCCGGTGATCACGCCGGCGTTGGAGCAGAACAGGCCGACGGGGCCGAACGCCTCCTCGGCGGTGTCGACCAGGGCGCGGACCTCGTCCTGGACGGACACGTCCGTCCGGACGGCTATCGCCTGGTCGCCGATGTCCTTGGCGACCTGGGTGGCGCCCGCCTCGTCCAGGTCGGCGACGACCACTCCCGCGGCGCCCTCCTGCGCGAACCGCCGGGCCATGGCCCGCCCGATTCCGCTAGCCGCCCCGGTCACGACGACGACCCGGTCTCGCACCCGCATACGCGTTCTCCGTTTCAAACCGACCAGTCGGTATCCGGAACTTAAGCGCCTGGGTCCCCGCCCGTCAAACATCGACGCGCTCGGCGGGCCATTATGCGCCACCGTTCCGTCACCGAAGGCACGGCGACGGCGTTCCCTGCGCGCGGGTCAGAAGGTGTTTCTCCGGCAGTTGAGGAAGAGCTGCATTTCCAACGGCTCCCGCTCGCTCGCGGGGACGTAGGCCAGGTCCATCTGCTCGCGCACGCTGAACCCGGCTTCCTGCACCACCGCCCGCAGCGCGCACCTGGCGTACCCGGTCATCCGGATCGGCGTGCCGAGGATGTGGACCGGCGCGTTGTCGACGTCGATCTCCACCATGCCGAGGGCGAGCAGGCCGCCGGGCAGGAGGAGTTCGTGCAGCGTGAGCAACGTCACCATGATCTCGTCCCGGCGCAGCATCGACAGCGAGAAGTACGCCACGATCGCGTCGAACCGTCCGAGGGTCGCGTCCAGGTCGACCACGTCGAGCCTGCGCAGATCGGCCTCCGGCACGTTCTTCTCGGCGAGGGCCAGCATGACGGGCGAGATGTCGATGCCCGTCACCTTGCATCCGGCGTCCAAGAACTGCCTGGCCGTCGGCAGGCCCGTGCCGCAGCCGACGTCGAGCACGCGTGCGCCGGGGCGGAGCTTTCGCAGTATCCACTCGGCCGACGCGATTTGACCGCCCTTGTAAGGGAAGGCCTCGTCATAACGCTCGCCGATGCGGTCGAACGCTTCGGCCTGTGCCGCCCGGTGTGCCGCCCGAGAGCCTCCCGTTGCCATTCGGTCCACCCAACGCTGAGACGTTTATCCGACTCTCCCTAGATAGAGGGACATTACCCACTTAGTCAACCCCAGTCAGAAAATGTGTTGACATCGGGGGCGACGATTACTCAACTTGGGGGTCATAAACCGCAATTGCGGTCCTGTCATCGGACCGTTTCCACAATTGCCGCAGAGATCACACAGGCGCTTCGACGCCTACTCGACCCCCGGCGGCCCCTTAGCGGCGAGGCCCCGCGACGAGATCACACCGGCACGGTCAGCCGCGCCGGGCCAGGGAGATGATGGCGTAGTCGGTGACCGGGCGATAGCCGAGGGCCTGGTAGATGGAGTTCGACGTCGGGTTGGCCAGGTCGGTGAAGAGCAGCACCAGGTCGGCCCCCGCCTCCTGCGCCGCGCGGGTGGCGGCGTGGGTCACCACCGAGCCGTACCCGCGCCTGCGTAGCTCCGGCGGGGTGTACACCGGGCCGATCCGCGACATCCCCATGATGGGGGTGAAGAACCCCGCCAGCGCCACCGGCTGCCCTCCGTCCTCCCACAGCACGAACTCACCGTGCCCGATGCGCTCCTCGACCTGGGGGAGGAGGTTGTCGGAAGGGCTCAGCGGGTCCGCCTCCGCCTGGAACTCCCCCATCCAGCGGACGGCCAGCCCGGTGTCCGCCTCGCCCGCCAGGCGTGAGGTGCCGCCTGGAGACGGCGGCCGCTGGAGCGTCTCCAGCCGGTAGAGGCGGTGCGAGATGCGGGAGGTCTCTGGACGGCCACAGACGGCGACGAAGGCCTCGACCTGTGTCAACGGCCCGTTCACGCCCGAGAGGTCGCGTTCGCCCAGCGCGTCGGCGAGGGAGGGCACCGAGTCGAGCGGGATGTCGCCGAGAAGCAGGGGGTAGGGCGGCGTGTGGAGGACGGCACCGCGCACCTCGCCGCCGGTGGTGAGCCAGCCGAGCATGGCCCCCTCGCGCCACAGGCCATGCTGAAGGCGGCGGATCACGGTCAGCGGGACCGTGTTGCGGACGGGGTCGCGGCGCAGCCACGCCGCGGCGGCGTCGGGGAACTCGTCGAGATCCGAGGTGAAGGTCCAGGCCATGCGGGACAGTGTGCCAACGGGCCCTTCGCGGGAGCGACCCCTTTTCGGCCACTCACCCGAGGCTCGGCGCGCCCGATGCCCTCAGAACTCGTCCGCGCCGGTGACCTGGCCGATGGGGAAGACGTGGCGCGAGGCCGCGCAGATGGTCTCCAGCACGTGGACGGGGGTGCCGTCGACGGAGTACCCCGCCCGCACGATCTGGACGATCCACTCCCCCGGGTCGAGCCGCAGCGTGCCGGCCTCGAACTCCGACGGCGGGCGCGCGAGCAACTCCTCTTCGGCGTGGCCGAAGCGGTGGCCGAGTGCCTCGATGCCGGCCTGCAGGCTGGGCCGGATGAAGTCGGGGGCGCAGATCGGGGTGCCGGCGAAGAGGTCGAGGCGGAAGTAGCTGGTCGCGATGCGGACGGGAACGTCGTCGGCCGACAGCAGCTTGCGCCGCGCCAGCACGTCGGCTCCGGGCTCGACGCGCAGCGCGGCGGCGACGTGCTCGCTCGCGGGCTCGGGACCGACGTGGAGCATGCGCCTCCCGGCGCGGATGCCCTGCCGCTCGGCCTCGGCGGCGAACAGCGACGCCGACGCCCGAACGGCGGGCTCCGTCGGCAGCGCCCGCCGCACCACCACGCGTGGCGTCCTGTGGTCCACGAGCTTCCCGGCCTCCCAGCGGTCCGGTCTCCGATGGCCACTCGGCCAGGCCGGGACGAGCATCGGGTCCGGTAAACAGAGATACCGCCCTTGTGGGGGCGGTATCCGGTCAACGCGAGGGTGGAGCTATGGGGATTCGAACCCCAGACCTCCTCCATGCCATGGAGGCGCGCTACCAGCTGCGCCATAGCCCCTTGCGATGCGCGGACAGTCTATAGGAATCTGACCACCGCGGGGAAACCCAAAAGCGACGGCCATCCTCGGCCCACCGGCGATGATCAGCGTGACCCGTTACGCTCGCGACCGGCGAAGGGGGGTCGACCATGCAGGCGTTGGTCGCCGTGGTGTTCGGGGTCACCTGGTGGCTGGGTCTGTACGTGATCGCCCGGGAGCCCGGTGAGGCGGGATCGCGCCGGGCGGGCCTCGGGCTGATCGCCTACGCGCTGGCGTTGCTGGTCCACCACCTCGCCGGCACCGGCGTGACCGCCGGGAGCACCCTGGGCGCCGAAGTGGTGGCCGGCCTGGAGACGGTCCTGGTGTGCCTGCCCATGATCCTGTGGACCGGGGCGTGTGTGACCCTGCTCCCCGAAGGCCGCAGAGAGCGGCTCGACATTCTGTGGCGCCGCGCGCTGGTGCCCGTGACCCTGGCCACGCTGGCGGTGGTGACGGCGCAGGGCGGGATCGTCCCCCTCCGGGGGCCGGTCGCGCTTCACGACCCCACCGGTTCCGCCGGCCTCGGAGCCGTCCTCGCGGGGTCGCCGTCGCGTGTGGTGCCTCTCGTGCTGCTCGGCGCGCTCCTGCTGGCTCCGCTGGCCACCGTCCTTGTGCTCCTGGCGAGATCGCGGCTACCGCGGATCGGCTGGCTCCTCACGACGGCCACCCTGTTCTTCTGTCTCGGCACCGCTCTGGTGCTGTTCCCCGTGCTCGGCGCGCCGGCTCCGCCGGCGCTGCTCGCGATGGACGTGGACGTGATCCTGCTGGGTGTCGCGATCGCGATGTCGAGCGCCTTCCAGGCCGGCGAGGCGCTCTGGCGGGACATGGGACGGGCGTTCCTCGGCGCCGTGTTCACCGTCACGGTCTTCGCCGGCCAGGTGGGCGTGGCCATGGTCCTCGGTGGCCCGTCCCTCCAGCTCACCCTCCTTCTGTTCGGGCTGATCGCCGCCGCGACGGCCGTGCGGACGCTGTCGGCTCCGGTGCACCGGCTGCTCGACCGTCTGGCGTTTCCCGCCGACGGCGAGCTCAGGCGCGAGCGGGCCGAGTTGCACGACTCCGCCGAGGCCCTTCCCCGCCGCGCCGAGGGCCCGCCGCCGATGGGCGACGCCGAGTTCGTACGGCTGACGCGACGCGCGCTCGCGGGATACGGCGACCTGGCCAAGCTCATGAGCAGCCCGCTTGTGAACCTCCCGGTCATCGACACGCGGCTCAAGGCCAGGGGCGCCTGCGACCGGCCGCTTGAGCGGGCGACCGAGCTGCGGACCCTGCTGCGCGAGAGCATCCTGCGGCTCAAGCCGCGTGACGGCGAGTTCGGCACGAGCGAGGAGTGGCGGTACTACAACGTTCTGTACTTCCCCTACGTCGCCGGACTGCGGCCGTACCGGCGGGGCGCGAGCCGTACGGGGCTGGACGCGCTGGAGCGGCAGGCGTTCGACTGGTTCCTCACTCAGGTGCCGGAGCGGACGCTCTACAACTGGCAGACGGCCGCCGCGAAGCTGATCGCAGATGATTTGAGGGGGTTTGTCCGGGTCGATGGAGAGAATCGGCAGTGAATGGCAGTGCCATGTCTGCAGGTGGCAGTGGGTTCCGCGGTCCTGTGGAGGGGATCGAAAGGAGCACCATCATGATCACTTCCACTGTCACCCGGACCCCCCTTCTCAAGCGCGTCCTGCAGGTCGACGCGATCGCCACGGGGCTGATCGGCCTCCTCCTCGCCGTCGCCGCCGGGCCGCTCGCCGATCTGACGCACCTGCCGGTGACGCTCCTGCGGGGTTGCGGCATCTTCCTGGTCCCGGTGGCCGCGTTCGTCGCCTGGATGGCGGCGCGGCCGGCGGCGCCACGGAACGGAGTCTGGGCCCTGATCGCGCTGAACGTCCTCTGGTTCGCCGACAGCGTCGCGCTGCTGTTCACCGGCTGGGTCGACCCGAACGGGCTGGGTGTCGCCTTCGTCCTGGTCCAGGCGGTGGTCGTGGCCGTGTTCGCCGAGTTCCAGTACCTGGGCCTGCGCCGGGCCTGACGACCGTGACCGAGCGGCGTTCATCCGCCGGGGCCACCTCGCGGATGAACGCCGCATGTCACGCTGCCCGGGTGGCGAACCGTCAGGTAAGACATGTCCGTTGAGATCTTCGAGGAGAATCGCCGTGTCCTCGCCGGCGTCGCGTACAGGATCCTCGGCAGCGCGGTGGACGCCGAGGACGTGGTGCAGGAGGCGTGGCTGCGCTGGTCCGAGGTGGACACCACGCGGGTCGACGACCCGAGGGCCTACCTGATCCGGGTGACCAGCAGGCTCGCCATCGACCGGCTGCGCAGGGTGAAGGCCCGCCGCGAGGCGTACGTCGGCCCGTGGCTGCCCGAGCCCATCAGCACCGAGCCCGACCTGTCCGAGCACGTCGAACTGGCCGACTCGGTCGACCTCGCCCTGCTGGTGGTCCTGGAGACCCTGTCGCCCCTGGAACGGGCGGTCTTCGTCCTCCACGAGGCGTTCGGCATGTCCTACACCGAGATCGGGGAGGTGATCGGCCGCGCGGAGCCCGCGACGCGGCAGCTCGCCCGGCGGGCCCGCGACCACGTGCGGGAGCGCAGGCCGCGCTTCGACGTGAACCGGGCGGAACGCCGGCAGGTGACCCGGCGCTTCATCGAAGCCTGCACGGAAGGCGACCTGGAAGGGCTGCTGGAGCTGCTCTCCCAGAACGTCACGCTCGTCGGGGACGGCGGCGGGAAGGCACGGGCGCCCGTTCGCGTCATCGAGGGAGCCACCAAGGTCGCACGCTTCCTCGCCGGAATCGCCTCCGAGGGGCAGACCCGGCGCTTCCTGGCGTCGATCGGCCTGCCCGAGGACGTGACGCTCGGCGTCGAACTGGCCGAGGTGAACGGCGGCCCCGCCATGGTCGTGACCCTGGAGGGCAGGCCGGTCACGGTGATCGCCCTGCTGGTCGCCGACGGAGCCGTCCAGACCGTCTACCTCATCGCGAACCCCGAGAAGATCTCACGGCTCGGGAGGGCCGGCACGGCCGAACTCCCGGTGAGCCCGCCGGCGGATGACCACCCGGAGGCCGATGTCACGGACGAGCGCTCCGATACGTCCGGAGGGGCATGACTCTCCGGGCAGCCCGGCCCAGGCGCCGCCGGTTCCCATGCCTCCTCACGAGGCATGGGAACGGGAGACCAGCGGCTTGCGCCGCCCCCGATGGGGCGCAAGCCCGCTCCTGCGGCGGTTGGCGGAGCCGCGGCTCAGGCGGCGAGCTCGTCCTCCAGATAGCGGTCGCCCGCGGCGTACCAGCCGGTGAGGACCTGCGCGCCGACGACCACGAACAGCAGCGCGAACGGCACCGCCCAGCCCCCGGTGGCGGAGTAGAGCATGCCCACCACGAGCGGCCCGGCGCCGGCGATGAGGTATCCGGCGCTCTGCCCGAAGGCGGACAGCGCGGCGGTCACCTCCGCCGTGCGGGTGCGGAGCGCGAGCAGCGTGAGCGCCAGCGGGAACGAGCCCATCCCCACGCCGACCACCGTCACCCAGATCCACAGCGTCGAGACGGGCCCGATCAGCATGCCGGTGAATCCGACGAGGTACAGCAAGGAGAAGCCCACGATCAACGGCCGCTGGCTCGCGGCACGGGCCGCGATGGCCGGCACCGCCAGCGCGACGGGGATGCCGAGAGCCGAGAACAGCCCCAGGCTGATCCCCGCCTGGCCGCTGGTGTACCCGCGGTCCTGCAGCAACTGGGGCAGCCAGCCGAACATCACGTAGGCGATGAGCGACTGGGTGCCGAAGTAACCGGCGATCGCCCAGGCCAGACGGGTGCGCACCAGAGCTCGCGTACCGGTTTGGTCTCGCCCGCTGTCCCGCTCCGGCTCACTGCGCAAGAGCGCAAGCCACGGAATGGCGGCCACAGCGGCGAGTGCCGCCCACACACCGAGGGCGACGTGCCAGTTGCCGTCGGCGGCCCGCTGGATCGGGACCGTCGCGGCGGCGGCGAGCATGGTGCCGACGGCCAGGGCCGTCGCGTACAGGGTGGTCATGGCGCCGGTACGGCGAGGGAAATGGCGCTTGATGAGGGTCGGGATCAGCACGTTGCCGATCGCGCCCCCGGAGAGCGCCACCACGCTGGCCGCCAGGAAGACCACGGATGAGTCGATCATGACGCGTGCGAGCAGCCCGAGACCGAGCAGCACGAGCGAGGCGAGCAACAGACGATGTTCGCCGATGCGCCGGGACAAAGACGGGGTCGCCGCGCCGAACACCGCGAAACACAGCACCGGCAGGCTAGTGAGCAGTCCCGTGACCACTCCGGACATGCCGAGCGCCTGGCTGACCTGGTCGAGGACGGGACCCACGCTGGTGACGGCGGTGCGCAGGTTGAGCGATGCCAGCACGATGCCGAGCACGACCAGCCATGCGACCGACCCCGTGCGGCCCGGTCTCCGTTCCGGTGCGGTCGTCGTGAACCGATCCGTGGCGAGCACGCTCATGCGGGGGTCGTTCCTCCATCTTTACCGGGGGGTCATCGAATCATGGGATGATTGGATGTCCCTTAGCGTAACAGAGGTTCCGGCCCGCCCTTAACCCGCTCAAGGACAGGGGCGCGCACACCAAGAGGGGACAGGTGAGAGCCTGTCCCCTCTTGTCACGGCTCTGCCACTGCCCTGGCATGAGGCCAGGGCAGCACGCCGGCCGTCAGGCCAGACGCTCGGGGGTGAGCGGCGGCTCGTCGTCCCAGCGCGGGGTGCCCTGCGGGGAGACCGGGCCGCTGCCCGGCGCCGGGAGCGGGGTCTCCGGCGGGTACTCCCGCTGCACCGGCTGCGGCGGCATCGGCTCACCGGCGGCGTACGCCGAGCCCGTGCCGGTGGTCGCGCCCGGGACGGCGCCCGGCGTCACTCCGGGACCCGAGGTGGTGCCCGTCCCGGCCATCACGTCCGCGTCCGGGGCCGTACGGGCCGCCGCGCCGTGGTCGTTGTCGAGGGGCGCCGGCACCTCGCCGCGCCACCCGCCGGTCTCGAATCCCTTGGACTCGATGAACTTCTTGAAGCGCTCGAGGTCGCCGTGGACCCGCATGCGGACAAGCTGGAGCTTGTCACCGACCTGCTCCACGATGCCCTCGGGGTCGAACTCCATCTCGAGCATGACCCGGGTCGTGTCGTCGGTGATGCGGTGGAACGTCACCACACCGGCCTGGCGGGGCTCCTCCAGCGAGCGCCACGCCACCCTCTCGTCGGGGCGCTGCTCGGTGATCTCCGCCTCGAACTCACGGTGCACGCCGGCGACCTGGACGTTCCAGACCAGACGCGTGTCGTCGATCTGCTTGATCGACTCCACGCCTTCCATGAACTCGGGGAAGCTCTCGAACTGGGTCCACTGGTTGTAGGCCGTCCGCACGGGCACGGCCACGTCGACCGAATGCTCGATGGTGCTCATCGGGCTTCCTCCCTTTCTGTGGGTACGGAGACCTGCCCTGCCCGCGAAGGAGCGGCCTATTCGGACTTTCGACTGCGAAAAATCCAGTACAGGCCGACCAGCGGCAGCACCAGCGGGATGAAACCGTAACCGCTCCCGAATCCGGACCACACGGTGGCCTGCGGGAACGCGGCCGGATCGATCGCGCTCAGCGTGCCGACCACCAGGACTCCGGCAAGCTCGATCGCGCAGGCCGCGAGGGCCGTGCGGCGGGCGCCGCGCGCGAGCGCCACGGTCAGCACGATGTACACGGCCGCCGCGAACGCCGACAACACGTACGCGAGAGGGGCCTCGTGGTACCTGGTCGCGATCTGGACGGCCGCGCGGGCCCCGGCCGCGAGGGCGAAGACCCCGTACACGGCGACGAGAAGGCGGCCCGGCCCGGTGTTCACCGGCACACCGGTCACGGCGTCCCCTGCCAGATCTGGAGCAGCCTGCCGACCATGGCCGGGATCGCGAAGCAGGCGACGGCGGCCACCGCGGGCCCCCACCGGGTGCGCTCGCCGAGCCCCCAGAACACCGCGACGGGCGGGATCACGATCGTGCCCGCGAGGTAGCCGATGAACGTCGCGGTCTCATCGGGGCCATGGCCGCCGACGACCTGGGCGATCCCGATGCCCGCCTGGACCAGCAGCCCGATCTCCAGCAGCCCGAGCCCGGCGAGCAGCACCACGCCCATCGGCCTGTCCCTGATCGCGAGGACGACGCCCAGCGCCGCCAGGAGCAGCGATCCGGCGATCAGCGAGGTGGCCAGCGGGCCGATCATCGCTCGGCCGTGAGACTCGGGGACATGGCAGGTAGGTTATCGGCCACCCACCTCGGGTCGCCGCCCGAGGAGCCCTCTCCCCGGCCCCTGCCCGGGGAGAGGACGGCGGGCCGGTCAGGCGCAGTTGACGAGGACGACGGAGACGACGGTGCACCGCACCTGGTCGGTGTCGTTCGCGCTCACGGGGTCGACGGGGTCCGACGAGGTGCGGGTGGCGGTGAAGGTGTAGGGCACGCCGATGTTCAGCAGCCCCACCGGGACCGTGAACTTCCTGGTCACCGAGGCTCCGATCCCCACCTGCCCGGTCGTACAGGTCACGGTGCCCGAACCGGTGGCGCAGTCGCCGGAGGCGGCGGTGAGCCCGGCGGGAAGCGGGGTGGTGACGGTCGCGGTGCGCAGCACGCCCGGGCCGTTGTCGGTGACCCGCACCGTGAACTCGATCTTCGGGACGAGCAGGCCGAGTCTGGGCGTCGCGGTGAGGTCCACGGCCGCGTCGGCCTCGCTGATGATGGTCAGTACGGGCCCGGAGACGATCTCGGAGGCGTAGTTCGAGCCGTGCAGCTGCCCCTGGAACGTCTGCTCGCCCGGCTGGGCGTTCTGCGCGATCGCCAGCGTGAAGGCGACGGTGGCCGAGGCCCCGCCCGACAGCGCTCCGACCGGAGCCGTGAAACCGATGGGCCCGCTGCCGTCGGAGACGGTGCCGCACGCCCCGATCGCCCCAGCGCATCCGGTCAGGGTGGCGTACGACGGGAGCGCGGAGGGGACGGTGAACACCCGGGCGGCGGCGTTCAGCACGGTGAAGCCGTGGATGTTGGTGACCGTGACGGTGACCGTCACCGAATCACCGGTGTTGACCGTGGCGGACGACAGGGACAGCGTCGCCTCGGGCGGGTCGGCGAGGGCGGGGGTGGCGAGGAGCGGGGACATGACCATCGCGACAGCCATGATCACGAGGGCGAGGGGGTGCCGGAGCGTTCTCATCGCGGCCTTTCGTTCTCGGGGACGTGAACCCTCCGACTATCTCCGCTGACACCCGAACCGGCGCCTGATTGCGGTTAATTGGTCACGATAAGTAGTGACCAATTGTGGACGTTGACCGCGGTCAACGATCGGCCTGTTCCAGGCGTCCATCCGGACCACTGAGGGCCGGCAGCAGGGTGTAGCCGGGAAAGTTGCCTGGAAGCCGCTCCCCCTCCGGCCCGCGTGTGACGGCGCGGACCAGCAGCTCGCCCCCGACGAACGCGCCGCGCCAGGACGCCCCCAGGCCGCCGAACAGCTCCTCGCGGTCGCCGCGCGACCGCGGCCCGTTGATCCCCACCTTGAACGCGCGGACCTCGGCGGCCAGCCGGCGGGCCGTCTCCTCCTGGTCACAGGAGATCGTCGCCACCAGGGCCCCGTTGCTCGCGTTCATCGCGGCCAGGAACTCGGCCTCGGTGTCCACCGGCACCACCGTGTCGACCGGGCCGAACGGCTCGGCGTGGAACAGCGGCGAGGAGCCGGGCGGGGTCAGCAGCGCGACCGGCGCCAGGTAGGCGGAGGTGTCCTGGCCGGGGAGGAACCTGCCGTCGTCCAGCGAGCCACGGTAGAGGGGAACGCCTCCCCTGGCGATCGCCTCGTCGACCTGGTCGGACAACTCCTTGGCCTTCGTGGCGTTGATCAGCGGCCCGAAGTCCAGCTCGGGCAGTGGGTCGTCCGGGGACTCCACCGCGAGCGGGTGGCCGAAGCGGACCGAGCGGACGGCCGACAGGTAGGCGTCCAGGAAATCGTGGAACAGCGACCGCTGCACCACGAACCGGGGGTAGGCGGTGCAGCGCTGCTTGCCGTAGTCGAAGGTCCTGCGGATCTGGGCCGAGAGCCGCTCCCAGCCGCCGTACTCCCAGACTCCCCAGCAGTTGAGCCCTTCCTGCTCCAGGACGTGCCGCCGGTCGAGATCCGCCAGAGAGGTGGCCACCTGGGCACCGGAGCCACGCCCGCCCACGAACGACACGCACCCGAGGTCGGGCCCGCGTACCAGTGCCGCGGACAGCTCTCCTCCCCCACCGCTCACCAGCGTGATCGGCACGCCCTCGTGGGCGGCGAGCGCGCAGGCCAGCGTCAGGCACGCCAGCCCGCCGTCCGTGGGCGTCTTGGCGATGACGGCGTTCCCGGCCAGCGACTGGACCAGCATCCCGTGCATCAGCACGCTCATCGGGTAGTTCCAGCTCGCGATGTTGCTGACCGGGCCCTCCAGCGGGGTGCGGCCGGAGACCATGCCCTCGATCTCCGCCACGTACCAGCGGACGCCCTCGACACACCGGTCGACGTCCGCGCACGCCGTCTTCCACGGCTTGCCGATCTCCCACACCAGCAGCAGGGCGAGCAGGTCACGGTGGGCGCTGATCGCGTCCAGCGCCGCCGTGACCCGTGCCGCCCGTTCCTTCAGCGGCACGTGCCGCCACTGCCGGTGCTCGTCGACGCTCGCCCGTACCGCCCGGAACGCGGTGGACCGGTCGAGCCGGGGCGGGCCGGCGAGGACGGTGCCGTCGACGGGGGAGAAGTCCGGCGCCGGACGGCCGTCCCGCCGCCAGGCCCCTCCCCACCGGTTGAGCACGCGATCGTCGTGGAACGCCTCGGGCGCCACCGCGAGGCACCGGTCGTAGGCGTCGGACCAGGCGGTGGCGGGTTTGAGCGCGAGCGGCATGCGGGGCCTCCTCGATCAGGGGACGTGACGGACGTGGCCGGGGTCAGTCCGACCAGTCGATGGCGAGCGCCATCTCGGGCAGCGGCTCGTACTCGGTGATCGCGTCGAGCGACGGCCCCATGGCCGCGTTGGCCTCCCGCTCGACCATCACCTCGACGAGCACCGGGAGCCGCTCCCGCTCGGCCTCGGCGCCGGCCCACGCCAGGGCGTCCCGCAGGTCACCCGGCAGTTCGACCTTCCTCGCCGGGCAGCCGAAGGCCTCCATGACCTTGACGTGGTCGATGCCGCCCTCGCCGTAGTGGAGGTCGACCGCGTAGTTCATGTCGTACGGCATCTCGGCCTGGCGGATCAGCCCGAGGTACTCGTTGTTGATCATCACGATGACGAAGGGGATGCGGTACTGGGCGGCCACCGCGATCTCCTCCATCAGGAACTGGAAGGAGTAGTCCCCGACGACGGCCACGACCTGCCGTTCGGGATGGGCGCACTTGACGCCGATCGCCGCGGGCACCTCCCAGCCCAGCGGGCCGGCCTGCCCGCAGACCAGGTAGCGCCGGGGCAGGTAGGTCTTCTGGAACTGGCCCGACCAGATCTGGTAGAGGCCGATGGCCGTGACGAACGTGGTGTCCCTGCCGAAGAACTCGTTGATCTCCTTGAACACCCGGGGCGGCTTGATCGGCACGTCGTCGAAGTCCTCGCGCCTGGAGAGCGTGCCGCGCAACTCGCCGACCCGCCGCGTCCAGCCACCCGTGCCACGGGGCTTGACGGTACGGCGCGCCACCTCCGCCATCGCCTTGAGCGTGGGCCGCGCGTGGCCGACCACGCCGAGGTCGGGCTCGAAGACCCGGCCGATCTGCATGGGCTCGATGTCGACCTGGATGAAGCGCCGCCCGCGCCGGTAGACCTCCAGGTCGCCGGTGTGCCGGTCGCCGAACCTCGCCCCGACGGCCAGAACCAGGTCGCTTTCCAGGAACGCGGCGTTGCCCCAGCGCGTCTGCGTCTGGATGCCCGCCATCCCGGCGAACAGGGGATGGTCCTCGGGGAACGCGCCCTTGCCCATGAGGGTGACCTGAACCGGGATCTCGAGGTGCTCGGCGAGCGCGCGCAGTTCCTCCGCGGCGTCGGCGATCACGACGCCGCCGCCCGCCAGGATCAGCGGCCGTGCCGCCTCGGTCAGCATGCCGACCGCCGCCCGTACGGCCGCCGGGGCCGGTTCGGGCACGTCCACGGGGAAGGGCTCGTCCAGTTCCCTGTCGTAGAGGCACGTGCCGCGCTGCACGTCGATGGGCAGGTCGATGAGCACCGGGCCGGGGCGCCCGGACCGCGCGATCCTGAACGCCTCGCGGAACACCCAGGGGGCCTGGGCCGGCTCCTTGAGCTGCACGGCCCACTTGGTGACCGGCCTGGCGATCTCCACGATGTCGACCGCCTGGAACGACTCCTGGTGGAGCTTGTTCCTGACGGCCTGGCCGGTGATGCAGATGATCGGGATCGAGTCCGCCAGCGCGGTGTACAACCCCGTGATCATGTTGGTGCCCGCAGGGCCGGAGGTGCCGACGCAGACGCCGACGTTGCCGGTGACGCGGGACCACCCGTCGGCGGCGTGGGTGCCGCCCTCTTCGTGGCGGACGGTGATGTGCCGTATCGAGCTGTTCCGCATCGCGGCGTACAGCGGGAGGATCGCCGCCCCGGGGATGCCGAAGACGGTGTCCACGCCTTCGGACTCCATGACGGCGACGGCGGCTTCCATGCAGGGGATGCGCTTCACCCGTTGATCCTTTCGATGACCTTGAGCAGCGCGGAGTGGT
This sequence comes from Sphaerisporangium flaviroseum, assembly GCF_039537005.1. Classification (NCBI taxonomy): domain Bacteria; kingdom Bacillati; phylum Actinomycetota; class Actinomycetes; order Streptosporangiales; family Streptosporangiaceae; genus Sphaerisporangium; species Sphaerisporangium flaviroseum. The sequence continues at coordinate 54,841 of NZ_BAAAZR010000006.1, read as the reverse complement.
CGAGGGAGCCGTGGCCCTGTGCCCTGGCCGCGGCCATCAGTTCGGCGACGAGGCCGGTGAGGGGAAGGGACACGCCCGCCCGGCGCGCGGCGGCGATGGCGATCCCCATGTCCTTGTGGTGCAGGTCGATCCGGAAACCGGGCGCGAACTCCCTTTTGATCATGGAGTGCCGCCGCAGTTCGAGGATGCGGGATCCGGCCAGCCCGCCCGCGAGCACGTCCAGCCCGCTCTCCGGATCGACTCCGGAGGCCTCCAGCAGGACGATCGCCTCCGCGACCAGGCCGTAGATCCCGCCGACCACGAGCTGGTTCGCCGCCTTGACGGTCTGTCCCGCGCCGGACGGGCCGACGTGCCGGACCGTCGTGCCGAGGACGCCGAGGAGCGGGCGGATCGCCTGGAAGTCGTCCGGGTGGCCACCGACCATGATCGACAGCGTGCCGTCGACCGCCCCGCGTTCCCCGCCGCTCACCGGGGCGTCCAGCGGCCGGATCCCCCTGATCGTCGCCGCCTGCGCCACCCGGCAGGAGGTCTCCGGCTTGATGGTGCTCATGTCCACGTGGAACATGCCCGGGGCGCCGTGCTCCAGCAGCCCCTCAGCCCCGAAGGCCACCTCCTCCACCTGCGGGGAGTCGGGGAGCATGGTGATCACCACATCGGCGCCCGCCACCGCCTCGGGCACCGACCCGGCGGCCCTGCCCCCGGCGGCGACGAGTTCCGCCACGCGCTCTCGGCTCGTGTCGTATCCGGTGACGTCGTACCCTGCCCGGACCAGGTTGGCCGCCATCGGGCTGCCCATGATCCCCAGCCCGACGAATGTCGTCTTCACTGCGCTCGCTCCGTGGTCATGTCGTCTCCTTCAGCCAGGTGAAGCTGTCGGCGCTCGGGCCGGTCGGCCGGTATTCGAGCCCGACGTGGCCGCGGTATCCCGCCGCGCCGAGGCGCTCGAAGATCAGGTCGTACGGCATCGCGCCGGTGCCGGGCCGCCCCCGGCCGGGGTCGTCGGCGACCTGGATGTGGCCGAACCGGCCCGCGCTCCGGTCGATGAGCGCCGGCACGTCTTCCCCCATGCGGTGCAGGTGGTAGAGGTCGGCGAGGAAGGCCATGTTGGCCGCGCCCGTCTGCTCGATGAGCGCGAAGGCGGCGGCGGAGGAGGTGATCGGGTACCGGGGGTTCTCATGGGAGTTGAGCGCCTCGACCACGACCGTGGCGCCGATCCCGGCCGCCGCCTCGGCCGCCCGCGACAGGGTGTCCAGCGCAAGCTCACGCTGGGCCCGCTCGGGCACGCCGGTGACGCGGTTGCCGTACAGCGCGTTGAGCACCCGGCAGCCGAGCGATCCGGCCAGTCCCACCGCGACGTCGATGTTGGCGAGGAACCGGGCCGCGTCCCCTGGACGTGACAGCAGCCCGCGCTCGCCGGCGGCCAGGTCGCCCGCGTCGAAGTTCAGGCCGGTGAGACGCACCCCGGCGTCCTCGATGGCCCGCCGCAGGGCGTCGAGCTCGGCATCGGCGGGGTCGGGCCGGTCGAAGGGCCACCACAGCTCGACGGCGCCGAACCCGGCCTTGGCCGCGGCCTGCGGCCGTTCCAGCAGCGGCAGCTCGGTGAACAGGATGGAAAGGTTGACGGCGAACCGGAACGCGCCGGATTCGATCATGCCCTTCCTCCCCGGGCGAGAAGCTCGCGCATGAGCCTGGCGGTGTCGCTGGGGGTCTTTCCGACGCGGACGCCGGCCTTCTCCAGCGCTTCCTTCTTGGCCTGGGCCGTGCCCGCCGAACCGGACACGATCGCCCCGGCGTGGCCCATTGTCTTGCCCTCCGGAGCGGTGAACCCCGCCACATAGGCGACGACCGGCTTGGTGACGTGCTCCTCGATGTAGGCCGCGGCACGCTCCTCGGCGTCCCCGCCGATCTCGCCGATCATCACGATCGCCTCGGTCTCGGGATCGGCCTGGAAGGCCTCCAGCGCGTCGATGTGCGTGGTCCCGATCACCGGGTCGCCACCGATGCCCACCGCGGTGGAGAACCCGATGTCCCGCAGCTCGTACATCAGCTGGTAGGTCAGCGTGCCCGACTTGCTCACCAGGCCGATGCGGCCCGCCGTGGTGATGTCCGCCGGGATGATCCCCGCGCTCGACTGGCCGGGGCTGATCAGGCCCGGGCAGTTCGGGCCGATGACGCGGGTCGTCCCGGTGGCGCGGGCGCGGGCCACGAAGCTGATCGTGTCGTGGACGGGGACGCCCTCGGTGATCACGACGCAGAGGCCGACGCCGGCGTCGATCGCCTCCTCGACGGCGCTCCGGGTGAACCTCGGGGGCACGAACACCACGGACACGTCCGCGCCGGTCCCGGCGACGGCGTCGGCCACCGTGCCGAAGACCGGCAGGCGCCGCTCGCCGAAGTCGACCGCCTGGCCGCCCTTGCCGGGGGTGACCCCGGCCACGATGTCGGTCCCGGCGGCGAGCATCCGGGCCGTGTGACGCGCGCCCTCCGAGCCGGTCATGCCCTGGACGAGCGCCTTGCTGTCCTTGGTCAGGAAGACGGCCATCGTCGCTGCTCCTCTCGGCGGCCCGCACGGCCGTCCTCGTGTGCCACCTCGCCGGGCCCGCTCATGCCTCCGGCCCGGCTCCGCCCGCTCACGCGGCGGCCAGCCTCGCCGCGAGCTCCGCGGCGTCGTCCATGGTGGTGACCACACGGACCAGCGGATGCCGGGCCGCGTCGAGGATGGCGAGGCCGGCCTCGGCGTTGTTGCCGTCCAGCCGCACCACGATCGGGTGGCGCACCCCGTGCTCGCCGAGCATCCCGAGGGCGGAGACGATGCCTTCGGCGACCGCGTCGCAGGTGGTGATGCCGCCGAAGACGTTCACCAGGACCGACCGCACGTCCTGATCGGACAGGACGATCTCCAGCGCGTCGGCCATCACCTGCGCGGACGCTCCTCCTCCGATGTCGAGGAAGTTGGCCGGCCGCGCTCCCCCGGCCCGCTGTCCCGCGTAGGCCACGACGTCGAGGGTGCTCATGACCAGCCCGGCGCCGTTGCCGATGACGCCGACCTCACCGTCGAGCTTCACGTAGTTGAGCCGCCTCGCCCTGGCCCTTGCCTCCAGCCCGGCCGCGCCGTCCCCCGCCGGCGGGTCGGCGAAGGCCTCGCGCTCGTGGCGGAAGGCGGCGTTGTCATCGAGGGTGACCTTCCCGTCGAGGGCGAGCACCCGGCCGTCCGACGTGCAGGCCAGGGGGTTCACCTCCACCAGGAGCGCGTCCTCCTCGACCAGCACCCGCCACAGGCGGACCAGGACCCCGGCCACCGTGTCCTGGACCTCGGCGGGCAGCCCGGCCGCCGCCGCCAGGAGGCTCGCCGTCTCGGCGTCCATGCCGCAGGCGGGATCCACCGGAACCCGGGCGAGCGCCTCCGGCCGGGTGGCCGCCACCTCCTCGATGTCCATCCCGCCCTCGCTGGAGACCATCGCGAGGAAGGTGCCTTTCGCCCGGTCCACCAGGTAGGCGGCGTAGTACTCCTCGAACGGGACGGTGGCCTGCTCCACGAGCACCGTCCTCGCCGTGTGCCCCTTGATGTCCATGCCGAGCACCCGTCGCGCTTCCACCTCCGCGGACGCGGGCCCGGGCGCCGGGCGCACCCCGCCCGCCTTGCCACGGCCGCCGGTCTTCACCTGGGCCTTGATCACGGTGGGGGTCCCCAGCTCCGCCGCGATCGACCGGGCATCTTCGGGCGTGGACGCGACTCCGCCGCTGGGCACGGGGACCCCATGCCGCGCGAAGAGCTCCTTGGCCTGGTACTCGTACAGGTCCATCGCCACTCCTTATGCGGTTCTTCCATACGGTATACCGTATGGAAGAACGGTCGTCCAGACCTCGACAGACGGCCTCGACGGGTATATTCCATACAGTATGGATAAACCACAACTGGTCCGCGACTGGCGCGGACGCCCCTATCTCGTGGGGCAGAGCGACCAGGACCTGATCAACCGGTCGAGGTCATGGATGTTCTGGTTGCCGTGGGCCGCGATGCTCGCCATCGCCCCACTGCAGTACGGCTACGCCGCGTCGGCGTCCGCCCTGATCACCCTGCACCGGGGCTCGGCGCTCACCGCCCTGACGCCGCTGGCCGTCTGGATCGTCTGCCAGGCCACCGCCGCCGTCCCGGCGATCCATCTGGTGCGGAGCGGCAGGCTCGGCGTACGCCCCGCGCTGTACGCCGGGGCCGCGCTGAGCGGCACGGCGCTGCCGGCGGTGGCCCTGGCCGGCGGTTCCACGGCCGTCCTGGCCGGCTACGCGCTGCTCGGCGGGATCGGCGGAGGCCTGGTCTACGGCGTCTGCACCGAAGTGGTCGCGCGGTGGTACCCCGAGCGGCCCGCCACCCGCGTCGGCTTCGTGACCGGCGCGTTCGCGTACGGCGCCGCACCGCTCGCCGTGGTCGCCGGTGTCGCACCGGGCCTCATCCAGCCGGCGTTCGCCGTCTCCGGCGTCGTCGCACTGGCGGTCATCGGGGTCGCGGCCCGGTTCGTACGCTTCCCCCCTCGGCACTGGTGGCCGCCGGAGATCGACCCCCGGGCGCACGCCCTTGACCGGCTGATCCTGCGCAGGACGCCCCCCGCCGTACGGCAGTTCTCCACGGGCCAGGCCCTGCGGACCGGCACGCTGTCGGCGCTGGTGGCGATCCTGGTCTGCGCCGGCGCGGTGTCCATCTTCGACGTCATCGCGCTCGCGACCATGGGCGGGGTGGTGCCATGGGTGGCGCTCACCCTCCTCATCACGCTGAACGGGGCCGGGCGGGCCTGCGCGATGCTGGCCTCGGAGGTCTTCGGGCGCAGGCGGGCTCTCAGCGTGGTCCTCGCCCTGCTGGGCGTGGGACAACTGCTGCTCGCCGCCGGAGCGGCCGAGCGCTCCGCGGCGCTCATCGTCATCGCCGGGGTCGTCGCCGGGCTGGGCGGAGGGGCGTTCTACCCGCTCATCGCCTGCCTCGTGCGGGAGTTCTTCGGCGAGGAGCGCACCGCGGAGATCCACGGGGTGGTGTACAGCAGCAAGGCGGTCGCCGGGGTCCTCGGCGTGGCGCCGGCCGCGGTGGCCGTCACGTCGCAGACCCACGCAGGGGCGTTCTTGTTCATGGCGCTGCTCGCGCTGCTCTCGGCGGCCGTCAGCCGGGGCCTGCGCACGCCAGGCCGCCCCGCCACCCTGCCCGTGTGATCAAGCTCACCGCGGGCGGCACATTGGCAGACTGTATGCTGTAGGCAGTCGACGACAAACACCAGAGGGTGCGGGCACGTAGAATTCCCCCTGTCGTCTCTTTCTGGAGTTGAACAAATGTTGCGATCGGACCTGGCAATTCAGGGGGCGGCACCCAAGATCGCGCGCCCCGTGCCCCTTCGGGAGAGCGTCTTCGAGGCGCTCTTGGAGCTTATCGTCACCGGGCACCTCCGTCCTGGCCAGCACCTGGCGGAAAGCGAGCTCGCGGAGCTTCTCGGGGTCTCACGCCAGCCGATCAGGGAAGCGCTCCAGCTTCTCAGCGGTGAGGGATGGGTCGACCTCCACCCCGGCCAGGGCGCGTTCGTGCACGCCCCGACCGTGGAGGAGGCCGACCAGCTCCTCGCCGTGCGAGCGTTGCTCGAGGCCGAGTCGGCACGGCTCGCCGCCCGCCACGCCGACGACGAGGGCGTGCGGCAGCTCCAGGCGCTGTGCGACCGCGGCTTCGCGGCGGTCGAGGCGGACGACGTCGACGCGGCCGTCACCGCGAACTCCGAGCTGCACGCCCTGGTCACCGCCCTCTCCGGCAACAAGGTGCTGGCCGAGCTCGCGGCCCAGGTCTCCCGGCGAGTGCGGTGGTACCACACCCCGGTCGCCCGCCGGCGCGGCGCCGCGTCCTGGGAGGAGCACAGAGCGCTGATCGAGGCCATCGCCGCCGGAAACGAGGACCGCGCGGCCCAGATCATGCGTGACCATACCGAGCACACACGCCACTCCTACCTGGAGCAGCGCGCGGCCGAGCCCGTCGAGTCGGCCCCCCAGCCGACCCGGCGCCGCAGACCTCGCTCCGCCGCGAATTGACACGGAGTTCATGAATTCTCCGTTTCCCAGAAACACCACGGGTAGAGAAATAACTGGCATGTCCGATAAGTCGCTGGTCGAACGCATATGTCCGACAATGGCCGGCGACCGCCACAGCGCGGCCTCAATTCGAAGGTCCGTGGCCGAGGCTCGCACTGATACGGGCCACGAGCAGGAAGGAACATTTCCATGAAAGCGTTTCTGAATCGGTTCCAGGCGTTGCTGGACGACCCCGCCGGCCATCGGGCCGACGGGCGCGCGATGGGCCTCGGGCTCGCGACCGCCTTGCGCAAGCAGGGCTCCGCCGACGACGTCGAGCGTTATCTCGGCAGCCGGGCCACCGACCGCCGGATCGACGTGTCCCGATGACGGCAGGCGGGAGGCTCCAGAAGGGAGCCGTCCCGCCCGTGTCCCGGGTTCAGTTGTCGACGGACACCTGGTCCGCTACCGCCGCGACCTCCTCGCGCTCGCTCTTCTTACGGCCGCTGCGCGACTTCAGCAGGCTGACGACCGTGGTGAGCGCCAGCGTGCCGAGAATGACCCCGAGGGAGACCATGATGGGCACCTCGGGCGCCCACGACACCCCATCGTGGTGCAGGGCCTCCATCACCAGCTTGACGCCGATGAAGGCCAGCACGAACGACAGGCCCTTGTTGAGATAGACGAGGCGATCCAGCAGCCCTCCCACCAGGAAGAAGAGCTGGCGCAGCCCCATCAGGGCGAACACGTTGGCCGTGAACACGATGTAGGGCTCCTTCGTCAGCCCGAAGACGGCCGGGATGGAGTCCAGGGCGAACAGCAGGTCGGAGGTGCCGATCGCCACCATCACGATCAGCATCGGGGTGACGAGCCGGCGGCCGTCGATCCGGACCACCATGGCGGCGCCGTGGTAGGCCTTCGTGGACGGCAGGATCCGCTGGACCGTGCGCAGTGCGAGGTTCTCCGAGAAGTCGGCCTCCTCCTCCTTCTCGGTGACGAACTTCCACGCGGTGTAGACCAGGAAGGCGCCGAAGATGTAGAAGAGCCAGTCGAACCGGGTGACCGCCTCCGCGCCCACCGCGATGAAGACGCCCCTCATGCCGATCGCCAGGACGATCCCGGTCATGAGCACCTTCTGGCGGAACCGGTTCGGCACCGAGAAGCGGCTCATGATGACGAGGAACACGAAGAGGTTGTCGACGCTGAGCGAGTACTCCGTGATCCAGCCCGCGAAGAACTCGCCGCCGAACTTCGGCCCGGCGAGGAGCACCACGCCGATGCCGAAGGCCACCGCGAGCAGCACGTAGAACGTGACCCACCGGACACACTCGCGGAAGGCGGGCTGCCGCGGGTCGCGTGCGACCAGATAGAAGTCGACGGCCAGCATGAGCGCGAACCCGCCGATCGTCACCAGCCATACCCACGTGGGCAGGTTCATCCCGCTCCCTTCTCCCCGCGCCTGAGTGCCCTCCGCCGGCCACGCACCCGCCAGAGCGCTTCGGCATGCCCGATGTACCGGTCGAGCACCTCACGGGCCACCGGGTTGCGGCCGGCCACGTGCATGAACCAGTGCGGCGCGAGCCGTTCGTGCATCCAGACGAAGCCGATCGCGAAGCCGAGGCTCACGATGGCCTGGTACGCCAGGAAGGCCGGTAGGTCCTCGGTCAGCGTCGCCCGGCCCAGGATCACCGTGCTCGTGACCGTCTCCTGGACCAGGCGGGAGATCGGGAAGCCGATCAGCCAGTAGAGCCCGGCCGGGGCGAACACCCCCGGCTGGAACACGTTGCGGCCGAGCAGCACGCCGTAGCCCGCCCCGAGCAGGCCCATCGGCACCGCCAGCGAGAGGGCGGAGATGGCCGCCCAGCCTGGCCGGTGCCCCGCGAGCAGGGTGAGCCCGCCGGCCATGAGGCCCGCGACCACGCCGACCACCAGACCGGGCAGAGCGACTTCCGCGTGGTATCGGACGCGTTCGGTCACAGGACCACGCCGAACTTGAACAGGCTGTAGAACAGCATCCCGAGATAGAACACCGCGCCGAAGCCGATGATCAGGTTGGTCCAGAGCTTCGGGCGGATCGGCTTGGGCAGCATGCGGTTGTTGACCAGCAGGAGCGTGACGCAGTAGGCGCCCATCGCGAACGTCGACAGGAACGCCAGCGTGTCGAGGATCGCACCGGGGCCGTCCGCGGGGCCGAACAGCAGGATGAGGATGCCGAAGGTGATCACGCCCCACAGGAAGCCGGCGTACAGCTTGGATACGCCGAACTTCTTGGCGCCGGGCACGAAGTGGTAGGTCATGTCCGACTGGCCTCTGGAGAAGGAGTCGAACAGGCCGAGCGTCGCGTTGAGCCCGATCATCGCGATGAACCCGAGGAACACCACCCCGAGCACCGCGCTGCCCGCGGAGGCGAAGGAGTCCGACATCGCGTTCAGGGAGGCCTCCCGGTCACCGGCCAGGATCAACTGCTTGACGTCGCTGTTCTGCCGCGCCGCCGCCTGGGCGAGGACGGTGAACGAGACCGTCACCAGCATCGTGATGCCCCAGAAGAGCATGAACGCGTCGAAGGTCACCCACCGCCGCCAGCCCTTCCACTTGCGCATCTCCTCGGGGTCGTCGGTGTCGAACATGAAGCCGCGCGAGGGCATGGACTCCTCTTCCCCGGCGTGGCGCAGCCCGCGGACCTGCGGGATGTGGGCGCCCATTCCGGCGCCGGAGTCGCGCAGGTGCAGCGTGTACCACATCTGCTGCATGCCCGAGGGGCCGGCGAAGGCGATCGAGCCCACGATGACCGGGAACCACGTCGGCGACAGCGCCTCCTGTGGCAGGTAGCCGAAGGCGAACATGCCCGTGATCGTGCTCGACAGGTCCGCCCAGCTGCCCACCATGGCCGCGATGATCGCCGTTCCGATCACGAGCGTGCCGATGAGGATCGACAGCACGTTCTCGAGCAGGTTGTAGATGACCTTGGCCAGGCTGAACACGATGCCCACGAGCACCAGCCCGACGCAGGCCGTGACCACCCACGGTATCCCGGTGATCTTCTCGAAGGCCGCGGCGCCCGCCGACAGGTGCCCTGGCCAGATGTAGACGAGGATCGCCACGGTGAAGAAGAACCACATGAGGGGCTTGAAGACCCGCGCGGCGCCGAAGAAGATGCTCTCCCCCGTGGCCATGGCGTACCGGGCCATCTCCAGCATCACGACGGCCTGCAGCGTGACGCCGATGAGGAAGAGCCAGCGGATCTCCGGCCCGAAGAGCAGCACCAAGCGGGGCCACATGTACGACTCGCCCATGCCCACGCCGAGTGCCACGAGGAACACGGTCGGCCCGAGGATGTGCACCGAGGGCGGCGCGTCGGGGAGCGGCCGGATGGGCATCGGTTCCAGCCGGCCCGCTTTCCATACTCGCTCGTCGGCTGCCGGCGAGACGCCGACCTCACCACTTTCCGAGGTCACCGGCTGTCTTGAAATCTCCACCTAGAACCCTCCTGGAGAGTTGATCGATCCCGATTCGTTGTGTGGACACGCCCCCTCACTGGCCCCGATAGCGGCTGACTCAGCCGCCCAGCAGTCCGGCCGCCCTCGCCCAGCGGTATTTCGCGCCGAGCACGGCGACGGGCTTCTCCGTCGTGTACGGGTACGCCACCACGCCGTGGTCGAACAGGTACTCACAGGCCTGCTCGACCTCCGTGTCACCGGCCAGCGACGCCACCACCGGCTTGTCGTTGCCCTTCGCCCGCTCCTCCGCCACCACGCGGGCGATGAGTTCGGCGAAGACCATCGGCGGGGTCACGATCGTGTGCCAGTAGCCGAGCACCAGCGCGTGGATCCGCGGGTCGGACAGGCCCAGCCGGACGGTGTTCGCGTACGTGCTCGGCGGCTCGCCACCGGTGATGTCGATCGGGTTGCCCGCGGCCCCGAACGGCGGGATGTACGCGCGGAAGGCCTCGTCGAGGTCCTGAGGGATCTCCATGAGGGACAGCCCGTTGTCCACGCAGGCGTCGGAGAGCAGGACGCCCGATCCTCCCGCCCCGGTGATGATGACGACGTTCTCCCCGCGGGGGGTGGGCATGAGGGGCAGCGAGCGGGCGTACTCGAGCATGTCGTTCAGCCCGGGAGCCCGCACGACCCCGGCCTGCCGCAGGATGTCGTCGTAGACCTTGTCGTCGCCGGCCAGCGCGCCGGTGTGCGAGCCCGCGGCACGCGCGCCCATCGCCGTGCGCCCGGCCTTGAGCACGATCACCGGCTTCTCGCGCGAGACCCGCTTGGCCGCCTCGACGAAGCCGCGCCCGTCCTTGAGGTCCTCCATGTGCATGGCCACGCAGCGGGTGTTCTCGTCCTGCTCGAAGAAGGTGAGCAGGTCGTCCTCGTCGATGTCGGCCTTGTTGCCGACGCCGACGATCGCGGAAACGCCCATCTTGGTGGTGCGGCTGAAGCCCAGGATGGCCATGCCGATGCCGCCGCTCTGCGAGGTGAGCGCCACGCTGCCCTTGACGTCGTAGGGCGTGCAGAACGTGGCGCAGAGGTTCTCCGGCGTGTAGTAGTAGCCGTAGATGTTCGGGCCGAGCAGCCGCACGCCGTGCCTGCGGGCGATCTCGACGATCTCCGCCTGGCCCTCGTGGTCGCCCGTCTCCGCGAATCCCGACGGGATCATGATGGCGCCGGCGACGCCCTTGCGCCCGGCCTCCTCCAGCGCGGCCGCCACGAACTTCGCCGGGATGGCGAAGACCGCGACGTCGACGTCGTACGGCACCTCGGCGATGCCGGCGTAGGCGGGCAGGCCCATGATGTCGGAGGCCTTGGGGTTGATCGGGAAGACCTGGCCCCGGTAGCCGCCGTCGATGAGGTTGCGCATGACCGAGTTGCCGATCTTGCCGGTCTCCGCGGACGCCCCGATGACCGCCACGGACCTCGGTTTGAATATGCGGTTCATCGAGGCCAGGATCTGCTCACGGGGCAGCCGCTCGACGGGGCGCACCGGGTGGGGGTCGAGCAGGATGCGCACATCCGCCGCGGTCGCCCCGCTCGCGCCGGCGAAGACCGGGTTGAGGTCGACCTCGGAGATCTCCGGGAAGTCCGCGACGAGCGCGCCGACCCGCTCGATCATGCCCGCGAGCGCGTCCCTGTCCACTCCTTCCGCGCCGCGGACCCCGCGCAGCACTTCGGCGGCCTTGATGTCGTCCAGCATTCCGAGCGCCTCGCCGGTCGACAGCGGCGCCAGGCGGAAGGTCACGTCCTTCAGCACCTCGACCAGCACGCCGCCGAGGCCGAAGGCGACCACCTTGCCGAAGGTCGGGTCCGTGACCGCCCCGATGATCACCTCGTGCCCGTCTCCGAGCATCCGCTGGACCTGCACGCCGTCGATCGCCGCGTCCGGGTCGTACGCGCCGGCCGCCGCCATGATCCGGTCGAATCCCGAGCGGACCTCCTCGGGCGTGCCGAGCCCGACGATGACGCCACCGGCCTCCGTCTTGTGCAGGATGTCCGGGGAGACGATCTTCATCACGACGGGGAGGCCGACGTCCCCGGCGATGGCGACCGCCTCGTCCGCCGTGGTGGCCAGCCCCTCGCCCGGCGTGGTGATGCCGTACGCGTCGCAGATCTTCTTGCCCTCCGGGGCGGTCAGCGCCGTACGGCCCTCCGCGCGGGCCTTCTCCAGGACCTCGCGGACCCTGTCACCGCTGGGCGCCATCAGATCACTCCGTTCCTTCGCAGCTCCGCCAGGCTGTCGGCGGAGAGGCCGAGCCCTGTGTAGACCTCGTCGTTGTGCTCGCCCAGCAGGGGCGGGGTGGTCACCGTGACCGGGGAGTCGGAGAGCTGGATGGGGCTCCCCACCGTCGCGAAGGTGCCGCGCTCGGGATGGTCCACCTCGACGATCACGCCCTGGCTCCGCAGCGTCTCGTCCTCGATGAGCTCCTTGGTGGACAGGATCGGCCCGCAGGGGATGTTCTCGGCGTTCAGCGCGTCGAGCACGGCCCACTTGCTGTGCAGGCTCGTCCACTCCTCGATCAGCTGGAACATCTTGTCGAGCTTGGCGAGGCGGGCCTCGGGGGTGGCCCACTCGGGGTCGTCGGCCAGCTCGGGGCGGCCGATGATCCGGGCGATCGGCTGCCAGCCGGGCGGCTGCACGATCACGTAGATGTAGTCGTTGGGGCCGCCGGGGGCGCACCGCACCGCCCACCCCGGCTGCCCGCCTCCCGAGGCGTTGCCCGACCGGGGGACCTCCTCGCCGAAGGTCCGGTTGGGGTACTCGTTCAGCGGCCCATGGGACAGCCGCTGCTGGTCGCGCAGCTTGACACGGCACAGGTTGAGCACGGCGTGCTGCATGGCCACCTGGACCCGCTGTCCCCTGCCGGTGTGCTCGCGCTGGTAGAGGGCGGCGAGGATGCCGGCCACGGTGTGGACGCCGGTTCCCGAGTCGCCGATCTGGGCTCCGGTCGCCAGCGGCGGGCCGTCCTCGAACCCGGTGGTGCTCATCGAGCCGCCCATCGCCTGGGCGACCACTTCGTAGGCCTTGAAGTCGGCGTAGCGGCCGGGGCCGAATCCCTTGATGGAGGCGTAGATCAGGCGGGGGTTGAGCTCCTGGAGGCGCTCCCAGGTGAAGCCCATGCGGTCGACGGCACCGGGGCCGAAGTTCTCCACCAGGACGTCCGATTCGCTCACCAGCCGAGTGAAGAGCTCCTTGCCTGGCTCGCTCTTCATGTTGAGCGTGATGCTCCGTTTGTTGCAGTTGAGCATGGTGAAGTAGAGGCTGTCCACACCTGGGACGTCGCGCAGTTGCCGGCGGGTGATGTCGCCGGAGGGCGACTCCAGCTTGACGACGTCGGCCCCGAGCCAGCCGAGGATCTGGGTGCAGGAGGGCCCCGACTGCACGTGGGTCATGTCCAGGACGCGGACGCCTTCGAGTGCTCTGCTCATCGCGTGGTTCCCCTACTTGTACATCGTCTGGTTCATGGTTCCGGGGGCGTAGACGTCCGGGTCGATCCATACGTTGATCAGCGCGGGCTTGCCCGACTCGCGGGCCCGGTCGAGCGCGGGACGGATGCCGGCCGGATCCCGGACCTCCTCGCCGTAGCCGCCGAGCATGCGGGCGAACTCGTCGTACCTGACGTCGCCGAGGGTGTTGCCCACGCGGCCCCTGGCCTCGCCGTACTTGGCGGCCTGGCCGTAGCGGATCTGGTTCATCGAGGAGTTGTTGCCGATGACGCCGATGAACGGCAGGTCGAAGCGGACCATCGTCTCGAAGTCCCAGCCCGTGAGGCTGAAGGCGCCGTCGCCGAAGAGGCAGAGCACGTCCTTGTCCGGCCGGGCGTACTTGGCCGCCATCGCGAAGGCCACGCCGACGCCGAGCGTGCCGAGCGGGCCCGGGTCCATCCAGTGGCCCGGCGACTTGGGCTGCACGACCTGGCCGGAAAAGGTGACGATGTCACCGCCGTCGCCGATGTAGATCGTGTCCTCGGTGAGGAACTCGTTGATCTCGTGGACGAGCCGGTAGGGGTCGATCGGCCGGGAGTCAGAAAGCCGGCGGGGAAGGCGCTTCTGGTACGCCTTGGTCTCGACCTCGCGCAGTTCCTCCATCCACCTCTTGCGCCGGGCGCTGCCGTTGTCCTCACGGCCGGTCGCCGCGGCGGCGGCCGCGGCGAGCACCAGCCCGGCGTCGCCGACGATGCCGAGGTCGATGTCGCGGTTCTTGCCCACCGTGCGGTAGTCGAGGTCGATCTGCACGACGGTCGCCTCGGGCGAGAGCCGCTTGCCGTACCCCATCCGGAAGTCGAAGGGCGTCCCCACGATGATGATCAGGTCGGCGTTGGAAAAGGCGTAGCGGCGCGAGAGCTGGTAGTGGTGCGGGTCGCCGGGCGGCAGCGTGCCACGGCCGGAGCCGTTCATGTACGCCGGCACGTTGAGCGCGCGGACGAAGTCCACGGCGTCGTCGGTGCCCCTGCACGTCCACACCTGGCTGCCGAGCAGGACGCACGGCTTCTCGGAGTGCGCGAGGAGATCGCCCAGGCGCTCGATGGCCCGCGGGTCGCCCGCCTGGCGGGTGGAGGCCCGATAGCGTCCGGCCTGCGGGATCCGCGCCTTGTCCAGGGGGACCGTGGCGTCGAGGACGTCGCGCGGGATCTCCAGGAACGAGGGGCCGGGCGCGCCGTGGTAGCACTCGCGGAACGCCATGGACACGATGTCGGCCACCCGCTCGGTGGAGGGCACCGTGGCGGCGAACTTGGTGATCGGCGCCATCATGTCGACGTGCGGCAGGTCCTGCAGCGAGCCCATCTTGTGCTGGCTGAGCGCCCCCTGACCGCCGATGAGTAGCATGGGGCTCTCCGCGCGGAAGGCGTTGGCGACCCCGGTGACCGCGTCGGTGGTACCGGGCCCCGCCGTCACCACCGCGCATCCCGGCTTGCCGGTGACCCTCGCGTAGCCGTCCGCGGCGTGCGCCGCCACCTGCTCATGGCGCACGTCGATCACGTCGATGCCCTCGTCGACGCAGCCGTCGTAGATGTCGATGATGTGGCCGCCGCAGAGCGTGAAGATCACATCCACGCCCTCCGCCTTCAGGGCCTTGGCCACCAGGTGACCGCCCGATATGCGGTCCGGAGCCGGGTCGGCGGACTGGGTCGCTGATTCGGACATCTAGGTAGTCCTCCCAAAGTGCATACTGCATACCGTATGAGTTCCATCGTTATCCCGGGCGCCATGTGTTGTCCAGACCCATTCGCGACAAGGTCCACTGCGATCCCGCGGCCCCCAAGGGCCTGAGGGTTCGCACGGGCAAGAAACCTTGACCGACATTTGCCCATACTGTATACCGAATACAATCGTCGACGCGAGGACGGAGCTCTTTCGTGAAGGTCGCTGTTCTTGGCGCCGGCGCCATCGGCGCGTATGTGGGTGCCGCCCTGCAGAGGGCAGGCGTCGAGGTGCATCTCATCGCTCGCGGGACGCACCTCGACGCCATGCGCGAGTCCGGTGTGCGCGTGCTGAGCCCCAGAGGTGACTTCACAAGTCACCCCCACGCCACCGACGACCCCTATGAGGTCGGCCCGGTGGACTACGTCTTCCTCGGCCTGAAGGCCAACGCCTACGCGGCGGCCGGGCCGATGATCCGGCCGCTGCTGCACGAGGCCACCGGCATCGTGGCCGCACAGAACGGCATCCCCTGGTGGTACTTTCACCGGCTGCCCGGTCCCTACGAGGGCTATCGCATCGAGAGCGTGGATCCGGAGGGGAGCGTCACCGCCGCCCTGCCGCTGGAGCGTGCGATCGGATGCGTGGTCTACGCCGCCACCGAGATCGAGGAGCCGGGTGTGGTCCGCCACCTGGAGGGCACGCGGTTCTCGATCGGCGAGCCCGGCGGCTCGGCGTCCGCCCGCTGCACCGCCTTCAGCGAGGCCATGGTCGAGGGCGGCCTCAAGTGCCCGGTCGAGCCCGACCTGCGGCAGGACATCTGGATCAAGCTGATGGGCAACATCGCCTTCAACCCGATCAGCGCGCTGGCCCGGGCCACGATGGCGGGCATCTGCCGCCACCGGCGCGCCCGGGAACTGGTCGTCGCGATGATGCGCGAGACGGTGGAGGTGGCCAGGCGGGTCGGCTGCGACCCCAAGATCTCCATCGAGCGCAGGATCGCCGGGGCCGAGAAGGCCGGCGAGCACAAGACCTCCACCCTCCAGGACCTGGAGAAGGGCAAGCCCCTGGAGCTGGACGTGCTCCTGGCCGCGGTGGTCGAGCTCGCCGACCTGACCGGCACCGATGTGCCCACGCTGCGGTCCATCCACGCGGTGACGGACCTGCTGGACGAGCAGGTCCGGCACAACCTTGTCCCCTCGCCTTGAGACCACATACCGTAGATTGCATACGGTATCCCCTCACTGTCATCCCACTCGGAGGACACCGACCGTGAAGAAGAATCGAGCCGAGCACTACGACCGGCTGACCCATCCCCTCGTACGGGAGGACGGCGTCCTGCGGCGGGCCACCTGGGAGGAGGCGCTCGACCGCGCCGCCGACGGCTTCCGCCGCAACCTCGCACGCCACGGCCCCGACGCGTTCGCGATGCTCTCGTGCGCCCGCTCCACCAACGAGATGAACTACGTGGCGCAGAAGTTCACCCGCGTCGTGGTCGGCACCAACAACGTCGACTCCTGCAACCGCACCTGCCACGCGCCGAGCGTCGCCGGCCTCTCCGCGGCCTTCGGCAGCGGCGGCGGCACCTCGTCCTACCAGGAGGTGGAGGACACCGACGTCATCATCATGTGGGGCTCCGCCGCCCGCAACGCCCACCCGATCTTCTTCCACCACGTGCTCAAGGGCATCCACAAGGGCGCCAAGATGTTCGCCGTCGACCCCCGCAGGACCGGCACGGCCCAGTGGGCCGACCGCTGGCTGGGGCTGAACGTCGGCACCGACATCCCGCTCGCCCACGCGGTCGCCCGCGAGATCATCCACGCGGGGCTGCACAACACGGCCTTCATCGAGCGCGCCACCAGGGGCTTCGAGGAGTTCGCCGCCTCCGTGGAACCGTGGACCCTGACCGTCGCCGAGCAGGTCACCGGGGTCCCTGCGGAGGCGATCAGGGAGCTCGCCCACGCCTACGCCCGCGCCGACCGCGCCCAGCTGTGCTGGACCCTCGGCATCACCGAGCACCACAACGCCACCGACAACGTGCGCGCGCTGATCAACCTCTCCCTGCTCACCGGGCACGTCGGCCGGTACGGCTCCGGCCTGTCACCCCTGCGCGGGCAGAACAACGTGCAGGGCGGCGGGGACATGGGGGCCATCCCCAACCGGCTGCCCGGGTTCCAGGACATCCTCGACCCGGCGATCCGCGCCAGGTTCGAGGCGGAGTGGCAGGCGCCGATCCAGCCCAAGTACGGCCTGACCCTCACCGACATGCTGGAGGCGATGGGCGAGGGCAAGGTCACCACCTGCTACCTCATCGGCGAGAACCCCGTGCAGTCCGAGGCCGACTCCCTGAGCTGCGTCAAGCGGCTGAGCATGCTCGACCACCTCGTCGTCCAGGACATCTTCCTCACCAAGACCGCGCAGATGGCCGACGTCGTGCTGCCCGCCAGCGCCGCGTGGTGCGAGACGGAAGGCACCTTCACCAACAGCGAGCGGCGCGTGCAGCGGGTACGGAAGGCGGTGTCGCCGCCGGGTGAGGCCCGTGACGACATCTGGATCATGTGCGAGCTCGCCCGGCGCCTCGGCCACGACTGGAGCTACGAGAGTTCCGAAGAGGTGTGGGACGAACTGCGCAGGCTGTCGCCCGCGCACACCGGGATGACCTACCAGCGCCTGGCCGACCTGCAGGGCATCCAGTGGCCCTGCCCGTCCGAGGACGCCATCGAACCCCCGTTCCTCCACGGGCGGCTGTGGGAGACCGACCCCGCCAGACGGGGTGCCCCCGCTCCCTTCGCCGTGCTGCGCCACTCACCCCCCGTCGACCTGCTCGACGAGGAGTACCCGCTGCGCCTCACCACCGGCCGCACGCTCGACTCCTACAACACCGGGGTCCAGTCGTCCGGCTTCGCCTCCCCGCTGCGCACCGGCGAGCACATCGAGCTCTCGCCCGAGGACGCCGCCGCGCTCGGGGTCACCATGGGCGAGGAGGTCAGGATCAGCTCCCGCCGGGGGTCGGTGACCGCCCCCGTGCGCATCGATCCCGGCCTGCGCCCCGGCCTGGTCTTCATGTCCATGCACTTCCCCGACGAGGTGGACACCAACGCCCTGACCATCGAGGCGACCTGCCCCATCGCGGGCACCGCGGAGTTCAAGGCGGCGGCCGTGCGCGTCGACAAGCTCGTCCCCGCGAAGGCCGGGTGACGCGCGGTGGATCTCCGGTTCCGCGACGCCGAACCCGGCGGCGAGGAGCGCGCGGCCGTCGACGCGCTCCTCGGCGCACCCCCCTCGGGCTGGCACGGCGGGGACCGTACGGAGGAGGACCTGCGCTTCGCCATGGGAGGGCACGAGGCCCGCGAGCGGCGTGACCTCCTCCTGCCGGCCCTGCACGCCGTCAACGACCGCATCGGATGGATCAGTGAGGGCGCGCTCGACTACATCTGCCGCCGGCTCACGGTGCCGCCCGCCGAGGCCTACGGCGTGGCGAGCTTCTACTCGCTGCTGTCGCTGAAGCCGCGCCCCGCCCGGGTGCTGCACGTCTGCACCGACCTGGCCTGCCACGCACGCGGCGCCGAAGAGGTGCGGCGGCGCGTCCAGGAACGGCTCGGCCCGGCCGGCTCGTCATGGATGCCGAGCCCTTGCCTCGGCCTGTGCGAGCGGGCGCCCGCCGCCGTCGCGCTGGAGGCCGGGGAGCGGCCCAGGGCCATCGTGTACGGCCCGGCCGAACCGGAACCCGCCCCCTCCCCCACGCCTCTTCCGTCGTCCGGGGAGCAGCGGGGCAACGACGGTCTCGCCGAACGGGAGGAGCCCGACGTCCGGGCGGCCGTCCCGCAGGCGGGCGACCCGTCCCTGGTCCTGCTGCGCCGGGTGGGGACCGTCGATCCTGCGAGCCTGGACGACTACCGGGCCGCCGGTGGCTACGCCGCGCTACGCCGGGCCTTCCAGCTCGGCCCGCTGGGGGTCGTCCAGGAGGTCGCCGAAGCCGGCCTGGTCGGCCGGGGCGGAGCGGCGTTCCCTGCGGGACGCAAGTGGGCGGCCGTCGCCGGGCAGCCCGACCGGCCCCACTACCTGGTGTGCAACGCCGACGAGAGCGAGCCCGGCACCTTCAAGGACCGCGTGCTCATGGAAGGGGATCCCTACGCCCTGGTGGAGGCCATGACCATCGCGGCGTACGCCACCGGATGCGCCAAGGGGTACCTGTACATCCGGGGCGAGTACCCGCGCGCCACCAGGCGACTGGAACACGCGATCGCCGCCGCCAGGGCCCGCGGGCTGCTGGGCGATGACCTCCTCGGCCAGGGATTCGCCTTCGACATCGAGATCCGCAGAGGGGCCGGCGCCTACATCTGCGGCGAGGAGACGGCCATCTTCAACTCCATCGAGGGCTACCGGGGCGAGCCGCGCAGCAAGCCGCCGTTCCCCGTCGAGAAGGGGCTCTTCGGCAAGCCCACCCTCGTCAACAACGTCGAGACGCTGGTCAACGTGCTGCCCATCCTGCTGCACGGCGGCGCCGCCTACGCCAGGACCGGGACCGAGGCCTCCACCGGCACCAAGCTCTTCTGCGTCTCCGGCAACGTTCCCCGACCCGGGGTGTACGAGGTGCCGTTCGGCGTGACGCTGCGCGAGCTCCTCACCCTCGCCGGAGGCACATCCCCCAGCCTGCGGGCCGTGTTGCTGGGCGGGGCGGCGGGGGCCTTCGTCCGGCCCGGGGAACTGGACATCCCGCTGACCTTCGAAGGCACCCGGGCGGCCGGGGCCACCCTCGGATCCGGCGTCGTGCTGGTTTTGGACGACAGCGTCGACCTGGCCCGCATCCTGCTGCGCATCGCCGAGTTCTTCCGCGACGAGTCCTGTGGGCAGTGCGTGCCCTGCCGCGTCGGCACCGTACGCCAGGAGGAGGCCCTGCACCGCCTCAGCCGCGCCCCGAGATCTGAGGACGTCACGCTGCTCCGCGAGGTCGGCCAGGCCATGCGCGACGCGTCGATCTGCGGCCTCGGCCAGACGGCGTGGAACGCGGTCGAGTCCGCCATCGACCGGCTGGGCGTCTTCCCGGCGCCCTCCCCCGTCCCCTCATCCCCGGAGGCGTCATGACCGTCCCGCTGTCACCACCCCGGCGCCTCGTCGAGCTGACCGTGGACGGTGAGCCCGTCCGCGTACCGGAAGGTGCCACGATCCTGGACGCCTGCGGCGGGGCCGGCCAGGAGATCCCCACCCTCTGTTACGGCGACACGCTGACCCCCAAGAACGCCTGCCGGGTCTGCGTGGTGGAAGTGGACGGCTCGCGGACCCTCGTACCGGCCTGTTCCAGGAAGGCCGAGGCCGGAATGGTCGTCGGCACCTCCACCGAGCGCACCCGGCACAGCCGCAAGGTCGTGCTGGAACTGCTCGCCTCCTCGGTCGACCTGTCCACGACGCCGGGCGCGGCCGGGTGGATCGAGGAGTACGGCGCCCGGCCCGGCCGGTTCGGGGCGGAGGCCGCCACCGTCGAACAGCCGGTGAAGGTGGACAACGATCTCTACGTGCGCGACTACGGCAAGTGCATCCTGTGCTACAAGTGCGTCGACGCCTGCGGGGACCAGTGGCAGAACACCTTCGCCATCGGGGTGGCGGGCCGGGGGTTCGACGCCACGATCTCCACCGAGTACGACGCCCCGCTCACCGACTCGGCGTGCGTCTACTGCGGCAACTGCGTGGAGGTGTGCCCGACGGGCGCTCTGTCGTTCAAGAGCGAGTTCGACATGCGCGAGGCGGGCACCTGGGACGAGTCACGGCAGACCCAGACGACCACGATCTGCAGCTACTGCGGGGTCGGCTGCAACCTGACCCTGCACGTCCAGGAGAACCAGATCGTCAAGGTGACCTCACCCCACGACAACCCGGTCACCCACGGCAACCTGTGCATCAAGGGCCGCTTCGGCTACCAGCACGTGCAGAACGTCGCCCCGCCCGCCGACACGTCCGCGCCCGTCTCCGGCGTCGCCACAGGAGGCGGAACGTGAGCCGGGTCACCGTACGCCGTCCCATCCTGCGGCTGCGCGACACCGCGCTCAGCCGCCGGGTGGACGTGCTCGCCGCCGAGGAGCCGCTGGAGATCCGCCTGGACGGCAGGCCGCTGACCGTCACCATGCGCACGCCCGGGGACGACTTCGACCTGGCGGCCGGCTTCCTCGTCAGCGAGGGCGCCATCGGAGCCCCTGGAGAGATCTCCTCCATCCGCTACTGCGCGGGCGCCACCGTGGAGGGGAGCAACACCTACAACGTGCTCGACGTGCGGCTCGGTCCAGGCGCCGTCACCCTGACCACCTCGCTGGAGCGCAACTTCTATACCACCTCCTCGTGCGGGGTCTGCGGCAAGGCCTCGCTGGACGCGGTCCGCACGGTCGCCCGCTGGCCGATCGAGGACGACCCCGTACAGCTGGCCGCCGAGGTCATCGTGGCGCTCCCCGACCGGCTGCGCGCCGCCCAGCGGGTGTTCGACCGCACCGGCGGCCTGCACGCCGCCGGGCTGTTCACCCCGGACGGCGAGCCGCTGTGCGTACGGGAGGACGTCGGCCGCCACAACGCCGTGGACAAGCTCCTCGGCTGGGCCCTGCGCGACGGCCGGCTGCCCCTGCGCTCCACGGTCCTGATGGTGTCCGGACGGGCGTCCTTCGAGCTGGTGCAGAAGGCCGTCATGGCCGGCGTCCCCGCCCTCGCCGCCGTCTCGGCCCCCTCGTCCCTCGCCGTCGAACTGGCCGCCGAGTCCGGCCTCACCCTCATCGGCTTCCTCCGCGGCGACTCCATGAACGTCTACACCGCCGACCACCGCCTCGCCTTCCCACCCCCACCGCAACGGACCGACCACACTTGACGATGGCCTCGCGGTGGCCGAGGCAGGTCGAGTGCGCGGCCGACCGGGTCGTGGAACTCGCCGGTGACGGTACGGCCGGCCGGCCGTGAGAGTGAATCTCGGCCCATGGTCACTCCACCCGGTACGAAAGTCGGAGACCGAACGCGTGTGGAAGAGCGTCGGTCTTTGATCTCGGCGCGCGGGGACGGGAGGCTGGAGACCGCTCAATGTCATGATGACTCGGGGGAATCACATGCGACGTCTTCTCATCGGCCTGAGCAGTCTGGCCTTGGCAGGCACGGCTGCCACAACCGGCTCGGTCGCCAGCGCCTCATCGACCTGGGATCCACCGCCAGAGGGTACCCACCAGTGGTCCGAACCGGGGAACGAAAGCGGTCGGGCAACAGACCCGTATTGGGGATCGCCACAGTCGGCACCGCGGCCTCGATACGAGCCGACACCGCCACCGGAGCCCAACATCAGGCCACTTCCGATAAGGCCACCGGAACCACGACCGACGCTGCCCCACCCACGACCCACGCCGCCCAACCCACAACCGACGCCGCCCAACCCACGACCGACGCTGCCCCATCCACGGCCGACGCTGCCACCCGGACCTCACATCAGCCCGCGGCCGACACCACCGGGGCCGAGGCCATGGCCTCCCCTGCCGCCAGGGCCCCACATCGGGCCATTGCCGCCGGGCGGCGTGTTCCCGACCGATCGGCGGATCCGTTTCCTGGTCCTGACCAGGAAACATGGTTCCACGCCGTTCCCTGCCGATCGCACCGTGACGCTTCGATGCGCGCCCGCCGGGGGGACGCACCCCATGGCGCACAGCGCCTGCCGCACGCTCATCCTGGTCGGAGGGGACCCGACCAGATTGAACGTGTCCCCGTCGACCTTCTGCAGGAGGATCTTCGACCCTGTGACGGTCACCGCCGTCGGAAGCTGGGACGGCCGCCGTATCCGGGCACAGCGCACCTTCAGCAACTCGTGCACCCTGCGAGCCGCGACTGGCCCGGTGTACGACTTCTGACGGCGAAGGAGCAGAGCAGAGGGCCCGGCCGGACGGTCGGGCCCCTTTCGCGGCTACTTACTTAGCGATGAACCGCCCGGGAAGGGCCTGGCTCCGCTCGGGCTGTTCTTTTCGGAGCCGGCGCCCCGTCCCTGCCGGCTATGAACCGTAGGCCGGCAGCGAAGGCCCGCGCGTCTTACGAGAGGCCGGGACCTGCTCAGGCCTCGCCGAAGACGTAGCGGGCGACGAACTCGTTGGTGAACTTGCCCGCCGGGTCGTAGCCCTGGGCGAGGGTGCGGAAGTCCGGTAGCCGTTCGTACCGGGATCCCAGTACCTCCGGTGCGACGGTGAACAACTTGCCCCAGTGGGGCCGGACCTCGAAGGGGGCCAGCCGCCCCTCGATGAGGGCGAGGACGGGGAGCACCGCTTCCGGGTTCTTGACCCAGGTGAAGTGGAAGGCCACGCTGTCGCGCTCGTAGAAGGGGCTGAGCCACTGGCGGTCCGCGGCGATCGTGCGGATCTCGGAGATCTGCAGCACCGGGGCGATGTGGTCGCGCAGTTCCTCCAGCGCGTGCAGCGCCGCCACCGCGTCCTGCCGGGCCACCATGTACTCCGACTGCAGCTCCTCGCCGCTGCTCGGGGTGAAGTCGGCCCGGAAGTGCGGCAGCCGTTCGAACCACGGCCCTGGGACGCCCATCTGCTCTGTGCAGTGGACGGCGGACATGCCCGGCACGGGGTGCCGGGGGCCCTCCGCCGGCGTGGCGCCGAACAGACTCGGGACGGGCACAGGGGTGGCGGCGGAGCCGGTGGCGGCGGAACCGGTGGAGTCGGAACCCGTGGAACCGGTGGTGGTGGAACCGGTGGAGTCGGTGGCGGTGGAGTCGGGGAGGCTGGGGGAAGGTGCAGCGGTGATCTGGTCGAGGCGTTCCTTGACCCATACCTGGTTGATCCGCGAGGTGCGCCAGTCGGTGAACATGCTCACGCTGTAGGCGCGGGCGACGATCTCCTCGAAGTGGTCGTCCAGCACCTCCACCGGCAGCGCCTCGTAGACGTACTGCCGCACGTCGAAGGCGGGCACTATGTCGAGGGTGAGGCTGACCACGGCTCCCAGGGCGCCGAGCGCCACGACGGCCCCGTCGAAAACCTCGCCGTCCGTCTCCCGGCCGAGCGTCACCAGGTCGCCGCCGGCGGTGACCATCTCGATCGCCGACACGGCCGTCGCCAGGCTCCCGTTGGCGCCACCGGATCCGTGGGTCGCCGTGGCGCAGGACCCGGCGACGGAGATGTGCGGAAGCGACGCCATGTTCCGCACCGCGTACCCCTTGTCGTGCAGCCGGCGCCCCAGCTCGGCGTACCGCACGCTGCCGGAGACCCGGACGGTGGCCGAGGTGGTGTCGATCTCCACCACCTGCGGCAGCCCGTCCAGCGAGACCAGGGCACCCTGCGAGTCGGCGATCCGGTTGAACGAGTGCCCGCTCCCCAGCACCCGCACCTTGTGACTCTCCGCGATCACGCTGCGCAACTCGTCGAGGGAAGAGGGCATCTCGATGCGCTCCGCCTGGAAGGAGATGTTGCCGGCCCAATTAGTCAGCTTCTGAGTCAACTGCGGCTTCCTTCGGCTTCCACGGCAAAGGCCCTCTTCAAACGCTGACTGCACTCTAGACGCACGCCGGCGCCGCGCGGAGCCTCCGGGCCGCCGCGTGGGAGCCCTGCTCACCTACGTGGGGAGCGGCTTCTTCGTCACCGACGACGGCGATCCGGTGGTCGACGTGGTCTTCTCGGCTCCGATGCCGCCGACGATCAGCGGGGTGAGGTCTCCGTACCGAACGCGCGCCGGGCGTGGGCCAGCAGTTCACGCACCGCCGGGCCGTGCGCGCCCTTCCAGATCAGGGCGAGCAGCGCGGGCGCTTCGACGTCGGCGATGGGCAGGGCGGTGAGCCGGTCGCGGTAGTGCTCGGCCATGGACTCGCTGAGGACCGCGACGCCGAGTCCCCGGCCGGCCAGGTCTGCGATGGCGTCGGCGGCGCTCGCCTGGAGCGCGACCGCCGGGTGGAGGCTCAGCGCCGCGCATCCTTGGTCGAAGACGGTGCGAAGGCCGGTGCCGGGGGGCATGCAGATGATCGGCAGGTCGACGAGGTCGCGCAGCGTCACACGGGACCGGGCCGCCAGGGGGTGGCCGACCGGGACCGCCGCGACGAGACGCTCGCTGATGATGGTCAGCGCCTCCAGGCCCTCGGGAGTGGTGGTCGCGGTGCCGACGAGGGCCAGATCGAGGGCGCCCGCGCGCACGCCCTCGGTGAGCCGGTCGGAGTTGTCCTCCAGCAGCGAGATC
Organism: Sphaerisporangium flaviroseum; assembly: GCF_039537005.1. Lineage (NCBI taxonomy): Bacteria > Bacillati > Actinomycetota > Actinomycetes > Streptosporangiales > Streptosporangiaceae > Sphaerisporangium > Sphaerisporangium flaviroseum. Next base: position 30,008 of record NZ_BAAAZR010000006.1, on the reverse strand, counting down.
TCCACGCCGGGATGCGCCCGGTGGAAGGCGGCGAGGGCGTCGAACAGCGGGGTGACGGTGCAGCCGACGACCATCCCTATCGTGAGCCGCCCCCGGATCAGGTCGGCGACCTCTCCCACCGCCTGGCCGAGCGCCCCGGCGGCGGCGAGCGCGGCGCGGGCGTGTCCGAGCGCCGCCTTCCCCGCGACGGTGAGGGTGGCCGCCCGTCCCGACCGGTCGAACAGCTCGGCACCGAGCTCCCGTTCGAGCCGACGGATCTGGGCGCTGACACCGGACTGGCTGATGTGCACCCGCTCGGCCGCCCGGGTGAAGTTCCGCTCCTCGGCGACCGTGACGAAGTATTCGAGCTGCCGCAGTTCCATAACTGCAGATTCTAGTTTCCAGTAGAACCATCTGTTGGACTTCTGAACCGGTCGCACGCCACGCTGGGGGTATCGCAACTTCTGAAGGGGGAACCATGCCGGAATATGAGAAGGCCATGCGGCCAGAGGACGTCACCCGCCTGTTCGTCGAGCGGTCCAACGCCGGCGACGCGGCCGGAGTCGCCGAGCTCTACGAGGAGGACGCGGTGATGGCCTTCCCGCCCGGCTCCCGGACGGTGGGGCGGGAGGCGATCCGCGCGCTGTGGGAGAAGGTGCTGGCCGGTCGGCCCCACTTCGAGCCGGAAGAGCCGCTGCCGACGCTGATCAGTGGCGACATCGCCCTCACCTCCACCGCGCCCAAGGACGGAGCGGGCGCCCGCGCGCAGGTGCTCAGGCGCCGCCCGGACGGGAGCTGGCTGCGCCTGCTCGACCAGCCCGAGTTCGTCTTCCCCGACCGCTGAGTCCACGCAAGCGGCCACCCTCGGCAGGGGATGGGTCCACCGGCGGCCGCATGGAGGCGGAAACGCCGAGATCCCGCCCGATGAACAGCTCGGACGGGATCTCGGTGACTTCTCGCAGGCCCTCTACAGGTGGAGCTATGGGGATTCGAACCCCAGACCTCCTCCATGCCATGGAGGCGCGCTACCAGCTGCGCCATAGCCCCTGGTCACCGCTCAGGGTGTTCCCCTCGCGGCGCTCGGAGAGCATATAGCGACTTTCGGCCGTTCACCTAATCGGCATCCGCACGCTCCCGGAGAGCCGTGGGTTCGTACGGCTTGCGCGGGTTGTGCCCGGCGCAAGCCGTACCGAGGCCGGCTAGGTCGCGGCGGAAGCGGATTCGGGCCGGTCGTCGCTGTTCACCGGCTCTGGGAGCGTTCCCGCGTTGTGCTCCAGCAGGCGCCAGCCCCTGCGGCCTTCCTGGATGACCGACCAGGAGCAGTTGCCGAGGCCGCCGAGGGCGGGCCACAGCTCCTCGGGAAGGCCCAGGATGCGCGCCACCCCGAGCCGGATCGCCGCCCCGTGGGAGGCGATCACCATCAGGCCTCCGTCCTCCAGCCGGTCGACCCAGCGCCGGGTGGCGGCGGCCACGCGGTCGGCGACGTCCGTCACGGACTCACCGCCGGGGGCCTCCCACTCGGCGTACTGGACGGGCCAGCCGGCGGCGATCTCCGCGCGGGTCAGGCCCTCCCACTCGCCTCCCCCGCGCTCGCGCAGATCCTTGTCGACGGCGACGTCCAGCCCCACGATGCCCGCGAGCGTGGCGGCCGTGTCATGAGCCCGCCGGAGGTGGGAGGAGACGATCAGCGACGGGCTCAGGGACGCGAGCAGGGAAGCGGCCCTGCTCGCCTGGGCGAGGCCGGTCTCGTCCAGCGGGATGTCGGTGTGGCCCTGGAAGCGCTGCTCCAGGTTCCACCGCGTCTGGCCGTGACGCCAGAAGACGACGCGGCGGCCACCGCCCTTCCCCTCACTCACCCTTCCATCCCGCGGCCCCGCTGGGCTCGGACCTGCGTGACGCTGTCCGGGAGCGAGATGGCGGGGCAGTCCTTCCACAGGCGTTCGAGGGCGTAGAAGGTGCGGTCTTCTTCGTGCTGGACGTGGACCACGATGTCGAGGAAGTCCAGCAGGACCCAACGACCCTCGCGTTCCCCCTCTCGGCGGACCGGCTTGGCATGGGCCTCGATCCGCAGGCGCTCCTCGATCTCGTCGACGATTGCGCGCACCTGGCGGTCGTTGGAGGCGGAGCAGAGCAGGAAGGCGTCGGTGATGACGAGCTGCTCGCTCACGTCGTAGGCGATGATGTCATCCGCCAGCTTCTCGGCCGCGGCCTCGGCGGCGAGCCGGACGAGCTGGAGGGATCTCTCCGATGCGGTCACGATGTGGGTTTTTCCTCCTTGTGAGGGTACGAGGTTCCGCGCTTCCCATTATCAGGATGCCCGGTAAAGACCACGCTTGTTTATGTACTGGACAATCCCGTCCGGAACGAGATACCAGATTGGTTCTCCGGCGGCCACACGTTGCCGGCACTCTGAGGAGGAGATCGCGAGCGCCGGTATCTCGATCAGGCTGACCTTTCCTTTCGGGAGCCCGGGGTCGTGCAGCACATGACCCGGACGAGTACAGCCTACGAAATGTGCGATGGTGAAGAGCTCGTCGACATCACGCCAGCTGAGGATTTGCGCAAGAGCGTCGGCCCCGGTGATGAAGTACAGCTCCACATCCGGTTCGTACATTCCCGCGATCTCGCGCAGCGTGTCGATCGTGAACGTCGGCCCGGGACGGTCGACGTCGACCCGGCTCACCGAAAACCGCGGGTTGGACGCGGTCGCGATGACCGTCATCAGATACCGATCTTCCACGGCGGAGACGGTCTTGTCCGCCTTCTGCCACGGCTGCCCGGTCGGGACGAACACCACCTCGTCCAGGTCGAAGTGGTGGGCGACTTCGCTGGCCGCGACGAGGTGGCCGTGGTGGATCGGGTCGAAGGTTCCGCCCATGATGCCAAGCCGCCTGGTAGGGGCCCCATTCCTCATGCGAGGGACCCTAACGTGCCTCCTCCGGACGACCCCGGACCACCCCCCTGAAGAACTCCGAACCCCAGCAAACCACCCCATTCCAGAGCCCGATGACCAAGAGCCGTTCTCTTCTCCCAAGATTTCCGCGCGGGCTGAACGGCCCATGTGGAAAGCGCTGATCCCGCCCGATGGCCCTCCAGCCGGGACCGGTCACGACCGGGCCGTCCCGTGCCGGAAGGGTCCAACCGCAGCAAACCGCGGCCTAAGGCCGCGCGCGGGCATCCGCCCCGACGTAGCATGCCGACCATGACCACCACCACCCCGGATCGCAACCGTGTACAGCTGCCCGGCATCAGCTCCCGGGCCTACGAACATCCAGCTGACCGGTCGGCCCTGGTCGCGATGCGCTCCCTGTCGGGATTCGACTCGGTGCTCAAGCGCATGTCGGGCCTGTTCAGCGAGCGCCGCCTCCGGCTGATGTTCCTCGCCTCCTCTGTACGCGCGAGCGAGACCCAGTTCCGCGCCCTGTACGACATGGGCCGCGACAGCGCGTACCTGCTCGATCTCCACCGCATTCCGGAGATCTACGTCCAGCAGGACCCGCAGCCGAACGCGATGGCCATCGGTTTCGACGACCCGTTCATCGTGATCAACACCGGCCTGCTCGACCTGATGGACGAGGAGGAGCTCCGCTTCGTCGTCGGGCACGAGACCTCGCACATCCTGTCCGGCCATGCCGTCTACGGCACGATGCTCGCGATCCTGACGCGGCTCGCCACCCGTGTGGCGTGGATCCCGCTCGGCTACATCGGGCTGCGGATCATCGTGACCGCGCTGGAGGAGTGGCACCGCAAGGCCGAGCTCTCCGCCGACCGTGGCGGCATGCTGTGCGGCCAGGACCCCGAAGCCGCCATGCGCTCCCTGATGAAGCTGGCCGGCGGCTCCCGCCTCCACGAGATGAACATCGAGGCGTTCCTCGACCAGGCCCGCGAGTACGACACCGCCGGCGACGTGCGCGACGGCCTGCTGAAGGTGCTCAACCTTCTCGGCACCACCCACCCGTTCGCGGTGATGCGCGTGGCCGAGCTCGACCGGTGGCGGCGCGAAGGCGAGTACGAGTCCATCCTCGCCGGCAACTACCCCCGCCGGGAGGACGACGCCAACGCCAAGGTCTCCGAGGAGGTCAAGGCCGCCGCTCGTTCCTACCGCGAGTCGTGGGCGCAGTCCCAGGACCCGTTCATCGGCGTCCTTCGCGACGTGGCCGAAGGTGCCGTCAACGCCGGCGAGCGCATCTTCAACCGATTCGCCCGCAGGGACTGAGGCGCTCCGTGGTCCACGGCTCACGAGCGATGGACCACGGTCGAGCCGCCTGACCACCGGCGGCTCGTAGATCACGTTCCTGTCCCGGCCTGTTCGTGCCACCACCACGCTTCCCGAAACGCGGCTCGGGAGGCGAGTACGGAGTCGGCGCCTCCTGGGCGGAGATCCATTCTTGGAGACGGGTGTCCCGCCCCCAGGCTGCTCTGGCGCCTGGGGGGCCGGGCCCGTCGTCAGAAGGCGTGAGGAAGGACCCAGGCCAGCACACGTACGGCCGCGGCGCACAGGGCGACGAAGCCACCGAGGACCGAAAGCGCGCGGAGCCCCTCCCTGCGCAGGTCGGGCACGTGGATGCCTACTCGCTCGACCTCGCGGCCCACGATCCCCCCGCACACGACGCCGAACACCACCCCGGCGACCGTCATGGGGCCGGGCTGCATCCACCACCCGTCGTCCACTTGCCCCCCGGCCGCCACCCAGAACGCCGAGGCGGCGATGGCGGAAGCGGGTAGTCCTGGCCAGACCGCGGCGCTGAGCACCGATCCGGCCAGCGTGAGCGGGAACGACATCACCCGCAGCGTCCCACGCACCCGCGGTGACCTGCGGTTCCTGACGATCCAGTGCCCGCTCCACCAGGCCCGGGCCAGCACGCAGAAGGTCGCCGTGATCACGAACGTCGCGAGCGGCCAGATCACGGACGCCACGACGCAGGGCACCGCCACCATGGCGAGCACGATCAGCACCGCGCTTCCCGGCGGTGAGGACGTGGTCGTCCCCTGGACCACCTCGGCCGCGAGGGCCGACTCCTTCACGGCCGTGGTGGTACGCCGCACCTTGTCCTCGCCGACCGTACGACGCTCGGAGCCCTCCGCCTTCGTACGGCGTGCACGTGCGGCCTGGGATGCCACTGGGCGAGAGGCGCGGCGCGGCGCTGGGAGGGCCTTCTTCCGCGGCCCGGATCCCGTGTCGCTCTCGGAGTCACCGGCCGCCCGGGCACGCGCCCTGACCGGCTCGGCCGGCGACGCCTCCTCACGACCCCGCGCACCCGCCGCATCATCGCCACGCCCATCCGAGGGGTCATCACGGCCACGCCCGCCTGGGGAGTCATCGCCACGGCCCCGGCCGCCCGAAGGCGCCTCTGCGCGGCTTCTCGCCCCCGGGGCGTCGTCGGACCTGCTTCGGGCTCCCGAGGGCCCCTCCGTGCGGCTCCGCGCCCCCGGCGGCTCATCGCCCCGGCCGCGGCCGGTCGAAGGCTCGTCGTTCCCGGACCTGGTCCCTGGCGCCTCGTCCCCACGTACACGTCCCGCGGCGGGCGCCGTGGCACGGGCGAGGCGGGACAACCGGTCCGACAGCAGTGCCGCCGTCGGCCGCTTGGCCGGCTCACGGTTCAGCGACGCCCTGATCAGGGGCAGCAGGGAACCCGGCACCCCGGCCAGGTCCGCACGCCCGTTGAGGACGGCGTACATCTGCGCCTCGACGGTGCCCCTGCCGAACGTCGGCCGCCCGGTGGCCGCGAACGCCACCGTGGCCGCCCAGGAATGGACGTCAGAAGGCTCGGCCACCACCTCATCGGCGAACACCTCGGGCGCCGAGTAACCCGGGGTGCCGAGGAACGTGCCGGTCATGGTGAGCCGGGTCGCGTCCGACACCTGGGCGATGCCGAAATCGATCAGTACGGGGCCGTCGGGACCCAGCACCACGTTGGCGGGTTTCACGTCCCGATGGACGACCCCCGCGGCGTGGATGATCGCGACCGCGGTGGCCAGCCCCCGGGCGAGGTCGATCAGGACGGCACCTGACAGGGGACCGCTCCGCCGTACAGCGTCGAGAAGGGTCTCCCCCTCGATGTGCTCCATGACGAGATAGGGCCGGTCGCCGGACAGGTCGGCGTCGAGAACGCGGGCGACGTACGGGCTCTCCACCCGGCGCAGGGCCTGAACCTCGCGGTCGAGCCTTAATCGCGCCTCGGGATCGTCCTCGATGGGATCGCGGAGCAGCTTGATGGCGACCTTCACCCCGCGCCGGCCGACGGCGAGGTAAACCTCGCCCATGCCGCCGCGGCCGAGGCGCTCCACCATGGTGTACGGGCCGACTCGCCCGAGCCCGCCCACTCGCCGTCCGCCCATAGGAGACGCCACCATAGCGCCGATCGACCGACGAACCTCGGCGGCGCGCCGGAAGCGATGGCACGGGTTCTATCGGACACGTAGGGACATGAGCCCCATCCCTACTCACTATCGTCACGCCCGTAGGGGCGAGTTACGAGGCGGGGCTGTGGGCGGTCCAGGAACTATCGTGACCGGGGAGACTCCTCGAAGAAGCTGTCGAGCCGGGCGCTCGGGCTCGCAGAGAGCACTTTCCTGCCGTTACGCCGCCAGTTCACATGGCCGCGACTCTCCAGCCAGAGCATCAGCCGATCGGCCGCCACCACCACACCGATGGCATAGCCGAAGGCGAAGACAATCCCCATACCCCTAAGTCAACCAGCCACTGTTTGCTCCTACCGAGAGCAACACGCCGACCACTTAGAGTATTAACAAGACGACAGCACCCACGGCCTCTCGTCTTATGTAAACCAAGATCGCAAGCGATCGACCAACACCCCCTATGCCCTCCCGGCACCCACTCGATCAGCGAACCCACGGCTACCCACCCAGCCCACGACAACCAGCCACCGCACAGCGGGGCCCAACCGCGGCGATGGCCGGCGTGGGTCCGCCAGTGGCCCGTACTCAGGACCGCCGAAGACGGGAGGTGGTCGGGTCAGTTGCCGGCGATCACGGTGCCGGTGGAGGTGCGGAGGTGGCCGTCGCCGGTGTAGACCCACTTGGTGGAGGTCAGTTCCGGCAGGCCCATCGGGCCCCGAGCATGGAGCTTCTGGGTGGAGATGCCGATCTCGGCGCCGAAGCCGAACTCCCCTCCGTCGGTGAACCGGGTCGAGGCGTTGACCGCCACCGCCGCCGAGTCGACCAGGGCCACGAAGCGCCGGGCCGCCTTCTGCGAGCGCGTGACGATCGCGTCGGTGTGCGCGGAGCCGTACCGTCTGATGTGCGCCACGGCATCCTCCAGCGACTCGACGACCGCGGCCGCGATGTCGAGTGAGAGGTATTCGTTGCCGAAGTCCTCCTCCGTGGCGGCCGGCACGTCGCCGGCGCCGTACGACGCGATCCGCTCGTCTCCGTGCACGGTCACGCCCTCTTTGGCGAGCCGGGCCAGGGCCGCCGGTACGAACGCGTCGGCCACCGCCGCGTGGACCAGGAACGTCTCCGCCGCGTTGCACACCGAGGGACGCTGGGTCTTGGCGTTGACCAGGATCTCCAGTGCCAGATCGAGGTCCGCGTCGGCGTCCACGTACACGTGGCAGTTGCCGACGCCGGTCTCGATCACCGGCACCGTGGACTCCTCCACGACGGAGTTGATCAGAGACGCGCCGCCACGCGGGATCAGGACGTCGACCAGCCCTCTGGCCCGCATCAGGTGCTTGACGGAGTCGCGCGTGGTTCCCGGCACCAGTTGCACCGCGCCCGGAGGCACCTCGGTGTCGCCGAGGGCGTCCTGCATGATCTGCACCAGGGCGGTGTTCGAGCGGTAGGCGCTGGAGGAGCCGCGCAGCAGCACCGCGTTGCCGCTCTTCAGGCAGAGGGCGGCGGCGTCGACCGTGACGTTGGGCCGGCCCTCGTAGATGATGCCCACGACGCCGAGAGGCACGCGGATCTGCCGCAGCTCCAGGCCGTTGGGCAGGGTGCTCCCCCGGATGACCTCACCGACCGGGTCGGGCAGGTCCGCGACCTCGCGCACCGCGTCGGCGACGGCCTCGACCCGCTTCTCGTCGAGCCGGAGACGGTCGATCATCGTCTCGGGCGTACCGCTCTCCCTGGCGGCGGCGACATCGAGGGCGTTCGCCTCGATGATCTCCTTGGCGCGGGACACCAGAGCGTCCGCGATGGCCCGCAGGGCGACGTCCTTGGCAGCGCGCGGCAGCGGCGCCAGCTCTGCGGCGGCTTCCCGGGCGGCGCGGGCGACCTTCAGAAAGTCATCGGCCTCAGACATGCCTCGCACTCCTGCTCTCGGTGGTGGGATCCAGTATGACGATGTCGTCGCGATGGATCAGCTCGCGCTCGTACTCCGGGCCGAGGTTCGCGGCCAGCTCGCGTGTGGAGCGGCCGAGGAGCTCGGGGATCTCCGTCGCGTCGAAGTTGACCAGGCCGCGGGCCACGGGGGTGCCGTACGGGCTGTAGAGATCGACCGGGTCCCCCGCGGTGAAGTCGCCCTCCACGAGCGTCACCCCGGCGGGGAGCAGGGACTTGCGCCGCCTGACCACGGCCTCGACCGCTCCGGCGTCCAGGTGCAGACGGCCCCTGCCGGTGGTCGCGTGGGCGAGCCAGAGCAGGCGGGTGCCGGGGTGCCGGCCGTCCGGCTGGAAGTACGTGCCGACGTCCTGCCCGGCGAGAGCCTGCGCGGCATGCGCGGCGGCCGTGAGCACGACGGGGACGCCCGCTCCTGTGGCGATGCGCGCGGCCTCCACCTTGGTGATCATGCCGCCGGTGCCGACCCGGCCCGACTTGCCGATCTCGACGCCTTCCAGGTCCTCCGGCCCGCTGACCAGCGGAATCCTACGAGAGCCAGGCAGCCGGGGGTCGCCGTCGTACAGCGCGTCCACGTCGGAGAGCAGGACGAGCGCGTCGGCGTGGATGAGGTGGGCCACCAGCGCCGCCAGGCGGTCGTTGTCGCCGAAACGGATCTCGTCGGTGGCGACCGTGTCGTTCTCGTTCACGACCGGGACGATGCCGAGCTCCAGGAGCCGTGCCAGGGTCCGTTGCGCGTTGCGGTGGTGGGATCGGCGCATCATGTCGTCGGCGGTGAGCAGCACCTGGCCCACGCGGCGGCCGTACCGGGCGAAGGAGGAGGTGTAGCGGGCGACCAGCACGCCCTGTCCCACCGAGGCGGCGGCCTGCTGGGTGGCAAGGTCACGTGGCCGGGCGGTCAGCCCGAGCGGGCCGAGACCGGCGGCGATCGCGCCGGAGGACACCAGCACGATCTGGGTGCCGTTCCCGCCACGGGCGGCGAGCACGTCGACGAGGGCGTCCACGCGATCGACGTCGATCGTGCCCTGGGGGGTCGTCAGCGAGGACGAGCCCACCTTGACGACGAGACGCGTCGCGGCGGCGACCCGCTCCCGACCAGCGTTGTCCACCTTCTACACCCTTCGCTCGTTCACCTGGCTGAACCCACCTCGCGTATCCGTGAACCGCCGGCCACCGGCACCGACCCCAAGCGGTCACCCTCCGGCCACCGGCACCGACCTCGATCGGTCATCCTCCGGCCACCGGCACCGACCATGAGTGGTCCTCATCCGGCAACGGCGACGTCCCGAATGTCCACCGGGTCACCCGCCGTAGAGGGCGCCGACATCGCCGTACATCTCCTCATCGTCGCGGCGCCCCATGCACCCCCACAACCCCGGACCGAGGTAGGGGCGCACCCGGCAAAGTCAGGGGCCACCCGATGAAGCGAGAGCCCACCCAGCCCATGAAAGCCACCCAACCGGCCCACAGCCCACTCAAAACACCAGCAACCACCCAAGAAATCCACAACCCACCCAACCAACCAGCAGCCACCCAGCGAAACCGCAACCCACTCACAAGACAACAAGCCACTCGGCCACAACCCACTCGTAAGCTCACAACCCGCCCGAGGAAGCCACGACCTACCCGGACGACCAGGAGCCACCCGACCAACCCACAACCCACCCGGTCGAAGAGAAACCGCCCGACCAAGCCACAACCCATCCGAAAGGCCAGGACTCACCCCACGAAGCCACAGTCCATCCGGACCGAAAGCCACCCGGCGAAGCCGCAACCCATCGGAAGACCGAGACCCACCCCGTGAACCCTCAACCCGCCAAGCAGGTGAGAGGGCGTTCGATCGAGGTGGGTGGTCATTGTGCTAGCCGAGGCGGTTGTCGGAGCCGCGGGGGCCCTGGTGGGCCTCCGCGTCGAGGGTGGGCTCCCAGTCGAAGATGTAACCGCCCTCCATCGGACCAATGACCACCTCGGCGCCGTCCTTGGCACCGGCCTCGCTGAGCGCCTTCTCGATGCCCAGCCGCTCAAGGCGGTCGGAGAGGTAACCGACGGCCTCGTCGTTGCTGAAGTCGGTCTGCTTGATCCAGCGTTCCGGCTTCTCGCCGGTCACCTGGAAGGTCTTGTCGTTGATCCGCTTGACCGTGAACCCGGCGTCGCCGAACTGCTTGGGGCGGATGATCAACCTGGTGGGCTCCTCGACGGGCTTGGCGGCCCGTGCGGCCGACACCATCTCCCCCATGGCGAACGTCAGCTCGCGCAACCCCTGATGGGTGGCCGCGGAGATCGTGAAGACGGTGAGGCCCTTCTCCTCCAGCATCGGCCGCACCATGTCGGCGAGCTCGCGCGCCTCCGGGACGTCGGCTTTGTTCAGCACCGCGAGACGGGGGCGGTCGTCCAGCTCTCCGTAGGCGGCCAACTCGGCCTCGATCACCCCGAAGTCGGTCAGCGGGTCACGGCCGGGCTCGATCGTCGCGCAGTCGAGCACGTGGATGATCGTCGAGCAGCGCTCCACGTGACGCAGGAACTCGTGCCCGAGCCCACGCCCTTCCGAGGCGCCCGGGATGAGCCCCGGCACGTCGGCGACGGTGAACACCGTCTCACCGGCCGTGACGACGCCGAGGTTGGGCACCAGCGTGGTGAACGGGTAGTCGGCGATCTTGGGCCGGGCGGCACTCAGCGCCGCGACCAGCGACGACTTGCCGGCGTTCGGGAAGCCGACGAGCGCCACGTCAGCGACGGTCTTCAGCTCCAGCACGGCCTCGACCTCGTCACCCTGCTCGCCGAGCAGCGCGAACCCGGGGGCCTTGCGCTTGGCGGAGGCGAGCGCGGCGTTGCCGAGACCCCCGTGACCGCCCTGGGCCACGATGTACCGTGTGCCGGCGCCGACGAGGTCGATCAGCACCTCGCCGGTCTTGGCGTCCTTCACGACCGTGCCGTTGGGAACCGGGAGGACCACATCCTCGCCCCAGGCGCCGTCGCGGTTCGACCCCGCGCCCTGCTTGCCGTTGGCGGCCTTGCGGTGAGGCCTGTGGTGGTAGTCGAGGAGGGTGGAGGTGTTGGGGTCGACCTCCAAGATGACGTCGCCCCCGCGCCCGCCGTTCCCCCCGTCCGGACCCCCGAGCGGCTTGAACTTCTCACGGTGGATGGACGCGCAGCCGTTTCCCCCGTCACCGGCCTTGATGTACAGGACCACCTGATCGATGAACTCAGCCACCGTTACTCCCTTTCACAAGCGTGTCCATCTGGTCCACGCCGTGCCACCGCCACGCTGCCCGCACCGGTGGTACCCCCTTCACGACGATGAGGCGGATCGATAAGTCGATCCGCCTCATCAACGTTCTGGCCGGGCCTACGTCACCACGCTCCGCGTGGCCTGACGGCGGCCCTCCCCGATCGGCGGAACTACTCCGCGACCGGGACGATGCTCACAGCGCGACGGCCGCGCTTGTTGCCGAACTGCACGTGGCCCGCGGCCAGCGCGAACAGCGTGTCGTCGCCACCACGGCCGACATTGTCGCCCGGGTGGAAGTGGGTGCCACGCTGGCGGACGATGATCTCGCCGGCGTTCACGAGCTGGCCACCGAAACGCTTGACCCCGAGCCGCTGGGCATTGGAGTCACGGCCGTTCCGGGTGGACGAGGCGCCCTTCTTGTGTGCCATGGTTCGCTACCACTACTTCCCGGGGTTGATGCCGGTTACCTTCACCTGGGTGTACCGCTGGCGGTGACCCTGGCGCTTCTTGTAACCAGACTTGTTCTTGTACTTGAGAATACGAATCTTGGGGCCCTTGGTCTCGCCGAGAATCTCGGCGGTCACCTCGAACTTGCCAAGCGTGGCAGCGTCTGTGGTGACATCGCCGTCGTTGACGACGAGCACCGGCGCCAGCGACACCGTGGAGCCGACCTCACCGGCGACCTTGTCTACCTCGAGGACGTCACCGACGGAGACCTTCTGCTGCCTGCCGCCGCAACGAACGATCGCGTACACCGCGGAACCCTTCTTCTGGCTAATTGCTCGCTGAACGCGCGCCCCTGCATCCAGCTCTCGTCGAGAATTACGACCGGCGAACCGGGTAGGCGCGCGAAGCTAGGCGCGCCACCGGACGCACCGATTGACTAGGATACCGGATTGCGGGTGCCCTGGTCGAACCGGACGGAACGCCGGTTGCCGGCCTACTCGGCCGGCCCGGCTGGTCTGGTGGCCTTTCGGGAGCGTCGCCGCCCCCGGACTGAAGGCTGTGCGGCTTGCGCCTCGTCACCTGCGAAGCCGTCAAGCGCATCAGTCACGCTATCACGGCTGCCCTCGCCGTTAGCGGCCACCGCCACACCGCTGTCCTTGAGAAGCCTGTCACCGCCGGCCTTGTCGAGCTTCTCGGCCACCGTCTTCTCGATCGCCATCTTGCCCTGCGTGGGCCTGGGCTCGATGGCCTTGCTCTCCACCGGCTCGGTCGAGACGATCAGGCCGCGCCCGTTGCAGCAGTCACACGGCGTCGAGAAGGCCTCCAGGAGGCCCTGTCCGACCCGCTTACGGGTCATCTGGACCAGGCCGAGAGAGGTGACCTCGGCGACCTGGTGCTTGGTGCGGTCGCGTGCCAGGCACTCGAGCATGCGCCGGAGCACCAGGTCACGGTTGCTCTCCAGCACCATGTCGATGAAGTCGATGACGATGATGCCGCCGATGTCCCGCAGGCGGAGCTGACGGACGATCTCCTCGGCCGCCTCCAGGTTGTTCCTGGTGACGGTCTCCTCCAGGTTGCCGCCCTGGCCGGTGAACTTGCCGGTGTTGACGTCGACGACGGTCATCGCCTCGGTGCGGTCGATCACCAGGGAGCCGCCGCTGGGCAGCCACACCTTGCGCTCCATCGCCTTGGAGATCTGCTCGTCGATGCGGTAGGCCGCGAAGACGTCGCCGTCCTCCCACTTGGCCAGGCGGTCGACCAGGTGCGGCGCGACGTACCGCACGTACTCGTCGACCGTGCCCCAGGCGTCGTCACCCGCCACGACCAGCGACGCGAAGTCCTCGTTGAAGACGTCGCGGACCACGCGGATGGTCAGGTCGGGCTCGGAGGAGAGCAGCTCGGGCGGGCTGGCCGACTTGGCCTTGCGCTGGATGTTCTCCCACTGCGCCGACAGGCGGGCCACGTCACGGCTGAGCTCTTCCTCGGACGCGCCTTCGGCGGCGGTCCGCACGATCACCCCGGCGTTCTCCGGCATGACCTTCTTCAGGATGGTCTTCAGCCGGGTGCGCTCCTTGTCGGGGAGCTTGCGGCTGATGCCCGTCATGGAGCCGTCGGGCACGTAGACCAGGTAACGGCCGGGCAGGCTGATCTGGCTGGTCAGGCGGGCGCCCTTGTGCCCCATCGGGTCCTTGGTGACCTGGACGAGCACCGACTGCCCCGACTTCAGGGCCGCCTCGATGCGCTTGGGCTGGCCTTCCAGGCCGGCGGTGTCGAAGTTGACCTCACCGGCGTACAGGACGGCGTTGCGGCCCTTGCCGACGTCGATGAAGGCGGCCTCCATCGACGGCAGGACGTTCTGCACCTTGCCGAGATAGACGTTGCCCACGTACGACTGGCTGGCCTCGCGGTCGACGTAGTGCTCCACGAGCACTCCGTCCTCGAGCACCGCGATCTGGGTGCGACCGCCCTGGCGGCGAACCACCATCACGCGCTCGACGGACTCGCGACGGGCCAGGAACTCCGACTCGGTGATCACCGGGGGACGGCGGCGGCCCTGCTCGCGGCCCTCGCGGCGACGCTGCTTCTTGGCCTCCAGGCGGGTGGAGCCGCGGAAGCCCTGGACCTCGTCCACCGAGGTGGTGCGTCCGGCCCGGGGCGCGCGGATGCGCACGACCGTGTTGGGCGGGTCGTCGGCGGGCATCTCGGCCTCGTCGCCACCCCTGCGACGGCGACGGCGGCGACGGCGGGACGAACCCGAGTCCTCGTCGTCCTGGTCACGGTCTGCGTCGCGCGCCGACTCGCTCTCGGCCGGCTCGGCGGCCTGACCGGCGGTCGCGGCACGAGGCTCGTCGTCGGTGTCCTCGGTGTCCTCGGACTCGTCCTGGTCGCGGACCTTCCCGCGGCCACGGCCTCCCCGGCGACGGCGGCGGCGACGGCCGCTCGCGTCGTCCTGGTCGTCGTCCTCGTCCTGCGCCGTCTCAGCCGAGTCCTCGGCCTCATCGGGCTCCTCGGCGGCGGGCTCGGCCTGCTGCTGGGGCTGCGGGTGGGGCTGGGCCACGACGGGCGGCACGGCCGAGCGGGGCTCGGGAGCCTGGAAGATCGGCTGGAACACCGCGGCGGGAGCCTGGAAGGTGATGCCGGGGGTCACCGCACGCGCCTCGACCATCGCGGTCAGGCCGAACGGATCGACGAAGACCGAGGTCTGGGGCTGGGGCTCCTCGGCGATGTCCTCGCCGGCGGGCTCGTCGTCCAGCGGCTCTTCCTCGGGCAGCGTCTCCAGGATCGCCTCGGCGATCGCGGACTCGGCGGGGCTCTCGACGCTGGACCGCTCCGCCGCGACCTCGGGGGCCGCGGCGACCTCGGCGACCTCGGCGACCTTCCTGGTGCGCCGGCGCTTCACCGGGGCGGCCTCCGCTACGGCGGCCTCCTCGACCGGGGCGATCTGCTCGGCCTGGGCGATCTGCTCAGACGAGGCGATGCCCTCGGCCGGGGCGACGTCCTGCGGGACGGCGGCCTTCTTGGCCGTGCGCGTGCGGCGCGGGGTGGCGGGCGCGTCGGGGTCCTTGACCGCGGCGCGGCGCGTCCGGGTGCGCTTCGGAGCCGCCTCGGCCTCCACGCCGGGTGTGGCCTCAGGAGCGGACGCCGGCTCAGGAGCGGGCGCGGCCGTCGCCGGGGCGGTATCCGCCGCAGGGGCATGACCTGCCTCCGGCGTGGCCGTCGAGGCCGCCGTTCGGGGCGGGCTCACCGGCGCGGCGGGGCGCTCGGCCTCCTCGGGCGGCGGACCGGCCGGACGGCTCGCCGCGCGGCGGCGCCTGACCGTCTTGCCTTCGTGCTGTGCTGTTGTGTCCCCATCAGGGCCAGAGGCCCCGACGATGGGCTCGTTGTCGAGCATGCGGGCGTTCTCCCGTCAGGCTCCCGGGCACGTCACCGCGCCGCGCGGGAGCTCTCGTCTCTCGCTGTACGCCAGGCCACCTGTCGGGGGTCCGGCGCCAAGTCCTATATGTGGTCACTGACGTGCCGCACAGCCGGTCCCGGCTCGCCGCCGCGAATGTCGCGGTCCAGGTCGAGCGGGTCGGCGGTTCCACCGGTGCGCGCGTCGAGCGGACCCTGCGCCAGCCTGGTCACCGCGGGGGGTGACGGCGGCGCGAAATCAGCCACAAGACGCAGACCCGTGAGCACGTCGTCAGGTCGAACGGCAGGCGTAACGTGCCGGACAACCATACGAAGTATCGCACATGGCTGACCCGGCTCCCGGCCCGCAGTTCCTTCGGGTACTTCATCGGCCGTCAAAGCGATCACGGCCTCCCGCGCGTCGAAGCGGCGCAGGCCCTTCTTCGTCAGGCGTTCGACCTCGACACGCTCGGCGGCCAGGAACCGCTCGACCGCCGCCTTCGCCTCGTGTCCACTCGCTCCGGGAAGGCGGACCTCCCAGACCGAGCACTCCAGCCTGTCGGCCAGGCTGCCCACGCGCGCCTCGACGACGTCGAGCACGTCAAGGCCAGGTGGCAACGATGAATCCAGATCGGCACGGAGCCGTTCGGGCTCGTACGCCGACACGACACCGATCTCGAGATATTCGGCTTCGCTGGCGACCCCGGTGGGGGCGGCTCCCGCGTAGGAGATCTTCGGATGGGGGGAGAATCCCGCGCTGAAGCCAACCGGTATACCGGCCCGGCGTACCGCTCTTTCGATGGCACGCGAGATGTCTCGGTGGCTGGTGAACCGCAGACGGCCACGCTTGGCGTAGCGCACCCGAAGGCGCTGCACCACTGGCGCGGGCGGGGGCCCATCAGGAACAGGGTTCTTCAGCTACGTCATCCTTCCTGTGTCATCGCTGGTCATCTTCCCAGGATAGGGGCCGTTCGTGGCCACCTGGTCGCACGTCGTACGGGATGAGGCTAGACCACCGTGACCGCATGGCCTATAGCGTCAACGGTTACCGGCGGTATTTGCTTCCATCCGGCGGGTCAGACGACCGTCAGCGGGAGGAGTTTCCTTCCCGTCGGACCGATCTGGATCTCGGTGCCCATCGTGGGGCAGACTCCGCAGTCGTAGCAGGGGGTCCACCGGCAGTCCTCGACCTCGGTCTCGCTGGTGGCGTCCTGCCAGTCCTGCCAGAGCCACTCGCGGTCGAGCCCGGCGTCCAGGTGGTCCCAAGGAAGCACCTCGACCTCGTCGCGCTCGCGCGTGGTGTACCAGGCGACGTCGACCGGCTGGCCTTCCAGCCCGCGCTCGGCACCCGCCATCCAGCGGGCGTAGGAGAAGTGCTCGCTCCAGCCGTCGAAACGGCCGCCGTCCTCCCACACGGCCCTGATCACCGCGCCGACCCTGCGGTCACCCCGGGACAGCAGGCCCTCCACGATCGACGGCTTGCCGTCGTGGTAGCGGAAACCGATGGACTTGCCGTACTGCTTGTCGAAGCGCAGGGAGTCCTTGAGCTGCTTGAGCCGGCGGTCGACCGTCTCGTGGTCGCACTGGGCGGCCCACTGGAACGGGGTGTGCGGCTTGGGCACGAACCCGCCGATGGACACCGTGCAGCGGATGTCACGGGAACCGGTGACCTCGCGGCCCGCCTTGATGACCTTCTTGGCGAGGTCGGCGATGCCGAGCACGTCCTCGTCCATCTCGGTGGGCAGCCCGCACATGAAGTAGAGCTTCACCTGCCGCCAGCCCTGGCTGTACGCCGTGGTGACGGTGCGGATCAGATCTTCCTCGGTGACCATCTTGTTGATCACCTTGCGCATGCGCTCGGAACCGCCCTCGGGCGCGAACGTCAGGCCGGAGCGCCGGCCGTTACGCGAGAACTCGTTGGCCAGGTCGATGTTGAACGCGTCGACCCGGGTCGAGGGGAGCGAGAGGCTGGTGTTGGTGCCTTCGTAACGGTCGGCCAGGCCCTTGGCGACCTCGGCGATCTCGGAGTGGTCGGCGCTCGACAGCGAGAGCAGGCCGACCTCGTTGAAGCCGGACTCCTTGACGCCCGCCTCGACCATGTCGCCGATCGTGGTGATCGACCGCTCTCGCACGGGACGGGTGATCATGCCCGCCTGGCAGAACCGGCAGCCTCGGGTGCAGCCGCGGAAGATCTCCACGCTGAAGCGCTCGTGCACGGTCTCGGCCAGCGGGACCAGCGGCTTCTTGGGATAGGGCCACTCGTCGAGGTCCATGACGGTGTGCTTCTGCACGCGCCACGGCACACCGGACCTGTTGGGCGCCACCCGCTTGATCCGGCCGTCGGGGTGGTAGTCGACGTCGTAGAACTTCGGGACGTAGACCCCGCCGGTCGAGGCGAGGCGCATGAGAAGCTCGTCGCGCCCGCCGGGGCTGCCCTCGCCCTTCCACTCGCGGATGACCTCGGAGATGGCGATGCTGATCTGCTCGCCGTCGCCGAGCACCGCGGCGTCGAGGAACTCGGCGATCGGCTCGGGGTTGAACGCCGCGTGGCCGCCCGCCAGCACGATCGGGTCGTCGTCACCGCGGTCGACGGCGGCGAGCGGGATGCCGGCCAGATCGAGAGCGGTCAGCATGTTGGTGTAGCCGAGCTCGGTCGCGAACGAGACGCCCAGCACGTCGAACGCCCGCACCGGGCGGTGCGCGTCGACCGTGAACTGCGGCACCCCGTGCTCGCGCATGAGCGCCTCGAGGTCGGGCCAGACGGCGTAGGTGCGCTCGGCCAGCGTCTCGGGGAGCTCGTTCAGGATCTCGTAGAGGATCTGGACGCCCTGGTTGGGCAGGCCCACCTCGTAGGCGTCGGGATACATCAGCGCCCAGCGGACGGTCGCCTCATCCCAATCCTTTACGGTCGAGTTGAGCTCACCCCCCACATACTGGATCGGCTTCTGCACATTGGGCAGCAGCGCTTCCAGACGGGGAAACAGAGACTCGACAGACATGCGACCAAGCGTAGTTGCTGGCCGCCGGGGCTCGCGCCACCGGACCGCCTCGACCGGGCGGCTCACGCCGGTTGACCTCCCCGGTGACCGGCGCTAGAACGGGCGCTCACGTATATGGACGGCCTGCAGTAATCCCACGGCGATCATGTTGGCGAACGTCGCGGTGCCGCCGTACGACACGAAGGGCAGCGGCACCCCGGTGATCGGCATGATTCCGATGGTCATGCCCACGTTGACGAACGTCTGGAAGGCGAACCAGCAGACGACGCCCCCCACCACCAGCGCCCCGAATCGGTCGTCGCACTGCCGGGCGATGCGCAGGCCCCGCAGCAGCACCACCCCGAGCAGCGCGACCACGGTGATCGCGCCGAGGAACCCGAACTCCTCTCCCGCGACGGTGAAGATGAAGTCGGTGTGCTGCTCGGGCACGAACCGCCCGGTGGTCTGCCCCCCGTGGAACAGCCCCTTGCCGAACAGCTCCCCCGATCCGATCGCGATCAGTGCCTGCGTGCTGTTGTATCCCGCTCCGCGCGGGTCGTTGGCCGGGTTGATGAACGCGGTGAACCGCGCCACCTGGTAGGGCTTGAGCAGGCCGAGCAGCCAGATGGCCACGGCTCCGGCCACGGTGAGCGCGGCCAGCCCGACGATGTAGCGCTTGCGCAGCCCGGCGAAGATCATGCAGCTCCCGGTGATCACGGCGAGGACCATCGTGGTGCCGAAGTCGGGCTGGAGCATGATCAGGCCCATCGCGATGGCCGCGGCGGCGATGCAGAGCAGCAGGTCGAGCGGCCGCGGCCGGTCGGTGCCCGGGGCGGGCTCGGCGAGCAACGCGCTCAGCATGAGGATCAGCGCCGGTTTCGCGAGCTCCGACGGCTGGACCGCGAACCCGCCGCCCAGCAGGATCCAGGAGTGCGACCCGTTGATCGTCGAGCCGAGCGGGGTGATCACCGCGAACAGCCCGAGCAGCGCCACGCCGTACACGGCGGGGGCGTAGATCCGTAGCGTGCGCTGGTCGGCCAGCGCGGCGATCCCGAAGAGCACCCACCCGATGACGAGGTTGAGGATGTGCTTCTTGACCATCCCGGTCGGCGCCCCCGCCGCCCAGGTGCGCGTCGAGGACCACACCAGCAGTGTCCCGATGATCGACAGTGCCAGGACGGCGACCAGCAGGACGCCGTCGATGCGCCACACCGCCGACTGCGCGCCCATGGCCCTGCGGACCAAGGAGCGGCTCTGCGGGACGAGGGTCTGGTTCACTGCACGACCGTCCCGTCTTTCCTGATCGCCGGGAGGCGGTCGACCGGCTTACCCCCCGGCAGCGCCGGCTTGCCCTTGATGCCGTAGATCCCCTCGTAGATCTCGCGTGCCGCCGGGGCGGCGGCCATGGCGCCCTGGCCACCCTGCGAGACCGTGACCACGACCACGAACCTGGGATCGCCCGCCGGCGCGAAGGAGGCGAACCACGAGGTGTCCTCCTTGCCGTAGACCTCGGCGGTACCGGTCTTGCCACCGATCTTCACCACGTTCATCGGGAACCCGCTGAAGGCGCCCGCGGCCGTACCGTCCGAGGTCACCTCGCTCAGCGCGGCGCGGATGTAGTCGCGGGTGCCCGTGTCGATCGGAAGCCGGCCCACCACCGGCGCCTTGATCGCCTGCACCTGGGTGCCGTCGGGCCGCACGATCGCCTTGCCGATCCGCGGGCTGCGCAGTTTGCCGTCACCGACCAGGGCGGCGTAGGCGACGGCGAGTTGCAGCGGTGTGACCAGCACGTCGCCCTGCCCGATGGAGAGGTTGGCGGCCTCGGCGGCCTTCCAGTCGAACCCTTCGAGGCAGTTCTCGTTGGCCAGCCTCTTCAGGTACGCGGCGCGGCCAGGGTCCTTCTTCTCCACCTCCGGATAGCCGGTCTTGGCCCGTGTGCAGCTGAGATGCCGGGTGGCGGACCACATCTCCTTCTTCCAGGCGCGGCCGGGGATGCGTCCCGGCACCTCGCCGGGCAGGTCGATGCCGGTCTTCCTGCCGAACCCGAACGCCTTGGCCGTCTTGGTCATCGGTTCCTTGGGATGTTTCACGGGCTTCAGGCCGCCGTCCCGCCGCCACATCTCGTACGCCGCCCGATAGAAGATCGTGTCACAGGACTTCACCAGCGCCATGTGAAGGTCGAGCACGCCCAGGCCGATGCCGCGGAAGTTGTGAAAGGCCGTGCCCGCGACGTCGTAGACCCCCGGGCAGTCGTACTTGCCCTTCAGCGGGTAGCCGTCCCCCACCATCGCCGACACGGAGGAGACCTTGAACGTCGAACCCGGCGCGTACTGGCCGTGGGTGGCCCGGGAGATCAGCGGCAGCCCCGCCCGCTCGGAGAGCAGCCGCTGGTAGTCCTTCTCGGAGATGCCGCCGGCCCAGACCCCGGGATCGTAGGTCGGCATGCTTCCGATCGCGACGACCCCGCCCGTCTTCACGTCGAGGACGACCGCGGCGGCGCCGTCGGCCTTGGGCGCGTTCTTCATGGCGTTCGCCAGCGCCTGGTCGACGATCTTCTGCACGTTGGCGTCCATGTTGGTGATCAAGATGTCGCCGGCGACCGGGGCGGTCTGGCGCTCGACCCCGAGGACCTTGCCCATGCGGTCGACCTGGACCCTGCGCAGCCCCGGGGATCCGCGCAGCGCCTCGTCGTAGACGTATTCGAGACCGTCCCTGCCGACGAGGTCGACACCGGAGAAGTTCGCCTTGAGCTTGGAGCGCTTCTTCAGCTCCGCCTCGGTCACCGGCTGGAGGTAGCCGAGGGTCTGCGAGGCTCCGGTGCCGAGGGGATACTCCCGTACGGCCTGGACCTCGGCGATGACCCCGGGGAAGTCCTCCTGCCGCTCGAGGATCTGCAGTGCCTGCCGGGGGTTGACCTTGTCGTCGATCGGGATCGGCGAGTAGAGGGACCCGGGCCAGCAGGGACGGGTCACATGCGGCCCGCAGGGGCGGATGCGCTCCCGCAGTTCCTTGACCGGCCGGTCGAGCACCGCCGCCAGTCGCTTGAGCACGGCCATGCCGCCGTCTCGCATGCGCTCGGTCTCGGCGCGGTCGACCGAGACGACCAGCGCGGTGCGGTTGCGCACCAGAGGGCGCCCGCTGGCGTCCAGGATCTGCCCCCGCACGGCGGGGACGATGACGTCGCGGGTGCGGGTCTCGGTGGCCGCCGCCACGAACTGGCCGCCCCGCACGACCTGCACCTGCCACAGCCGCATGGTGAGGACCGCGAGCAGGGTCAGAACGAGGAACTGCAGCACCACCAACCTGGCGCGGACCCGGATCACACCCGCCTCCGTACCGGATAGGCCCCGGTGGGCACGGCCTCGCGCCTGCGCCGCTCGCCGGTGAACCGGGACACCCCCCAGAAGACCAGCGCGGCCAGCGCCAGGTTGTACAGCACCAGCGAGGGCCACAGGTTGAGCAGTGTCCCCCAGTCGGCCCGGGGATCGCCGAGCAGGCCGCCCACCCCCGCCGCCAGGAACGGCGCGACCATCACCGCGACGATGACCGTGACCGCGGAGTAGTCGGGCGCCCGCTCGGAGGCACGGCCCGCCATGAAGCCCACCACGCAGAAGACCAGGGCGTACTGCCCCATGACGTGGGCGGAGGGGGGCAGCAGATCGGTCGTCAGCCCCGTGGCGAAGCCGGTGACGGCCCCCGCCACCGCCCCACGCGCCAGCGCCAACAGCACCACTCCGAGCAGGAGGAGATCGGGGGCGCCACCGCCGGGCAGCGGAAGGCGGTTCACGACGGAAACCTGCACGATCATGATGAAGCCGACCAGCAGCACCGCCGCCATCGCTCGGATCACGCCCTCATGTCCTCTCGCCGGCCTGGTCGTGCTTTCTCGCCTCCGGCCGCTCGCGCGTGCCCGCGGGCTGCTGACGCGGCCCGGCGGGCCGCGCCTGCGCCGGTCGCTGCGGCATGCGGGCCCGCCGGGCGCGGACCGGCTGCCGGCTCGTACCGGACCCCCGCTCGCGGGCGGCGCGCGGCCTCTCGCCACCCTGGTCCCGCACCGTCGTGGACGGGGTCGGTGAAGCGGTCGGCGGGGACGAGGACGGCGGAGCGGTGGGGGTCGTGGCCGGTGGCGTGGCGGCGCGCGCCTTGGACGCCACCGGAGGCGGCGGGGGCAGCATCGCGTCCCGGGGATCGCGCTGCGGCGCTCGTACGACCACCCCGACGACGTCGAGCGCCGTGAAGTCGACGAAGGGCTTGGCGTACGCGACCCGGGTGAGCTCGCCGGGCGTGGCCTCGACGTGCTGGATGGTGCCGACCGGCAGGCCCGGCGCGTACGGCATGCCGTGCTGCGAGCCGAAGCTCACGATGCGGCGCCCGGCGGTCAGCGGTGCGGCCGCGTCGAGGAGCCGGAACCGGATGAGGCGTCCACCGGCGACCGGGCCGAGGCCGGTCACGACACCGACCTGGCTGTTCCCCTCCAGCCGCGCCCCCGCCGACGACGCGGGGTCGGTCAGCAGGACCACGGTGGAGGTGGCCGGACTGGTGTGGACCACCCGGCCGACCAGCCCGTCACCGTTGAGCACGGTCATCTCCGACCTGATCCCGTCGCCCGTGCCCGCGTCGATCTCGACCGCGTCCTCGAAACCAGGGACGCCGCGCCTGGCGATCACCTGTGCTGCCACCACGCGGTAGCCACCGAGGCCGGAGAGCCCCAGCATGCGGGTCAGCTCCGCCGATCGGTGGCGGTCGAGGCTGTGCGCGGTCAACTCCTGCCGCAGCCGGGCGTTCTCCGCCCGCAGCAGCGCGAGCCGCCGCTTGGACTCGGGGGCGGAGGCGAAGGTGTCGATGAAATCACCCACCGGCTTGGCGACGTCCGTGCCCGCCCGCTCGGCCACGCCGAACAACGAGGCCGCCGCCGAGCGGGCCGGCTCGAACAGGGAATCGTCACGCTGCCGGTGGTCGATGGTGATCAGTACGAGCGCCACGGCCAGCAGGAGGCCAAGGATCAACCGCGCACGGCGGGTATCCCTCATCAGTGTCTCTGCTCCATTAGTGTCTCGGCTCCGGCACCAGCACCTGCTGCAGGACTTCGAACTCCTCGACACACTTGCCCGAACCCAGCGCCACCGAGTCGAGGGCGTTCTCCACGAGATGGATGGGCATACCGGTCTCGTCACGCAGCCGGTCGTCCATGCCCTTCAGGAGCGCTCCGCCACCGGTGAGGGCGACCCCACGGTCCATCAGGTCTCCCGAGAGCTCAGGCGGGCACTTGTCGAGGGTGGACTTCACCGCGTCGACGATGGACTTGAGCGGCTCCTCGGTGGCCTTGCGGATCTCGTCGGCCGAGACCACGATCGTCTTGGGCAGGCCGGTGACCAGGTCGCGTCCACGGATCTCCGCGTGGCAGTCGTCACCCATCGGGCACGCCGAGCCGATCGCGATCTTAATCTCCTCGGCGGTGCGCTCCCCGAGCATCAGGGAGTACTCCTTCTTCGCGAAGGCGATGATCGCCTGATCGAGCTCGTCGCCTCCGACGCGGATGGACTGGCTCGTCACGATGCCGCCCATCGAGATGATCGCGACCTCGGTCGTGCCACCTCCTATATCGACGACCATGTTGCCCGTCGGCTCGTGGACGGGCAGCCGGGCACCAATGGCGGCCGCCATCGGCTCCTCGATGATGTAGACCCGGCGCGCGCCGGCCTGGTAACCCGCCTCTTTCACCGCACGCTGCTCGACCCCGGTGATGCCACTGGGGACGGCCACGATGATGCGCGGTTTGGCGAACTGCCGCCGTTTATGCACCCGTTGAATGAAATAGCGCAACATGCGTTCAGTGACGTCGAAGTCGGCGATGACGCCGTCCTTGAGAGGGCGTATCGCCACGATGTTGCCGGGCGTTCGGCCAATCATCCTCTTGGCCTCGATGCCCACAGCCACGATCTTGCCGGTGGTGGTGTTGATGGCGACCACCGACGGCTCGTTGAGCACGATGCCGCGCCCGCGCACGTAGACCAACGTGTTGGCCGTGCCCAGGTCGACGGCCATGTCACGGCCGAGGAATGCCAGCTTGCTGCCCATGGGGAAGGAAACCTTCCTTCAGGTCGTTCGCGAGAGATTACGATTCGCATTCGAATCGTAACGTGACGTACCCACTCGCGAAGGCAACGAGCCGTTCGGCTCGGGAAAATCTTGTCGCACATCCGCGACACGACCCCTGCGACCTGCGATTACAGCGTTTTCACGCCCACGCCGCCGTCGGCGCGCGAAAGGCCCCGGCGCGCACCGCGCACCGGGGCCTCATCTCGCACGAATCACGCTGGAAGGCCACGAATAAGCGTGGATCACGCTTCAAGCGACATGCTCAGCGGCAACGCTCAGAAACGGTCCGGGAAGAAAATCTTGACCTCGCGAGCCGCCGACTCAGGCGAGTCGGATCCGTGGACGATGTTCTCGCCGATCTCCAGAGCGTGGTCACCGCGGATCGTGCCGGGCGCCGACTTCACCGGGTCGGTGGCACCCGCGAGCGCGCGGAAGGCCTCGACCGCACGCGGGCCCTCGAGGACCATCGCGACCAGCGGACCCGAGGTGATGAACTCGACAAGCTCGCCGAAGAACGGCCTCTCGGAGTGCTCGGCGTAGTGGGCCTTGGCGGTCTCGGCGTCCAGCGTGCGAAGGTCCATGGCCACGACCTTGAGGCCCTTGCGCTCCACGCGGGCGATCACGTCACCGATGAGGCCACGGCGGACACCGTCGGGCTTGATCAGGACAAGCGTGCGCTCGGACACGGGTATCTCCTTTGTTGTGATCACCGGCCGCCGCGCGCGACGGCCGACAATAGGGGAAGCGTGTGCGCAGCTTACCGGGCGGAGTCGTCACCACCGTCCTCGCCGGCGGTCCCCTCGGGAGACCGGGCCGGCGGCGGGACCACCGGGATCATCACGGTGTCCTGCCCGCCGGTGGACGGACCGCCGGGCGAACCGTCCTTCTCGGGCTCGGTGACCTGAGCCACGGACGCGGACCGCCCGGCCGCCGGCGAGTGTGGATCGGAGGCGCGGCGCGCGAGGACGGCGCCAAGGACCAGCACCACCACGACGGCGAAGCCCGCGACAAGCGCCCAGATGTGCAACGCCCCGACGAAGCCGTCGACCATGGCCTGCGAGGTGACCTGGCCGGACGTGCTGACCGCACGCAGCCAGGCGACCTGGATGCCTGTGCCGAGCAGGAACCCGCTGAGCACGGCCGGGAAGCAGAGGGAAAGCCCGAACAGCGCCGCCCGCAGCCCCGCGCCACGGACGGCGGAGGTGACCGCCACGGCCGCACCGGCCGTCAGGAGCGCGAACGGCAGAACGAGAGGGATGCCCGAGATCGTGGGGATGACCAGGCGCACCGCGCACAGTCCCGCGACCATGGTCATCAGCCCTCCGCCGATGAGCTTGGGCAGAAGTGCCTCGTCCAGCCGGCCGGCCATCAGCGCCGCAGCGAACGCGATCAGCGTGGCGAGCCCGAACGGGACCCACATGCCCGACAGGCCGGGGCCCCCGAGACCACTGAGCTCGACGTAGGTCATCTGGGCGGCGGTCGGAAGGACCACGAGACCGACGGCGACCATGACGAACGCGAGCGCGCGGCCACCAGGCCCCTCCACCCGGGCGACGGACGCCATCGCGAGCAACATGACCACCGCGACCGCGGCGGCGGCGACGATCAGACCCGAAGGCCAGTCGAAGGTGGTCCCGAAGGCCAGGACGGCGATGCCGGCGGACGGCCCGGCGGCGAGCGCCAGATGCCCGCGATCGGGGGCCGTCTCGGAGCCTCGAACGCCACCGGACTCCCTCGCCATGCGCGCGACGATCAAGTAGACCGCGGCCAGGGCGAGCGCCACACCGGTCAGCAGGGGATACGGCTGAAGCGTCACGCGCCACGACGTCACCTCGTCGAGCGGCCACAGGGCGAGCGCCTGGGCCGCCAGCAGGCTGACGGCCAGAGCCGCCGCCCAGATGGGCATCAGGACGCCCCGGGCCTCGTCCCGACGCTCCCAGCTCGCCGCGAACGTCGCCGGGATGAGCACGCCCGCGCCGACGCCGTGCAGGACACGCAGCGCGCCGACGCTGGGCGTCGAGCCGGCGAAGCCTCCCGCCAGGTCGGCCACGGCGAGGAACGCCAGCCCCACCACGAGAACCGGCGCTGTGGGAAACCATCTCAGCGCCGCCGCCGCGAGCGGGACGACGCACAGCATCACCGGCAGGGCGAGCCCGTGGGCTCTGAGGATTCCCACCCCCGCCATTTCCGGAGGAAGCAGGGCGGAGACGACGGAGATGGTGTTGGGGATGGCGACGATCGCCAGTGGAAGCGCGACCACGGTAAGGAGCCCGACTATCACATCGAGCACGAGCGGCAGACGATTGACCCGGCCAAGACTCGCGAGCCCGGCGGCCTGAGTGGGGGGAACGGCCATACTGGCCGACTTTAGCGTTAAGTCACGCCCTCGACACGCCGAGCAACGAATATTGCCGTGACCCAAAGAACAGCGAACACGACGCCGAGGAAGAACATCATCGGCACCAGGAAACCGGTGGCGATCGCGAGCACCTGCACCACGCTGCCGGCGATGTAGGCGGACGGCCGCTTCAAGATGCCCGCCACGACCACACACGCCAGCGCCAGCCCGACGCCGACCGTGACCGCGACGGCCGGTGCCACCCCGTTGACCATGATGGCCACAGGAATGATCAGGGCAAGCACGATGGCCTCCATGCCCAGCACACTCGCGCACAGGCGCCGCATACCAGGCGTGACGGTGAAGTTCACAAGACCCCTTCCTGGGCGGCACCATCGACAACGGCCCGCGCGTCAACGGCGACAGCGAAGATCACCTGAGCACTCCCTCGTCAGCGTGACGCACGTCAGCCGGCGTACCTGGAGTGGGCGTCGAGTTCACGGGTGATTCGTGGCGGGTGTGGGCAGCTTGGATTCTCGCGGGACTCCCCGGCGTTCCCCGCAGGGCTTGGCGACCTGAAGTCGGGGTCATCGGTCGGTACTCGCCTTGAGCAGCGTGCGGGCGTCGTGGCCTGAAGTCGGGGTCATCGGTCGGTACTCGCCTTGAGCAGCGTGCGGGCGTCGCCGACGGTGACGACCGATCCGGTGATCAGGACTCCGGCGCCGGCGAACTCGCCGGTCTCCTCTGCCAGGCCGAGGGCGATGTCGATGGCGTCGTCGATCCGCGCGGCCTCATGGACGCGCTCGCTGCCGAAGATGCCTTCGGCCAGGGCCGCGAGCTCCTCGGGATCCATGGAGCGCGGTGAGGAGTTACGCGTGACGACGACCTCCTCCACGATCGGCTCGAGCAGCTCCAGCACGCTGGTCACGTCCTTGTCGGCCATCATCGCGATAACGGCGACCAGCCTGCTGAACCCGAAGGACTCCTCCATCGCCTGGACGACCGACTCCATCGCACCGGGATTGTGGGCGGCGTCCACGACGACCGTGGGCCCGCGCCGGATCACCTCCAGCCGCCCTGGCGAGGACACCTGCGCGAACGCCCGCCGTACGATCTCGGAGTCGAGCGGGTCGTCGCCACCGGTGAGCGCCTCGACGGCGGCCAGCGCGCAGGCGGCGTTGCCCGCCTGGTACTCCCCGAAGAGCGGGAGGAAGACCTCCTCGTAAACGCCCTTGAGACCCTGCAGACGGAGAAGCTGGCCGCCCATGGCGACCTCGCGCTGGGTGACGCCGAACTCCAGGCCCTCGCGGGCGACCGTCGCCCCCGCCTCGGCGGCACGCCGCATCAGGACCTCGGCCGCCTCGACAGGCTGCTGCGCCAGCACCGCGGTCGCACCGGACTTGATGATGCCGGACTTCTCACGGGCGATCGTCTCGATGTCGGGCCCGAGGTAGTTGACATGGTCGAGGGAGATGGGGGTGACGACCGCGACGGCACCCTCGGCCACGTTGGTCGCATCCCAGGTGCCCCCCATGCCGACCTCGATGACCGCGACGTCGACCGGCGCGTCGGCGAAGGCCGCGTAGGCCATGGCCGTAAGCGTCTCGAAGAACGACAGCGTGCCCTGCCGCTCGTCGACAAGCTCAAGGTAGGGACGGACGTCCTCATAGATCTCGACGAACTTGTCCTCGCTGAGAGGCTGCCCGTCGAGAGCGATCCGCTCGCGCATCGAGGTCAGGTGCGGGCTGGTGAACCGGCCGACCCGGAGATTGCGCTCCCGGAGCAGGGTGTCGATCATGCGGGCTGTGCTCGACTTGCCGTTGGTGCCGGTGATGTGCACGACCGGATAGGCCCGCTGCGGCTGCCCCAGCAGATCCATCAGAACGTGTATCCGGTCCAGGGTGGGATCGACGACCCACTCCACCCCTCGCTGCAAGATCGCTTTTTCGACCGCCTGATATTCCACAGATGAAGCCTACTTACCAGGGCGAGCGGCTCACGCCGCGCCTCTAATGCGACCCGACCATCCGCGAGCATGAACGCGCGAAGTGGCCGGCGAGAATGGACCCCGGCTCACCCACCCACCCCCGGGGGTGCCCGCCGTACAACGGCGCCGGATTCACCGCGTCGCTCCCCGCCGCATCGGCGCCGAAGCACACCACCGGGGCACCGGAGGCGATCGGCGCCCGCATCCCCCGCGAGTCGACCATCGGCGAGCATGAACCCGCGCAATGGTTCGGCGAGAATGGACCCCGGCTCACCCACCCACCCCCGGCTACCCGCCGTACAACGGCGCCGGATTCACCGCGTCACTTCCCGCCGCATCGGCGCCGAAGCACACCACCCCGAGCACCGGACGTGATCTGCGGCCGTCCCCACCTCAGCAACAAGACCTCACCACAATCCAGCTCTGTGGCCGTCCAGCCGTGTGGGCCGCCTTCAGGTTCCGTACTCGCGATCGTGTCTGATCGCGACGGGCTTGCGGTCGGCAACTCCGTTACCGATGGGATTCCCAACCGGCGCCGATACGGCGGGAGGCAAGGTGATGAACTCGGCGCCATTGTGCGGCGGGGAGCTGGGATGGGTGGGTGAGTCGGGACCCATTCTCGCCGAACCATTCCACGTTCATGCTGGGTATGTTCATGTCGAGCTACGGCTCTGACCGTTGTCCGTCCCCATCGTCTGTCGGGTCGTCTTGCCGACTGGGGTCAGGGTTGGGGACGAGCCTCACGCCAATCCAGGTCTTTGGTAGGGAGGACAGCAAGAACCGATGGGTAGGTCGGTCGGCCAGAATGGGCCCCGACTCGCCCACCCACCCCGGTCCCCACCGCGCATATCGGCACAACCTCCCCCGCCGCCTCCCATCGCATAGCCGCTGCAACACACCATTCGGCACTGGAGGTGATCTGCTCTGGTCCCCTCGACCTCACCAGCAAGACCTCACCTCACCTCCGGTGCCCGGGTGGTGTGGTGCGGCGCCGATGCGGCGGGAAGCGGAGCTGCGAATCCGGCGCCGTCCTACGGCGGGAAACGGGGGTGGGTGGGTGAGCCGGGGCCCCTTCTCGCCGGGCCTTGTTGATCGATTGCTCGCCGCTGTCGGTGGGAGCCTGCCGGCTCCCGGGTGGGGTGGTTGGACGCCAGCCATTGAGGCCGTGTCAAAGGATGACGACGAACCGTGGCAAGCCGCGGCCAACGACGAGGTGCTCGGCGGACATGACGAGGGGGACCTGGACGGTGAAAAGGGGTTCGG
>NZ_BAAAZR010000005.1:0-655 GCF_039537005.1 Sphaerisporangium flaviroseum | reverse complement strand
CGGCCACCGGGGTCCAGCACCCACACTTGGGTGTTGACCAGCGGGTTGCCCAGCGGCAACGCACCGGCAGGCAGATTGTCACGCGTGTACACACCGCAGACCGAGAAGGTGGTGGTCTCGGTGGGTCCCCAGCAGTTGACCAGTTCCAGGTCCGGGCAGCGTTCCAGGATGTGGGCGGCGTGCCGGGGGGAGACGGTCTCGCTGCCGGTCAGGAACCGCCGCAGCCGGTCGAACAGCTGCGGTTCGTGATCCACCAGCAGCGCGAACAGCGACGCCGTCACGTGCAGCACACTCACCCGGTGCTCGTCCACCCACGCGGCGATGTCGGCCGGGGTGTAGTCCACCGGAGGCGCCAGCACCAGTCGCGCGCCGGCGACCAGGGGAGCCCATAGCTCGAAGGTGGAGTTGTCGAACGGGAGCGGGGCCAGTTGCAGCAGGGTGTCGCTCTGGTCGAGCCGCAGGAACGGCGCGCCGTGCAGCAGCTCGGTGACGTTGCGGTGCAGGGTGACCACGCCCTTGGGGCGGCCGGTGGACCCGGAGGTGAAGATCACATAGCAGCCGTTGTCCGGCCGGACCGTAACCGGCGGGTCCTCGTGTTCTTCCGGCAGATCAACGCGGTCCAGATCGATGGTCTGCCAGGGGCCGGAGGGGATGT
>NZ_BAAAZR010000004.1:524118-631980 GCF_039537005.1 Sphaerisporangium flaviroseum | reverse complement strand
CTGTCCATCAGCCTCGACTTTTCTGTCCGCTGATCAGGAGTTTCTCGTGGCCGCTTACAGCGAACTTCGAGTGGCGCAGGGTGACTTGACGTCATGGCGGTCCATGAAGGCGTGAACAGCATGTCTTGGCGGGGAATCGCCGGCTGCCGACAGATGATCGAGACATGCACAGAATGAGATCCGTCGCCGCAGGTCTCGCGGTCATGGCTCTGCTCCTGTCTCTCCCGTGCGCGGCCGGTACCGCGTACGCGGGGCCGGCCCGGACCAGTACTGGTTTCGCGGAGGTCGGTAGGGGGCCTGCTCGGGTGGGAGCGGAGTGCGGTTCCGGGGTGAGGTGCGGTGTTCTGCACGTTCCTTTGGATCGCCGCCATACGTCCGTGGGGAGCACGACCGTGGCGTACCGGCTGGTCTACCGTCGTGATCGTTCGCGGCCTGCGGAGGGGACGGTCGTGCCGAATCCCGGGGGGCCGGGGATCGCGGTGATCGGGGGCAGGGACTACGCCAGGCAGTACCGGCATCTGATGGACACCTACGATCTGCTGCTGGTGGACCCGCGCGGGACGGGGGCGTCGAGTCCGTTGCGGTGTGATTCGGCGCGGTGGTCTGACATGTCGAGCCTTCGTGCGCTGGCGCTGGAGGCGGTGCGCGCCTGCGCGCGGGACCTCGGGGCCAAGCGGCGCTACTACACCACGGCGGCCGTCGCCGACGACCTGGACGCGGTGCGGGCGCACCTGGGTATCGGCAAGCTGGACCTTCTCGGCCAGTCGTACGGGACGTACCTGATGACCGTCTACGCCGAGCGGCATCCCGCGCACGTACGGTCGATCGTCATGTCCTCGGCGTATCCGCTGGACTTCGACACCCTCGGCAGGCCCGCCGCGCGCGCCATGCACCGGTCCGTCCACCTGCTGTGCCGGCGGTCGGGAGGTGAGT
The DNA here is from genome assembly GCF_039537005.1 of Sphaerisporangium flaviroseum. Classification (NCBI taxonomy): domain Bacteria; kingdom Bacillati; phylum Actinomycetota; class Actinomycetes; order Streptosporangiales; family Streptosporangiaceae; genus Sphaerisporangium; species Sphaerisporangium flaviroseum. Next base: position 631,047 of record NZ_BAAAZR010000004.1, on the reverse strand, counting down.
GCGACGGGGATGAGGTGCTGAGCGACCTGCGGATCATGGCCCGCAGGGTGCAGGACAAGCCGATCCGCTACCCGGGGGGCCTGCTCGATGACACGGCGCTGGCGAGCACGGTGTACAAACTGGCCTCCAGTCATGTGGAGTCGTTCGGCAGGTTGCCCGAGGCTCTGCACCTGGCGGTCAGGGGAGACGCCCGGCCACTGGCCGAACTGGCGGAACGGGTACGGCCGCTCAGCGGGTCGTCCGCGGGTGGCGGAACGTTCAACTTGCCCGTGTATGTGGCGGTCACGTGTAACGACTATCCGGTGGTGTGGGACCGGAGTGCCTCCGTTTCCGAGCGGTTCCGGCAGTACGCGTCTCGGGTGGCGCGGCTGGACCGGGACGAGTACCGGCCGTTCCGGCCGGAGGCGTGGATCGGTGGCATCGTCGATCTCGGGGACTTCTGCGTGCGCTGGCCCGACCGCGTGGCTCCGGAGAGGTATGGCCGGGGAAGGTTGCCGGACGTTCCGGTGCTGGTCCTGTCGGGTGAGCTGGACCTCAGCACGCCGACCGAGGAGGGCGTCCAGGCCGCCGAGCAGTACCGGGACGCCCAGGTGATCGAGATCCCGAGCACCGGTCACGTCCCCGAGAAGCACACCGGGGCCTCGGCGTGCGCCATCTCCCTGGAGACACAGTTCATCCGCCGGTGGCGGATCACCGACAGAAGTTGCCTGCGCCACATCCCCGCGATCCCCGTCCGGTCACCGGCCGACCGGAGATGACCATCCGCGCACCATGGGCCTCGGACAGGGCCACGTGGTCCCGCCCGTCGCCGGCGATCCGGGCCGGGAGCAAGGGGAGGTCGCGGGCGCGTTCGAGCCGAATATATTTTTTAGACTGTCCGCTTGAATCCTATGGAAAGAGTGAATGACCGAAAGCGTCAGTTGAGCTCGGCGCGACAAACGAGATGTCGCCCGCACGTTCGTTGTCCACGATCGGGTGGCATGGAAAGCTACGGACATCGCCGCGATGACTGGAGGACGCTATGGCCCGGCTATGGGAAGCGAACCCCTCGGCGGAGTTCAAACGCCGTCTCGGCAGGTCAGCGCTCGAACTGGGAAATACCAACAGCAGTCCATCCTGCCCGGACATATGGGAAATGGACAACGGCGACTTCGCCATCATCGGGCGTGATGTGACCGCCGCTTACACCGGCCGCCTGCCGCATGACGTATCCGTCGCCGCCGACGAGCGCATCGTCGTCATCCCGCGCAACATGCTCATCGCCGCCAAACCGGAGATTCCTCATGCTTGACCGGGTCCGTGGCATCCCAGGCCATCGCCTGGGGGCTGCCGCCTATCTCGATGAATTCTGGCCTTACTTCGACAGGCTCGGTGGGCGAACGTTGTGGAAGCTGGAACGCGCACAAAGCTTCCGGGAGCCGGATGTTCCCAGCTGGGTGGCCATGGCCCAGGGGGACTGGGAGCGAGCGCTCACACTCGTGGAGGAGATGCGCCCTGCTGTCACCTCGAACGAAGGCCCTGATCTGCGAAGGCTCCGTATCGTCGACAAGCCCATCACTCCGTACCTCCAATGGGAGATGCAGATCCTGAGAATTCGTGTGGAGGCCGGAGAGAAGATCCGGGTCCTTCCCGTCGATTCCATCGCCTACCTGGAGAGCACAGCTGAGCTGCCGGAAGTGGTCATCCTCGGGTCGCTGACCATGTACGAGGTCCTGTACGACGACACCGGAATCCTCATTGGCGCCCGGCGTGTCGACGACCAGGCGGTGCTCGACGCCTGCCGTGCGCAGCTTGCGGAGTTGTACGACAAGGGAGAGGCTTTGTTGAGTTATTTCGATCGGGAGATCGCGACTCTTCCTCCCCCGACGGTCACGACCTGATCCGGAGGGCATCCGCACGTGCCGCAAACCCGCCTGTCCGCTCGGTTACCGGCGCGTGGCCTCTCTCGGACCGCTCTCATCACCGTCCTGCTGTTGATCATGATCGTCTTGGTCTCCACTCTGGTCGCGCTGTCTCCGCTCGCGCTCAACTGGCTAGATGGGCGGGCCGGTGACTGGGAACGTCTCAGTTTCATTGGCCAGACGTACGGCGCGGCCTCCGCCCTGCTGTCCGTCCTGGCCCTCATCGGCGTCTCGGTTTCGCTGTTCCTGCAGGCACGTGAGGCCAAGGCCACTCGCGAGCAGGCCCTGAGGATGCTGCACGCCGATCTGATGAAGATGGCGATGGAAGACCCGCTCTACCGGCGCGCGTGGGGGCCCTTCTTCGAGTCGGACGACCACGACGGGCCTCGCGAACACATGTACGTCAACCTGATCATCTCGCAGTGGGCCATGGAGTACGAGCTGCGCACCATCACCGAGGAGCATCTGCGCTCCATCGCCCACGTGCTGCTCTCCGGACCGGCTGGTCGTCGGTACTGGGCCAACGTGCGTGATCTGCGGATCAACAGCACCTCCACCCGCCGCGAACGCCGGTTCCACGAGATCCTCGACGAGGAGTACCACCGCGCCGGTCCGTCCCCTCCGCTCCCCCCCAGGCCAAAGCCGGAGACGCGCACCGCGCATGAGACGCGATGGGGCCTCGTGGTCGTCGCGCTACTCGCCGGCGCCGCGTCGGCCGAGATTCTGCACCGTCGGCTGTCCTCTCGTCGCCACAAGAATCCAGCATGAGGCCGTCTGCCCGCCGGGTGAGGAGCGTGGCTTGGTCGTGCGCTCGTCAGGCGTCGGGATCGTCGGCGTCGTCCTCAGCTTCGGCCTCGGCGATGAGCCGGTCGAGGGTGATCGACATTGTCTGCAAGATTCATCTCGGTCTCGACCTGGTGTATGAGGGTGATCAGGCTCTCCGGGGTCGCCGCTTCGACGATCAGGCTGGCCGTCAAGGGCTCGCGGGAGAACGCGCAGAACTTCCGCCGCCAGGTGGCCCACATGATCACCCAGCCGGGGTTGTCTCGCTCAAGTGCGTCGGCGACGTGGAAGAGCTCGTCGTCGAAACCCAAGGTGCATCCTCCAAGACTGGTCGGTGACGCCGCGCTGGTCAGGGTCAACGCACCTGGATCTCGGCCCAGACGACCTTGCCGCCGGTCTCCGGCCGGCGGTACCCCCACCGGTTGGCGAAGGCCGCGACCAGCGCGAGGCCGCGTCCGCCCTCGTCGTCGGGGTCGGCGTCCTGGCGACGTGGAGGTTCGTCGCTGGAGTCCCACACCTCGATCACGGCATAGGGCTCGCTGACGTAGAGGCTGACGCAGATGGCGTTGAGGCCGTTGGACAGCTCGCCGTAGCTCGGGCTGTCGGTGGAGAGGCCGGTCGCCTTGACGGCGTTGGTGCTCAGCTCGGACACGACCAGCTCGGCGGCCTCGATGAGGTGGGGAAGCTCCCACATCCGCAGGAGGTCGTGGACGTGCCGGCGGGCCGCGCGTACCGAGCCGGGGAGGGCGGCCAGCGCGAGGCGGCTCATAGGGGGTGGCTCCATCGCCCGGACGCTCGCTGTGTTCACGGTGCTGCCCCAATCGGGAGAGATCTTGGACAGGACGGCGCGGCGCTGACGGATTGCCCCTGAGTACCTGACTTCGCCCACGCCGCATCGTAACGCCTAGTAATCTATTGACTACTCTTCGAGTGCGTCAAGGGAAAACGCAAGGTAGGCGTACGCGTTCAAGGCATAGAGAGAAGGCCCCTGCATGTCACCCCGAGTGAACACCCCGACCGTCCGGCTTCGACGCCTGGCTTCCGAGCTGCGCAAACTCCGTGCGGCAGTGGATATGACCAGAGACGAGGTGACTGAGCGCACAGGCATCAACGGAGCGACCCTCTACCGCCTTGAGACGGCCCGAGCCCGTCCTCAAGCGCGCACTCTCAGGACTCTTCTCGACCTGTACAACGTCGACGAGCAGCTACGCGCCGAACTCGTCGCCATCCTGAAGGAATCCAACGAGCGGGGCTGGTTGCATGCTTTCGAGCCGGAATTGCCTGATCAGTACGCGGCCTACATCAGCTTCGAGCAGGACGCTCGGCGGCTGCTCAACTTCGAGTCGTTGTTCGTCCCAGGGCTCCTCCAGACCGAGGACTACGCTCGTGCGGTCATCCGGGGAACGCTGCCAATGGCGAGTCGAGACGAGGTCGAGGGCCGTCTCGAAGCGCGAATCCAACGGCAGGCGCTGCTTGTCCAACAGGAGCCACCTCATCTGTGGGCCGTCATCGACGAGGCCGTCCTGCATCGCCATGTCGGTGGTACCAAGGTCATGCACGCCCAGCTTCAACGACTCCTTGACGCGGAGGAGGAGCCGAATATCACACTCCAGGTGGTGCCGTTCGGCGGAGGCGCGCACCCTGGTATGCACGGCGGTTTCATCATCATGCAATTCGATCGGGGAAACGCCGACGTCATCTACATCGAGAGTATGACCAACGACCTATTTCTAGATGGCGAAACGGACATAAAGCGGTATAATCTGGTGTTCGAACATCTTCGGGCTGTTTCCCTGAGTCCGGCGGCCACGCGTGCCCTGATGGCTGACGTACTCGCACAGGAGATGAAGTGAGAGGAAGTGGGATGTCAGTGACGCCCGACCTGTCCCGCGCCCTGTGGCGCAAAAGTAGTCGAAGTGGCGGCAATGGCGCATGCGTCGAGGTGGCCGCAATTGGCAGCGTCATCGCCGTTCGAGACAGCAAGAATCCCGGTGGTGCCGTGGTGGCTTCGGGCGTCGGCGGATGGCACGCGTTCGTTGGAAGCGTGAAATCCGGTACTCTTTCGTCAACGACCTGATCGACAGGGAAGAGCAGGAATCCTCAGACCCGCTTTATTGCTCTTCCCTCCCTCCGGCTTTTCGGTTGCGCCAGATGCGCCCACACTTGCACGGCCTGCACCACTTTTCTCTGTCCGGCCACGGATTGAGTGCGTGAGGGGCCTAAAGGTGGTCCAAGGCCTTCACGCACTCAATTCGGGCACCTGGAAAGGATCAGCCGGCGGCGCGGGTGAGGTGGAAGGTGAGTCCGAGGTCGGCGTCATGGTACGCGGGCCGCTCGCCCTCGGGGGCGCCCTCGGTCATGGTGACCGCCAGGACCTCGTCGGCGACCTTGCCCCCGTCGGCGCGCAGGGCGTCGGCGAGGTCGCCCGCGGCGGTCCACCACAGGTCGATGCGGTCGGTGATCTCCAGGCCGCTGGACTTGCGCGCGTCCTGGACCAGCCGGATGACGTCCCTGATCAGCCCCGCCCGCCAGAGCTCCGGCGTGACCGTCAGGTCGAGGGCGACGGTCTCGCCGGTGCCCGTGCCGACCGCGCCGGTCTCGACGGCCCAGCCTGCGCGCGGCTGCTCGGTGACGATCACGTCGTCGGGCCCGAGGGCGATCTCGGCGCCGTCGACCACCACCGTGGCGTTCTGGCCCGCGCGGACGCGGGCGGCCAGCGCCGCCGGGTCCTCGGCGGCGATGGCGGCGGCGACGTTCTTGGTGCCGCTGCCGAAGCGCTTGCCGAGGACGCGGAAGTTCGGCTTGACCGTGAAGGAGACCAGGTCGGCCGAGTACGCCGACAGGTCCTCCAGCGACTGCACGTTGAGCTCGTCGGCGATCAGCTCGCGCAGCGAGTCAGGCATGCTCGCCCAGCGGGAGCTTCCGACGAGCGCGCGCCCGAGGGGCTGGCGGGTCTTGACGCCGCTGGACGCGCGCGCCGACCTGCCGAGCTCCACCAGGCGCCGGACCAGGGCCATCTGCTCGGAGAGCCCCTGGTCGAGCAGCTCGTCGTTCACCTCGGGCCAGGTGGCCAGGTGCACCGAGGAGGGCGCCCCAGGCGAACGGAGCACCTCCCAGACGTAGTCGGTGAGGAACGGCACGATCGGCGCCATCAGCCGCGTCACGGTCTCCAGGCACTCGTACAGGGTGGCGAACGCCGAGGAGTCGCCGGCCCAGAACCGGCGGCGCGACCTGCGGACGTACCAGTTCGACAGGTCGTCGAGGAACTCGGTGAGCCGCCGCCCCGCCCGCGTGGTGTCGAACGTCTCCAGCGCCTCGGTGACGTCGCCGACGGTCCGGTTGAGCTCGGCCAGCGCCCACCTGTCGATCAGCGGGCGGTCGGCGTGAGCCGGAGCCTCCGGCAGCCGTGAGGGCGACCACGACTCGGCGTTGGCGTACAGGGTGAAGAAGGAGGTCGTGTTCCAGTAGGTCAGCAGGACTTTCCTGACGATCTCCTCCAGGGTGCCGTGGCCGACCCGCCGCGGCGCCCACGGGGAGCCGGAGGTCGCCATGAACCAGCGCAGCGCGTCGGCGCCGTGGTCGTTCATGAGCGGGATCGGCTGCAGCACGTTGCCGAGGTGCTTGCTCATCTTGCGGCCGTCCTCGGCGAGGATCAGGCCGAGGCACAGCACGTTCTCGTAGGAGGACCGGTCGAACACCAGCGTGCCGACGGTCATCATCGAGTAGAACCAGCCACGGGTCTGGTCGATGGCCTCGCAGATGAACTGGCCCGGGTAGGACTTCTCGAAGATGTCCTGGTTGACGTGCGGAGCGCCCCACTGGGCGAACGGCATGGCACCGGAGTCGTACCAGGCGTCGATGACGTCGGGGACGCGGCGTGCCTCGCCGCCGCACGTCGGGCACGCCAGGGTGACGTCGTCGACGAACGGCCGGTGCGGGTCGAGGGCCGACAGGTCGCGGCCGGCGAGCTCGCCGAGCTCCTTCAGCGAGCCGACGCAGGTGACGTGGGACTCGTCGTCGGAGCACACCCACAGCGGCAGCGGCGTGCCCCAGTAACGCGACCGGGAAAGGGCCCAGTCGACGTTGTTGCGCAGCCACTCGCCGTAGCGGCCCTCCTTGATCGTGGCCGGGAACCAGTTGGTCCGGTCGTTCTCGGCGAGCAGGCGGTCCTTGATGCGGGTGGTGCGGATGTACCAGGAGGGGAGCGCGTAGTAGAGCAGCGGCGTGTGGCAGCGCCAGCAGTGCGGGTAGCTGTGCTCGAAGTGGGATCCCCGGAACAGCAGGCCGCGAGCCTGCAGGTCCTCGGTCAGGGCCTCGTCGGCGTCCTTGAAGAACTTGCCGCCGACCTGCGGCACGGTGGACAGGAAGCGCCCGTCGGGGCCGATCGGGTTGACCACCGGCAGGCCGTACCGCTTGCAGGTCGTCATGTCGTCGGCGCCGAACGCGGGGGCCTGGTGCACCAGACCGGTGCCGTCCTCGACGGTGACGTAGTCGCCCAGCACGACGTAGTGGGCGCCGGGGATGTCGACGAGGTCGAACGGCCGGGAGTACGGGGTGCGCTCCAGCTCGGTGCCCTGGACGCGCTCCAGGACCGTCCAGCCCTCGCCGAGCGCGCCCGACACCAGCGGCTCGGCCACGATGACCGAGCGCTCGCCGTCCCTGGCCGCGACGACGTACGTCACGTCGGGGTGGACGGCCACGGCGGTGTTGGACACCAGGGTCCACGGTGTGGTGGTCCAGATGAGCAGGTCGGTGCCCTCGAAGCGGCCGGAGGTGATCGGCATCCGCACGTAGACCGACGGGCTGGACACGGTCTCGTAACCGCCGGGCTGGCCCAGCTCGTGGTCGGACAGGCCGGTGCCGCACCGGGGGCAGTACGGAGTGATCCGGAAGTCGCGGAACAGCAGGTCCTTGTCCCAGATGACCTTCAGCGACCACCAGACGGCCTCGACGTAGGAGGGGTCCATCGTGAGGTAGGCCTGGGACATGTCGACCCAGTAGCCCATCCGCTCGGTCATCTCCTCGAAGGCGTCCACGTGGCGCCGCACCGACTCGCGGCAGCGCTCGTTGAACTCGGCGATGCCGTACGCCTCGATCTCGGGCTTGCCGGACAGGCCGAGCTCCCGCTCGACGGCGACCTCCACGGGAAGGCCGTGGCAGTCCCACCCGGCCCTGCGCGGGACGTTGTATCCGCGCATGGACTTGTAGCGGGGGAAGACGTCCTTGAAGACGCGGGCCTCGACGTGGTGCACGCCGGGCATGCCGTTGGCGGTGGGCGGTCCTTCGTAGAAGACCCAGGAGGGGCCGTCGGCGTTCTGTTCCAGCGAGCGCTCGAAGACCTTGCGATCACGCCAGCGGTCGAGCACCTCCGCCTCGAAGGCGGGCAGGTCGACCTGCGCGGGGAGCGGGCGGAAGTAGGGTGCTGACATCGTAGGGGCAGACCTCCACGCGAGTGTTCCTCATTGGCGTGGAGGGACGAGGCCGGCGGCCCCGCGGTACCACCCTCCTTGACCTCGTGCGGAGAACTTTCCCGAAACGAGGCCCACTCTTGTCATCGCTGCCGGTTCTACCGGGCCGCGCGCAGCCGTCAAGCTGATCGCTGCCGTTCCTCCGGCGGCTCCGGGGTGATCTTCCCTCCGGCTCTCGCCCCGGGCTCGCACCGTCCCCGGGTCGCTCCTGCGAGTCGGGCACGGAGGTACTCGTCCCCATCAACGCCTTGCGAACTAAAACGATATCCCACGCCGGGGAGAGCAACGACACGATTTATGGCGGTGGCCATCAAGGCCGGCCTCGCGCGTGATTCGGCCAGGCCGTTACGGGCGGGTCCCGATCGTGGTGAGGACCCGCCGCCTCGCCGGCGGGGCGGAAGGGCCGCCGAGGTCGCGCATCGGGTGGTCACGGGCGTCGCAGGGCGGACATACTGGTGGTAAGCGGATCGACAAGCACGGACAAGGTCCTGAAGATCCTCGGTAATGCCCAGGAATTGACCCAAAGGGTTGCGGTGTTACGGATGACGTAAACGGTCGGCGCGTCGTTTGTTCTTCCGAAATGGCCGACCTATGCTTCCCGCACTGCTCATCTGGCGATCGGCGAGGAGGCCTTCATGGCCGGTATGACGCGTGCGGCGAAGACCGCCAGCGAAACCAACGGCGAGACCGACTGGACCGGAGGGGAACTGTCCGAGGTCCGCCGGCGCCTCCAAGGCGAGATCGAGGAGTTGAACGCCGAGGTCGCGCGCTCGGAGTCGCAGATCGCCTCGGGCGACATCAGCGACAGCGCCGGTGACGACCAGGCCGACGCGGGAGCCAAGACGTATGAGCGGGAACGCGAGATCGCCCTTACCCTGAATGCGCGAGACCTGGTCGCGCAGAACGAGCGGGCGGTCGCCCGCATCGACGCAGGAACATACGGAGTGTGCGAATCGTGCCACAAGCCGATCGGCAAGGAACGCCTTCAGGCGTTCCCGAGGGCGACGCTGTGCGTGTCGTGCAAGCAGCGGGAGGAGCGTCGCTGAACGCATCGCCGGACACCACCGACGGCCCCGCCGAACGACGGGGACCGCTCCGCGCAAAGCGGATCGGCGCCCTCGCGGTGGTGGCGGTGGCCATCTACGTGCTCGACCTCGTCAGCAAGATCCTCGTGGTGAGGTTCCTGGAGGGCGGGGAGCCGGTCCGCGTGATCGGCGACCTGCTCCGGCTCCGGGTGATCCGCAACTCCGGAGCCGCGTTCAGCATCGGGACCGGCATGACGATCATCTTCACGGTGATCGCGGCCGGCGTGGTGATCGCGATCCTGCGCACGGCGCGCCAGCTCCGCAGCGTGCCGTGGGCGATCACCCTCGGCCTGCTGCTGGGCGGCGCGCTCGGCAACCTGACCGACCGCGTCTTCCGCTCTCCGGCGCCGTTCCAGGGGCACGTGGTCGACTGGGTCGAGGTCTTCCCGGTCACCCGTTTCCCGGTCTTCAACGTCGCCGATTCGGCGATCGTCTGCGGCGGGATCCTCGCGGTCTTCCTCGCCTGGCGGGGTTACCAGATCGACGGGTCGCGCGCCGGCGACGAGCACACCGGGCCGCAAGGCGAGCAGGGCGAGCAGGGAGATGAACGGAATGGCTGACCTGCGTAGTCTGCCGGTGCCCGACGGCCTGGAGGGCGAACGGCTGGACGCGGCGCTGGCCCGGCTGTTCGGATTCTCACGTACGCGCGCCGCCGAGCTGATCTCCGCGGGCGACGTCCAGGTCGACGGGGCGCCCGGCGTCAAGTCCGACCGCGTGCACGCCGGCGCGTGGCTGGAGGTCGTGATCCCCCCGCCGCCCACCATGCCCACGGCGGTGGCCGAGCCCGTCCCGGGCATGCGCATCCTGTACGAGGACGACGACATCATCGTGGTCAACAAGCCGATCGGAGTCGCGGCGCATCCGACCGTCGGGTGGACAGGACCGACCGTCCTCGGCGGCCTGCTCGGCGCCGGGCACCGGGTGGCCACCAGCGGCGCGGCCGAGCGCCAGGGCATCGTCCACCGGCTCGACGCCAACACCACCGGGGCGATGGTGGTCGCCAAGAGCGAGGTGGCCTACTCCCGGCTCAAGCGCGCCTTCAAGGAGCGCACGGTCGAGAAGCACTACCACGCGCTGGTCCAGGGCCATCCCGACCCGTCGCGCGGCACCATCGACGCCCCCATCGACCGCCATCCGTCAGGTGACGGCAGGTGGGCGGTGGTCGCGGGCGGCAAGGCTTCGATCACTCATTACGACACGATCGAGGCGTTCCGCGCGGCGTCCCTGCTCGACATCAAGCTGGAGACGGGCCGCACCCACCAGATCCGGGTGCACATGGCGGCGACCCGGCACCCCTGCGTGGGAGACCTCACCTACGGTGCCGATCCCACGCTGGCGGCCCGGCTGGGCGTGACCCGCCAGTGGCTGCACGCGGTCTCGCTGGGGTTCGATCATCCGGTGAGCGGCGAGTGGGTGACGTTCACGAGCGACTACCCCGAGGAGCTCGCCCGGGCCCTGGACGCCGTACGCGCCGAGTCCTGACCGCCGGGTTCGCGGCACCGTACGCGCCGGGTCCTGGCCGCCGGTTTTGGCCGCCGTACGCGCCGAGTCCTGACCGCCAGGTTCGCGGCACCGTACGCGCCGGGTCCTGGCCCCGGTTCGCGGGTGCGCTAGCGCTTCGGGCCCGCGACCGGCATGCCGCCGTCGATGATCGCCCGTCCGTCGTTCACCCCGATGTTACTGAAGTCGCTCTGGTCCTCGCCCTCGTCGCCCTGCCCGCCTGAACCGCCGTCGGGCTTGTCGCCGCCCTCACCGGGTGGCACGACGTTGTCGTCCCCGGTGTCGTTCCGCGTCTTCGTGGGCTTCGGGGTGGGCTTGGAGCTCGGCTTGGAGCTGGGCTTGTCGTTCTTGTCGTCCGCGTCCTGCCGGGGCCCGCTCTCGTCCTTGGTCGGAGTGGGCACCGGCGCCGACGAGGAGGGCGCCCGGGAGGCGGGGTCCTGGTTCCGCCCGTCCTGGGGGCTCCGCCGCGTGACCGGCTCGGCTGAGGGGGTGACCGAGACGGTCACGCGGACGGTCGGGGAGGTCGCCGGAGTCTGCCCGACGCCCGCCGACCGCGCCGTCATCCACGCCAGGCCTCCGGCCACCAACCCCACGGCGACGACCAGGGCGGTCAGGCCCGCAAGGGCGATGCCGCGCCCCGCGGCGCCGGGCCGCGCCTGCGGGGGCATGGCGTCGGGAGGCGTGAGGGCGGGAACCGGCGTGGGCTCGTGGGCGGGCGCGGGGATCTGGGTCGGCGAGGTGACGGGCATCACCGGCGCCGTCGGCTCGGGCTGGATGCCCGCCGCCACCATGCGCAGGTAGTGCTCCGCCTCCGTGGCGGTCAGCCTCTCGGCCGGGTCCTTGCGGAGCAGGCCCATGAGGATGGGACCCAGTGGTCCCGCGAGGCGCAGGGGCGCCGGCGGATCGTGCATCACCGCGCCGAGCGTCGCGAGCGGGTTGCCGCGCTGGAACGGCGAGCGTCCCTCCACGGCGACGTACAGCGTGACCCCGAGCGACCACAGGTCGGAGGCGCGCGTCGCCTGCCCGCCCGCCGCCCGTTCGGGCGCGATGAACGCGGGGGTGCCGATGAGCGTGCCCGTGCGGGTGACGGGGGAGTCGTCGTCGAGCGTCGCGATGCCGAAGTCGGTGAGCACGGCGCGGCCGCTCTCATGGGCGAGCAGGACGTTGTCGGGCTTGACGTCCCGGTGCAGGACGCCGGCCTGGTGGGCCGCGCAGAGCGCGGACAGCACCTGCAGGCCGATCTCGGCGGCACGGGCGGGCGGAAGCGGTCCATGGTCACGGACGACGGCGCCGAGCGTGTCGGAAGGCACGAGCTGTAGCACGATCCACGGGTGCCCGTTCTCCTCGAACACGTCGTAGACGGTGGCCACGCCGGGGTGGCTCACCCGCCCCGCCGCGCGGGCCTCCCTGAAAGTACGTAACGAGAAGATCTCGCGCTCTGGTCCGGTGAGCTCCGGAGGCGCGATGAGTTCCTTGACGGCGATCTCGCGACCGAGGATCTCGTCATAGGCGCGCCAGACGGTGCCCATTCCACCACGGCCGATTGGTTCTAGCAGACGGTAGCGGTCTGCCACGACTCGGTCTGTGACCTGGGAGGAATCCGGCATGTGTGGCGAGCTACCCCAGATTTGTGGTCACATGCCTCGATATTCAGGACAGACGGAAACTGCGGGCAAACCTATCGAAATAGGTACTATTCTCGTCCCACTCGGCTTCCGTCGTGTGCAGGTACATCGCGAACTGCCGTCCGTCCGCGGTGGTGAAGGCACGATCGAGGACGTGCGCCCGGCCGGACCGCATCTCCCAGGTGAACTCCCAATCGGCCGCGCGCCGTCCCGCGAAGGTCAGGGACCTCAGCGCCAGCAGCCGGTAGCCGGGGAGCTTCTCGGTGTCCAGGGACTGCCTCTCGACCATGCGCAGGGCGGCCAGCGGATCGCCGTCGCCCCAGGGAGTCGTGTCGATCAACAGGTAGCTCGGCGAGCCGGGAAGCCGGAACCTCACGCGGGTCTTCTCGCGGCCGAACTCCTTCCACCCGGCCGGCAGGGACAGGCTGAAGCCCAGGCGATCGACGTGAGTGCGCCAGCCGTTCGGGAGGGCCGGACGGCGGGGCCCGGGTGTGCGGATCGGCGTGGCCGGCGGCGAAGAGACGGGCACGGCCGCCGACGGGGTCGCCGTGGGGGCGGAGGTGACCGAAATCGAGGGCATGGCCACCGCGGCGCCCGCGTACTGGCGGTAGCCGTACCACGCGGCCACGCCGGCCGCGACGAGCAGCACGGGCAGGACGGCGAGCAGCACGAGGCGGGCGGGCGAGCGGCGCCGCCCGGGCGCCTGCCCCCCGGAGGACGCCACCCGGCGCAGCGCCTCGGCCGCCGCGGCGGCGGGCATCCGCCGGCCGGGCTCCTTGCGCAGCAGCCCTTCGAGCACGGGGCCAAGCGGCCCGGCCAGCCGGGTGGGCTCAGGCTGCTCGTTGAGCACGGCCGCCATCGTGGGCACGGGAGCACCCCGGTCGAAGGGCGCCCTGCCCTCCACGGCGGCGTACAGGGTCGCCCCGAGGGACCACAGATCCGACTCCGGCACGGCGGGGCGGCCCTGCAGCCGCTCGGGCGGGATGAACGCCGGGGTGCCCGACAGGTTGCCGGTCGTGGTGAGAGCCGTCTCCTCAGGCATCGTGGCGATGCCGAAGTCGGTCAGCACGACCCGGCCCGCGTCGGTGAGCAGGACGTTCTCGGGTTTCACGTCACGGTGGAGCACCCCGGCGGCGTGCGCGGCGCGCAGCGCGTCGAGGACCTGCGCGCCGATCTCGGCCACCGTGGGGGGATCCAGGGGACCGTCGGCGCGGAGCACCTGGCCCAGCGACCGGGACCGCACGAGCTGCATGACGATCCAGGGCCGGCCGTCCTCCTCGATGACGTCGTGGACTACCACCACCGAGGGATGGTCGAGACGCCCGGCGGCCCGTGCCTCACGGATGGTGCGGCGGTTGAAGGAGACGCGGTCCTCCTCGCTCATCGCGCGGTGGAGGACCTCTTTGACGGCGACGGGACGGTCGAGGAGCTCGTCGTGGGCCAGCCAGACCACGCCCATGCCGCCGCGGCCGATCGTCTCCACCAGACGGTATCTGCCGGCGACCCGGCGCTGTGGCTCGGCGACCTTCAAGCCAGCCCCTCCTTTCCGTTCCCGCATCGTCCCATAGCGGGGCTCGGGCCGGAGCGTGACCGCTACTTGGCGGGCTTGAAGGTCTCGGCGAAGGTCTCGAAGAGCTTCTTCTTGTTCTTCCAGTCCTTGTCCTGGGTCTTGAAGAGCAGCGCGTAGCCGTGGTTCTTGCCGGTGACGAAGCCGCGGTCGATCACCCGCGACCGGAAGCCGCTGTCGCCGAAGGTGAACTCCCAGTCGGCCGCGGTCTTCCAGTACCCCTTGACCTTCCTGATGGCGATCAGCTTGTAGCCGGGGAAGTTCCCGCTCATGCCAGGCACGTCGCGCCGCCAGACCTTCAACGCGTCCGACTCTGGTCTGGAGGTGTGGTGGACCTCCAGGTAGGAATGCGCGTCCCCGCGGAAGCGCACCTCGCCGTTGCCTCTGCCGTCCACGCGCCAGCCCTTGGGGAGCGCGATGGAGAACCCGCTCGGGTGCTTGTACCTGTGCCACCCGTCGGGGACGCCCGCCGGGCTGGATTTGGTCGGCTTGGGAGTGGACGACGGCTTCGGCGTCTCGCTCGGCGAGGCGGAAGGCGAGGGGGGAGCGGAGGACGGCGCGGAGGACGACGGGGCCGTGGCCGGCTCGGAGGCCTGCCGCGAGGACTTCGCGGCGCCGTCCGTTGGAGTGCCGGTGGCGTCGCGCAAGCCGAGCCACAGGGCGACACCGGCCACCACCAGGACCACGGGAACGGCGAACAGCAGAATGCGCCTCAGCGGCAGCGGCCGCTCCGGGGGCGTGCCGTCCCCGTACCCGTCCGGCGACATCGGGACAGAGTGCTCGACCGAGGTCGGGGCGTGGCCGTCCGAGGTCATCTCGGGGCCCGCCGCCATGGCCGAGGCGGTCGAGACGAGGGCGGGGTCCGCGGACGAGAGCTGATCGGAGGTCTGGGGAGCGTCCGGCCCCGCGTAGGGCCGCCTCCGGGTGTCCGGCCGCGTCTCCACCTTGGCGACCCTGGCCGGCCGCGGAACCTGCGTCGGCCGCTGGGCCACCGCCTCTCCGTCTGGCATGTCAGGCGCGGCGGAGCCGTCCGGTGGCACCGGACGGACCGGGGTAATGGGCTGGACGGGGGCTCCCGCCCGCGTCACCGGCTGAACAGGGGCCCCGGGCGCCGCGGCCTTGCCGTTCCCCTGATCCTCCGGCGGGGCACCGTCCTGCGGCTCGCCCTCCTGCTTGGACGCCCCCGCACGCTCGCCGTCGACGGAACCGGCCGCGTCGCCGGCCCGGTCCTGCCCGACGGGCTCGGGCCCGGCCTGTTCCCGCTCGGCGGGCTCGACGGGCTCGGCGGGCGCGCGTCCGGCCGGCCCGCCGGGCCGAGGTGACGGCCCGGCCGCCGCGGGCTCTTCTGCGGCCTCGGGCCTCTTGGCCTGCTTGGACGCCGGAGCCTGCTTCAGCGACTGGACCTGCTCCAGCGCCTCGGCCCGGTTGGGCGCGTCCGCGGGGGCAGGCGGTACGGCGGCGGCCGCGGGGGTTCCGGCCGCCGCGGCCTGCCGACGCTCCTCTGCACCCTGTTCGGGCGGCGCGCTCTGCCGGGACGGTTTGGGATTCTTGGCCGGCTTGCGCGGCGGGCTCGTGGCGGGCGCCGGAAGCGGGGTCGCCGGCATGGTGCGCTGGCTGGTGGCGGGAGCGGAGGAACGGTCCTCCGCGATGCTCCGCAGCATCCGCTCGGCCTGGTCGACGCTGAGGCGCTCCGCCGGGTTCTTCTCCAGCAGGCCCGACAGGACGGCGCCGAGTCGCCCGGCTCGGACGGCGGGCTCCGGCTGGTCGTTCAGCACGGCGTGCATGGTCGCCATGGCCATGCCCTTGTCGTGCGGCGGCCTGCCCTCGACGGCGGCGTACAACGTGGCGCCGAGCGACCACAGGTCCGACTCGCGCTGGGCGGACAGTCCCTTGAGCCTCTCGGGGGCGATGAACGCGGGGGTACCGACGAGCCCGGTGCGGGTCATCGTCGTGTCGGTCTCCATGCGGGCGATGCCGAAGTCGGTCAGCACGACCCGGCCGTCATCGGTGAGCAGCACGTTCTCCGGCTTGACGTCCCGGTGCAGCACCCCGGCCGCGTGGGCGGTGCGCAGCGCCTCCAGGATCTGGAGCCCGATCTCGGCCACCATGCGGACCGGCAGCGGCCCGTCGTCGCGCAGCACCTGGCCGAGCGACCGGGCGTCCACGAGCTGCATGACGATCCACGGCCGGCCGTTCTCCTCGATGACGTCGTGGACCACGACGACATTCGGATGGGTCAGCCTGCCGGCCGCCCGCGCCTCGCGCAGAGTGCGGCGGTTGAGCTCGGCGACCTCGTCGTCCTGAGGGTCGCCGGGATAGCGGACCTCCTTGACGGCCACCGCGCGATCGAGCAGCTCATCGTGGGCGCGCCAGACGATGCCCATGCCACCACGGCCGATCGGCTCCAGTAGCTGGTAGCGGTCGGCTACGCGGCGTCCCTTTTGCCGTCCACTTGGCCGTGCTTCCGACATCACCCGCCGCTACCCCCTTTCAGGCGAATGAATCGTCCCATAGCGGTGCGCGGGTGCAAACGCGGGTTTCGGTGAACCGTCCGGAATGTGAGATGCGGTGTCCACCAAATGGCGGCCACCTGCTAATCTCAGAGCTATGACTTGCTATTTCGTGTTTATTCGGCCGGTTCCGGAAGGACCGGTCGCCGTCACATGATCTAGCGACCATCCGGAGCCGGCAGAGGGCGGAGACGAAGGTGTCTCTGCCTTTTCGTCATTCCAGACCCCCGCCGGCTCGCGGGCGACGCGGCCGGCGCCCACAGAGGGAGCCGACATGTCATCGACCGGGAAGCCGGGAACGCGCACCGTACGGATCGGGAGCCTCACCGTGGGAGACGGCCCCGCGGTCGTCGTCGGAGGTGCCGGGATCGCCGGACCGGACGCGGACGCGTGGTGGATCAGCCTACGCGAGCCCGAGGCGGCCGGCGCGATCGCCGGGGCGAGGTCCGCGTGGGACGGGCCGTTGCTCGTGGAGCCGTCCTCGGCCGGCGACCTGCCCGCGATCGTCGCGCACGCCGACGGGTTGGTGGTGGGGACGGGGGACCTGCCGCTCGTACGGGCGGCGGCGCGCTCCAACCTCCCGATCGTCGTGCGGCGCGGCCCGCGGGCCTCCCTGGAGGAGTGGCTGGACGCCGCCGGCCACTGCGCGGCCGAGGGCAACGACGGCGTGGTGCTGTGCGAGGGCGGCGATACGGACGCGGCCGGCACGGCCGTGGATCTGGCCCTGCTCCGGGCCGCCCGGGTGCGGGCGGGGCGTCCGGTCCTCGCGGCCCTCGGCGCGGACGCGGGCCTCGCCGGAGCGGCGGTGGCCGCCGGCGCGGACGGCCTGTGGCTCGCCCCCGAGGCCGGCGCGGACGCCGTCGAGGCGGCGCGAGAGGCCGTCATCCTGGTGGGCGCCCTCGTCCGCGAGGAGCGTCCGGGGACGGTGGCCGCGGCGCGGGGGGCCATCGACCGGGTGGACGCGGCGCTCGCCGTCCTGCTGGAGCGCAGGGCCGCTCTGGCGGGCACCGTGCAGAGGCTCAAGCCCGTCGGCGGCTTCGCCGGAAGGGACATGGACCGCGAGCGCCGGCTGGTCGCCGCGATGGCCCGCCGCGCGCCGTGCCTCGGCGAGGTACGGCTGGCGCCGATCATGAACGCCGTCATCGAAAGCGGCCTCCACCTCGCCGAAGAACGCAGGGGCGATTCGCGGGAGAATGGCCGGGAGCCCTCGCCGGAGGGCGACCGGCGCGGCCGGATGGGAGTGCAGGCGCTCGCCGGGAGTGGCCAGGATCACGATTGAGACTGAGGGGCCCTGTGTGCCCCGAGAGGTCGCCGGCACGGCGTAGGCTCTCATCCGCCGCACCGGATCGAGGGGAGAGGGACGGCCCGCATGGCTGATTCGTTTGTGCATCTGCACGTCCACACCGAGTACTCCATGCTTGACGGTGCGGCGCGACTGAAGCAGATGTTCAAACAGGTCGGCGAGCTCGGCATGCCGGCCATCGCGATCACCGACCACGGCAACCTGCACGGCGCCTACGACTTCTACAAGCAGGCCAGGGGCGCCGGGGTCAAGCCGATCCTCGGCATCGAGGCCTACGTCGCCCCCGACTCCCGCCTGCACAAGAAGCCGGTCCTGTGGGGGGAGCCCCACCAGAAGAGCGACGACGTGTCGGCGGGTGGTTACTACACCCACATGACGATCTGGGCCAAGAACGCCACCGGCGTCTCGAACCTGATGCGGCTGAGCTCCCGGGCCTACACCGAGGGCTTCGTGCGCAAGTGGGCGCGCATGGACGCCGAGCTGCTCGCCGAGCACTCCGAGGGCCTGATGGCGACCACGGGGTGCCCCTCCGGCGAGGTGCAGACCCGGCTGCGGCTCGGGCAGTACGACCAGGCGGTCGCGGCCGCGGCGAAGTACCAGGAGATCTTCGGGAAGGACAACTACTTCCTGGAGGTCATGGACCACGGCCTGTCCATCGAGCGCCGGGTCCGCGACGGGCTCACCCGCATCAGCAAACAGCTCGCCATCCCCCCGGTGGTCACCAACGACTCCCACTACACCTACGAGTCCGACTCCGCGAGCCACGACGCCCTGCTGTGCATCCAGACCGGCAAGCAGCTGGCCGACCCCGACCGGTTCCGCTTCGACGGCAGCGGCTACTACATCAAGAACGCCGACGAGATGCGGGCGGTCGACACCTCCGAGCTGTGGGCCGAAGGCTGCCGCAACACCCTGCTGGTGGCCGAGAAGGTCGAGGCCGAGGACCTCTTCGGCTACAAGAACCTCATGCCGAGCTTCCCGGTGCCCGAGGGCGAGACCGAGGAGAGCTGGTTCCGCAAGGAGGTCTGGAGCGGCATGGATCGCCGCTTCCCCGACGGCTTCGACGACGAGCACCGGCGCCAGGTCGAGTTCGAGATCGACGTCATCCTGCAGATGGGCTTCCCGTCCTACTTCCTCGTGGTCGCCGACTTCATCATGTGGGCGAAGAACAACGGCATCCGGGTGGGACCCGGCCGTGGTTCGGCGGCCGGGTCGCTGGCCGCGTACGCGCTGGGCATCACCGACCTCGACCCGCTTCCGCACGGGCTCATCTTCGAGCGGTTCCTCAACCCCGAACGCGTCTCCATGCCCGACGTCGACATCGACTTCGACGAACGCCGGCGGTCCGACGTCATCCGGTATGTCACCGAAAAGTGGGGCGCCGACAAGGTCGCCATGATCGCCACCTTCGGCACGATCAAGGCGAAGGCCGCCATCAAGGACGCCGCACGCGTCCTCGGTTACCCCTACGCCCTCGGCGACAAGGTGTCCAAGGCCTTCCCGCCCGCCGTGATGGGCAAGGACATCCCGCTGTCGGGCATCTTCGACGACGAGCACCCCCGCTACAACGAGGCCGGGGAGCTGCGCAGGCTGTACGAAGAGGACGTCGACGTCAAGGCCACGATGGACCTCGCCAAGGGTCTGGAGGGCCTGATCCGGCAGACCGGCGTGCACGCCGCCGGCGTCATCATGTCCGCCGAGCCGCTGATCGACAACGTCCCGATCATGCGCCGCGACTCCGACGGCGCGATCATCACGCAGTTCGACTACCCGACCTGCGAGACGCTCGGCCTGCTCAAGATGGACTTCCTGGGCCTGCGCAACCTCACGATCATCGACGACTGCCTGAAGATGATCAAGCTCAACACCGGCGACGAGATCGACCTGCTGGCACTGCCGCTGGACGACCGCACGACGTACGAGCTGCTGAGCCGGGGCGACACGCTCGGCATCTTCCAGCTCGACGGTGGCGGCATGCGCACCCTGCTGCGGCTGATGAAGCCCGACAACTTCGAGGACATCTCGGCGGCGCTCGCGCTCTACCGCCCGGGCCCGATGGGCGCCAACTCCCACACCAACTACGCGCTGCGCAAGAACCGCATGCAGGAGATCACCCCGATCCACGAGGCTCTGGAGGAGCCGCTCAGGGAGATCCTCGACACGACCCATGGCCTGATCGTGTATCAGGAGCAGGTCATGGCCATCGCGCAGAAGGTCGCGAACTACTCCCTCGGCGCCGCCGACCTGCTGCGCCGGGCGATGGGCAAGAAGAAGAAGTCCGAGCTGGACAAGCAGTACGCCACCTTCGAGCAGGGCATGAAGGACAACGGCTATCCCGCCGCCGCCATCAAGGCGCTGTGGGACATCCTGCTGCCGTTCTCCGACTACGCCTTCAACAAGGCCCACACCGCCGGGTACGGCCTGGTCTCCTACTGGACCGCCTACCTCAAGGCGAACTTCCCCGCCGAGTACATGGCCGCCCTGCTGACCAGCGTCAAGGACGACAAGGACAAGAGCGCCCTCTACCTCAACGAGTGCCGCCGCATGGGCATCAAGGTGCTCCCGCCGGACGTCAACGACTCCGACGCCGACTTCACCCCGCGCGGCACCGACATCCGCTTCGGGCTGTCGGCGATCCGCAACGTCGGCGCCAACGTCGTCGAGGCGATCACCACCACCCGCAGGACCAAGTCCCGCTACACCGACTTCAAGGACTTCCTGCGCAAGGTTCCCGCGATCGCCTGCAACAAGCGGGTCATCGAGTCGCTGATCAAGGCCGGCGCGTTCGACTCCCTCGGCCACGTGCGCAAGGGCCTGGTCATGGTGCACGAGCAGGCCGTCGACGCGATCATCGACATCAAGAAGAACGAGGCCATCGGGCAGGACTCGCTGTTCGGCGCGATCGACGGCGCCGAGGACCAGACCTTCGACGTGCAGATCCCGCCGGGGGAGTGGGACAAGTCCACCCTGCTGGTCTTCGAGCGCGAGATGCTGGGCCTGTACGTCTCCGACCACCCGCTGTTCGGCGTCGAGCACATCCTGTCCGGGGGCGCCGACTGCTCGATCGCCGCGCTCCAGTCGGACGAGCGTCCCGACGGTCAGGTCATCACGGTGGGCGGCATCCTCACCGGGCTGCAGCGCAAGGTCACCAAGAAGGGCGACACCTGGGTGCTGACCACCCTGGAGGACCTCGAAGGCGCCATCGAGGTCATGATCTTCCCCTCCGCCTACCAGCTCTGCGCCACGGTGCTCGCCGAGGACGCGATCGTCTTCGTGAAGGGCCGGCTCGACAAGCGGGAGGACGTCGCCAAGATCGTGGCGATGGAGGTCACCGCGCCCGACCTCTCGATGGAGTCGGGCGGCCCGCTGGTGGTCAGCCTCGCGCTGACCCGCTGCACGCCCCCGGTGATCGGCCGCCTGAAAGAGGTGCTGAGCACCCACCGCGGCACCACCGAGGTGCACCTCCAGCTGCACAACGGCTCCAAGACCACCGTCATGCGCCTGGACGACCGGCTCAGGGTGACCCCCTCCCCGGCGTTGATGGGCGACCTCAAACAGCTCCTCGGCCCCGCCTGCGTCGGCGCCTGACCCCCCACCGCGCGCGACCTCCCGGCCGCGGTGTTCCACCAGGGTCATCGAGGTCCTTGGTGTGGGGGGTGGGGGACTCAGGCGGCGGGCGGCCGGTTGACGGCCAATGGCGGTGCCGTTCGACGCAGGTCTGTGGTGGGTCACCAGCCGTCCCTGTGCCGTACGGGCCGGTGGGGTGGCCAGGGGTCCTCGACCCAGCGTTCCATGCGGGGGCCGGGTTCCCAGCCCTCCCCGGTGCGGTGCCGGCGAGGCGGCGCCCATCGGTCTTCCCCCTCGGGCCAGAAGGGGTCCCAGCCGAAGTCGTCCACCGGCCGGTTCCAGTGGTGGCGCAGGCGGCGCTCCCGCCGGCCCTCCCTCGGCTCCCGGCCTTCCTCGCCCACCTCCAGCCGGGGGTCGACCATCTGGTCCTCGATCTTCAGCCCTGGCGTGGTACCACCCCCGAACCGCTGCATGTCGGGCGGCGTGAAGGAGGTCGCCGGAAGGTATCGCAAAGCCTCCTCCATGGACCGGACCCAGATCGGGCCGGGCAGCGAGGCCCCCTGGACGCTGCCGTAGTACCGCCCGCCGATCTCCACGTTCGTCAGCGGGTACTTGTAGGCGCCCCTGATGTCACCGAGGCTGACGGCCGCCGCCAGGTCGGGGGTGTACCCGGCGAACCAGGCAGAGGTGTACCCGTTGTTGGTGCCGGTCTTGCCCGCCGCCGCCCGGCCGATGCCCTGTCCCTTCATCGTCCCCCTGGTGAACACCCCCGACAGGATGTGGTTGACGGCGTCGGCGACCTCGGGCTCGATGGCGTCGGTGCAGCTCGGCGCGATCGCCGTACGCTGGCCGCGCCGCTCGGAGATCTCCAGGATGGCCAGCGGGCGGCAGTAGCGGCCGCGCGCCCCGAACGCCGCGAAGGCGCTCGCCACCGTGACCGGGTCCATCTCGTTGACCCCGAGGGTGAAGGTGGGCACCTCCTTGAGCGGCAGGCCGTCCGCCCGGGTGATGCCGAGCGATCGGGCCGTGCGCACCACGTCACACAGCCCGACATCTCGCTCCAGCATCATGTAGAAGATGTTGACCGACTGCCAGGTACCGGTGGACAGGCTGTGCGGGCCGCCCTTGCCCTCGCCGCTCGCGTTGTGGATGACGGTGCCGGGGGCGTTGACCTTCTTGCCCGAGCAGTCCCGGTACCCCGAGGAGGGGACGAAGCTGCCGGGCGTGTCGAAGCCCTGGTCGAACCGCCAGCCCTTCGTCAGCGCCGTGGCCAGCGTGAACGCCTTGAACGTCGACCCGGCCTGGAATCCCAGCCCGCCTCCATGGGCGGTGTCGGCGGCCAGGTTGTACGTGGTCCTCGGACCGTCGTTACGGTCGCCGGGGTTGACCCCGTACAGCTTGCTCGCGGCCAGGGCGCGGATGCGTCCGGTGCCCGGCTCGACCATGGCCTCGGCGGCCACCTCCTCGTCCTTGGGGTGGACGTGCGCGGCGATGGCGCGTTCGGCGGCGCGCTGGGCCGTGGGGTCGAGGGTGGTCCTGATCACCAGGCCGTCACGGTAGAGACGGCGTTCGCGCCCGGCGCGGGTCTGGCCGAAGACGCGGTTCGAGGTGATCTCCTTCTGCACGTAGAGGCAGAAGTACGGGTAGTCGCTCTCGGAGCAACCGCCCGGCTCGGGCCGCAGGTTCAGGGCCAGCGGTGCCGCCTTGGCGGCGTCGGCTCGCACCTGCGGCAGCATGCCGAGCTGGGCCATGCGATCGAGCACCAGGTCACGGCGTTCCCGCAGTCGCTTCTGGTGCTCGGGGCCGAGGGTCGGGTCGGTGTAGTAGGGCGTGCGCACCGCCCCCGCCAGGGCGGCGGCCTGGGCGGTGGTCAGCGCGGCGGCGGAGGTCCCGAAGAAGCGCTGCGCCGCGGCCTGGACCCCGAAGGCGCCGCCGCCGAAGTAGGCGATGTTCAGGTAGCGCACCAGGATCTGGTCCTTGGTGTACTTCTTCTCCAGGCCCATGGCGTACCGCAGCTCCTGCAGCTTCCTGCGGATGCTCGGCGCGCGGGCCAGGTCGCGCTCGCCCTCCGACCGGGCGTTCTGCAGCAGGATGTTCTTGACGAGTTGCTGCGTCAGCGACGACCCGCCCTGCCGGATGGTCCCGGCCTTGGTGTTGGTGATGATCGCGCGCAGGGTGCCCTTGAGGTCCAGCCCGGCGTGCTCGTAGAACCGGGCGTCCTCGATGGCGACCATCGCCTTCAGCATGATGGGCGCGATCTTGCTGATGTCCACGGACTGCCGGTTCTGCACGTAGAACTGGGCGAACTGCTTGCCGTCCTTGTCGAGCAGCCTGCTGCGCTCGGGCAGCGGGGCCTCCCGCAGCATGGTCGGCACCTCGAAGAAGTCGTGCGCTGCCGTGCGGGTGAGGATGCCCGCCCCGCCGACGGCCGGGAGCGCGACGGCCGCGACCAGGAGGCCGCCGACCACGCCGGCCCCGCCCAGCGCCGCGACGCTCACCAGCATCGGGCGCTCCCGGGGACGGCGCTGCGTGGACTGGCCGCCGGGTGTTCGGCGGCCGTCGGATCCCGAGGTCACGGGATAAAAGTGCGACCGCGAGAACGTCGGCAAACGCTCTTCGCGGAAATCTTTACGCTTCCCGGTTGATCTTCAACCCAAGTGAGGTGAACTGGTCGAAAACGCGGTGGTATCCGCGCTCGATGTGGTGGACGCCGCGCAGCGTCGAGGTGCCCTCGGCGACGGCCGCGGCGAGCACGCCCGAGAACCCGGCGCGGATGTCGGGCAGGGTGACGTCGGCGCCCCGGAGCTTGGACACACCCCTGACCACCGCGGAGTGCCGGGCGTTGGTGTCGTGGTAGCGGCACGCGGGCCCGCCCAGGCACACGTCGAAGATCTCGATCTCGCAGCCCATCTTCTGCAGGGCGGGCACGTAGACCAGACGGTTCTCGAAGACGGTCTCGTGCAGGACCGACATGCCCTCGGCCTGCGTGAACAGGACCATCAGCGGCGTCTGCCAGTCGGTCATGAAACCGGGGTGGGTGTCGGTCTGCACGGCGGCGGCGCGCAGGCCGTCGGGCGCGGAGGCCGTCAGCCAGTCGTCGGTGATGTCGAACTGGGCGCCCATGCGGGCGAGGGTGGTGATGGCGGTGACGAGCCGGTCCTGCGGGCAGCCGTGCACCCGGACCTCGCCTCCGGTGATGAGCCCGGCCACCAGGTAGGAGAACGCCTCGATGCGGTCGCCCGCGAGCCAGGTGGAGGCGCCGCGCAGCCGCTCGACGCCTTCGATGACGATGCGGCGGTCGGGGCTGAGCTCGATGCGCGCGCCCATGCGCTGCAGGAACAGCGCCAGCTCCACCACCTCGGGCTCGGTGGCCGCGCCCTTGATGACGGTCTTGCCCTCGGCGAGCACGGCCGACAGCAGGATCGTCTCGGTCGCGCCGACGCTGGGATAGGGCAGCTCGATGCGGGTGCCGCGCAGCCGGGTCGCCTTGGCGACGATGCCCGTGTCGCCCACCTCGATCTCGGCGCCCATCGCCCGCAGCGCCTCGACGTGGAAGTTCACGGGCCGCCTGCCGATGGGGTCGCCGCCGACGAGCGGGACGAACGCCTCACCGGCGAGGTGCAGCAGCGGGCCGAGCATCAGGATCGGAATGCGGTTGAGCCCGGTGAAGGCGTCCGGCACCCGCGGGCGGATCTCCGGCCCGCGCTCCAGGGTGATCTCGCCCTGGTTGATGTCGACCTCGATGCCGAGGGCTTCGAGCATCGCGGCGGTGATGCCGACCTCGCCCACCTCTGGGGCGTTGTGCAGCGTGCTCGGGCCGCTGCCCAGCATCGCGGCGACCATGTGCTTGGACACCGCGTTCTTGGAGCCGCGTACTTCGACGTCCCCCCGCAGAGGTCCGGACGACTCGATCAGCCATACCTCTTCACTCACGGGGGACAGCCTAACCGTGCGGCGGGCGTGGCCGAAGGCGCGGTGGGAGGGCTCGCTCGGTAACATATGCGGATCCGCACGCTGGTGCTGGGACGCGCGACAGGTGAGGTGATCGGGTGCGGCATCTGCGGGACATGGGGCTGACCATCGTCGTGCTGGCCCTCATGGGGGTCCTCGCGGGGTTCCTGTGGTCGGCGATCGCCCCCCGGACGCCGTACGTCATCACCAGGTCGGGCCCGGCGCTGACCGATCCGACCACCCAGTCGCTGATCGCGGCGGACGGCTGGTTCGCCGTCATCACCGGGGTGGCCGGGCTGGCGTGCGGCATCGGCGCCTACCTGATCTCCCGCAAGGGGCGGCCGATCGCCCTGCTCGCCGGGCTGGCGGGCGGCGGCCTGCTCGCCGGGTACCTCACGCTCCTGGTCGGCACCTCGTTCAACGGCTCGTCCGTCCAGGCGGCGGCCCCGGGCTCGGGCGGCATCGGCTCCACGGTCAACGTGCTCGGGCTCACGGCGTACGGAGTGCTGCTGAGCTGGGCCGTGGTGGCGGTCGCGGTCTTCGGGATCCTCGAATCGGTCGACGGCTACCGCGAGTCGCCGCTGCGCAAGCCCTACGCAGGCGAGTCCCGCGACGCCGGCTTCTAGCCGCCGAGCGCGGGGCGCCTGGCCCCGTGGCCGGTCGCCCGTTCGAAGGCGTGGGCGACCTTGAGCACCGTGAGGTCGGCCCACGGCCGTCCCACGATCTGCACGCCGACGGGCAGGCCGCCCGGGGTGAACCCGCATGGGACCGACGCCGCGGGGGCGTGCAGCATGGTGATCCAGTACGCCGAGCGCATCCACGCCAGGTAGTCGGGCATCGGCGTGCCGGCGACCTCGGTGACGTAGGGCCGGCCGATGGGGAAGGGCGGCACCTGGCTGACCGGGGCGATCAGGATGTCGAAGGTGTCGAAGAAGGCGTTCATGCGCTGGAACAGCCCGCTGCGCAGGCGCTCGGCCCGGGCGAGGTCCGCTCCGGTCACCGCGCGCCCCTGCTCGACGTTCCAGGCGACGTTCGGGCCGAGCCGGTCGGCCGGCAGGTCGCCGAAGGCGTTCGCGTAGTGCCAGGCCCGGTAGGTGCGGAAGGCGTCCTCGGCATCGGAGAGGTCGAGCCGGACCTGCTCCACCTTGGCGCCGAGGCCGGACAGCACCTCCGGCGCCCGCGCCGTCACGGCGGCCGTCTCCGGGTCCACGGGCAGCCCGCCGAGGTTGGGGCTCCAGGCCACTCGCAGAGCCGCGACGTCGCATTCGAGCGACCCGGCGAAGCCGGAGCCGTCCTCGCGGATCGCGAACGGGGAGGTGGGGGCGAACCCGGATATGACGCTCATCATCAGGGCGGCGTCGCCCACGGTCCTCGCCATCGGGCCGGAGACGCTGAGGCTGAACCAGGCCGCGATCTCGGAGGCGTCCGGCACCCGGCCCGGGGTCGGCCGCAGCCCCACCACGTTGCAGAAGGAGGCGGGGTTGCGCAGTGATCCGCCCATGTCCGAGCCGTCGGCCAGCGGCACCATGCCCGAGGCCAGCGCGGCGGCGGCCCCGCCGCTGCTGCCCCCCGCGCTCCGGGTGAGGTCGTAGGGATTGCGGGTCGGGCCGAACACCTCGTTGACGGTGTGCGAGCCGGTGCCGAACTCCGGCGTGTTGGTCTTGCCCACCGTGATCGCCCCGGCCGCGCGGGCGCGCCGGACCACCAGGGCGTCGGTGTCGGGCACGTGGCCGGCGTAGATCGGCGAGCCGTACGTCGTGCGGATGCCGGCGGTGTCCGTCAGGTCCTTGTAGGCGATGGGCAGGCCGTGCAGCGGGCCCCGCCAGTGGCCGCGGGCGAGGTCGTCGTCCAGCACGCGCGCCTCCGCGAGCGCCTGGTCGGCGACCAGCGTGACCACCGCGTTGACCTGGCCGTTGACCTCGTCGATCCGCCGCAGATGCGCCTCGGTCAGCTCCACCGCGCTGATCTGCCGGGCGCGCAGGAGGCCGAGCATCTCGGTGGCGGACAGATAGAACAACTCGGTCACTCTTGCTCCTTCGGGCACGCGGGCCGGTCCCCGGCCGGTTCCTCCGGGCCGGGTCTTCTGGCAGGTGGTGCCAGTCTGGCGACCCGATTCGCCGGAAGGCGACGGCAAGGGTTGCCAAGCGCGGTCAGGCGGGCCTGCCGATGGGCGCGGTGACCGCGCGGGTGAGCCGGGCCAGTTCGGCGGGGTCGGTCTCGATCTGCAGCCCGCGCCGGCCGGCCGAGAAGAAGATCGTCTCGAACTCCAGTGCCGAGGCGTCGATCACGGTGGGCAGTGCCTTGCGCTGGCCCAGCGGGCTGATGCCGCCGACGACGTAGCCGGTGACCCGTTCGACCTTGGCCGCGTCGGCCATCGCGGCGCGCTTGCCGCCCAGGGCGGCGGCGAGGGCCTTCAGGTCGAGCTTGCCCGAGACGGGCACGACCGCGACCGCGAGCCCGGTCTCCACCTCGGCGACCAGGGTCTTGAAGATCCGCTCATACGGCAGGCCGAGCGCGTCGGCGGCCTCCTCGCCGTACGCCTGGGCGTCGGGATCGTGATCGTAGGGATGAAGGACGAAGCCGACCCCGGCCTTGACCAGCGCCACGGTGGCGGGAGTGCCCTGGCCTCCCCTGCTTTTCGTCTTGCTCACGGCCCCCAGCTTAACGGCAGGTTAAAATCTACAACGTAAAGCGGCCGTCCGAATGGCGGACTGGAGCCGGATCGGGGTGCCACCCTCCGTAGACTGGTCCGGTGATATCCCGTATCGACCTGCGCGGGTCCCTTCCGGAGAACCTGCGCGACGTGCTGCCCCGTGCCGAGCTCGACGTCGAGGCCGCCCTCTCCAAGGTGCGGCTCATTTGCGACGACGTGCGCCATAGGGGAGTGGCGGCGCTGCGGGAGCTGACCGCCCGGTTCGACGGTGTCGAGCTCGCCTCCACCCGCGTGCCCGCGCCGGCCATCGCCGCCGCGCTTGAGGAGCTGGCCCCGGCCGTGCGCGCCGCCCTTGAGGAGTCGATCCGCCGCGCCCGCCTGGTCCACCGCGACCAGCGCAGGACCGACACGACCACGCAGGTCGTTCCCGGCGGCACGGTCACCGAGCGATGGGTCCCGGTCGACCGGGTCGGGCTGTACGTCCCGGGTGGCCGCGCGGTCTACCCGTCGAGTGTCGTGATGAACGTCGTGCCCGCGCAGGAGGCCGGGGTGCCCTCCCTGGCGGTCTCCTCCCCGCCGCAGGCCGAGTTCGGCGGGCTGCCCCATCCGACGATCCTGGCCGCGTGCGCGCTGCTCGGCGTCGAGGAGGTGTACGCCGTCGGCGGCGCGCAGGCCGTGGCGATGTTCGCCTACGGCACCGAGGAGTGCCCTCCGGTCCGCATGGTCACCGGCCCGGGCAACATCTGGGTCGCCGCGGCCAAGCGCCTGCTCAAGGGGCGCATCGGCATCGACTCCGAGGCAGGCCCGACCGAGATCGCCGTCCTCGCCGACGACACCGCCGACCCGGTCCACGTCGCCGCGGACCTGATCAGCCAGGCCGAGCACGATGTGATCGCCGCCGCGGTGCTCGTGACCACCAGCGAGAAGCTCGCCGAGGCGGTCGAGAAGGAGCTGCCCGGGCAGGTCGCCGCCACGCGCCACTCCGAGCGCATCGCCGAGGCGCTCGCCGGCCGGCAGTCGGGCATCGTGCTCGTGTCCAGCCTCGACGACGGCATCCGGGTCGTCGAGGCCTACGCCGCCGAGCACCTGGAGATCCAGACGGCCGACGCCCGCGAGGTCGCCGCCAGGGTCCGCAACGCCGGCGCCGTCTTCATCGGCCCCTACGCCCCGGTGTCCCTGGGCGACTACCTCGCCGGCTCCAACCACGTGCTGCCCACCGGTGGCTGCGCCTGCCACTCCTCGGGGCTGTCGGTGCAGACCTTCCTGCGCGGCGTCCACGTGGTCGACTACACCCGAGAAGCCCTGGAGGAGGCGGCGGCGCACGTCTACGCCCTTTCCGAGGCGGAGGATCTGCCCGCCCACGGCGCGGCCATCCGGGCCAGGTTCGGCGGGGGATCACGATGACGCCCGTGGAGCGTTCGGGCGTGACGCGGCTCGACGATCTGCCGATCCGCGACGACCTGCGCGGGCGCTCGCCGTACGGCGCGCCCCAGATCGACGTGCCGGTCCTGCTGAACACCAACGAGAACCCCTACCCGCCCTCGCCAGGCCTGGTCGCCGACCTGGCGGAGGCCGTGCGCCGTGACGCCTCCGAGCTGAACCGCTACCCCGACAGGGAAGTCCTGGCGCTGCGCGCGGACCTCGCGGCCTACCTCGGCCACGGCCTCGCGGCCGACCGGGTCTGGGCCGCCAACGGCTCCAACGAGGTGCTCCAGCAGATCCTTCAGGCGTTCGGCGGCCCTGGGAGGTCGGCGCTCGGCTTCGAGCCGTCGTACTCCATGCATCCGATCATCACCACGGGCACCGCCACCAGGTGGATCTCCGGCGCCCGCGAGGACGATTTCGGTATCGACCCGGGCAAGGCCATCGCCGCGATCGAGGAGCACCGCCCCGACATCGTCTTCCTGACCAGTCCCAACAACCCGACGGGCACGGCCCTGCCGCTGGGGGTCATCGAGCGGGTGGCCGAGGCGGCGCCCGGCATGGTCGTGGTCGACGAGGCGTACTTCGAATTCGCCCGCACCGGCACGCCGAGCGCGCTGACCCTGCTGGCGGGCAATCCCCGTCTGATCGTCACCCGCACCATGTCCAAGGCGTTCGCCATGGCCGGCACCCGGCTCGGCTACCTCGCGGCCGACCCGGCGGTGATCGAGGCTCTGCTGCTCGTGCGCCTGCCCTACCACCTGTCGACGCTGACCCAGGCGGCGGCGCGGGTCGCGGTCGCGCACCGCGGCGAGCTGCTCGGCACCGTCGACCGGCTGCGTGCCGAGCGCGACGCCTGCGTGGGCTGGCTCAGGGAGCGAGGCCTGTCCGTCGCCGACTCCGACGCCAACTTCGTGCTGTTCGGCCGGTTCCCCGACCGCCACGCGGTCTGGGAGGCGCTGGTCGAGCGCGGAGTGCTGATCCGCGAGGTCGGGCCGCCCGAGTGGCTGCGCGTCTCCATCGGGACGGCGGAGGAGATGGCGGCGTTCCGCGGGGCCATGTCCGAAGCGCTGGCCGTCTGCGAGGTAATCACCGCGCCGGGAGGATCCGGACGCGACGATCTGGAGGGAATCCTGTGACCAGTCCTGCCGTAGGCGAGCCGCGGCCGCGGGTCGGCCGCGCCGAGCGTACGACCAAGGAGACCTCGGTGCTGGTGGAGGTCGACCTGGACGGCACCGGCCAGGTCGAGGTGTCCACCGGCGTCGGCTTCTTCGACCACATGCTCGCCCAGCTCGGCAAGCACGGCCTGTTCGACCTGACCGTGAAGACCGACGGCGACCTGCACATCGACTCCCACCACACCATCGAGGACACCGCGCTCGCGCTGGGGGCCGCCTTCCGCGAGGCCCTGGGCGACAAGTCCGGCCTGCGGCGGTTCGGCAGCGCCTCGTGCCCGCTCGACGAGTCCCTGGCCGAGGTCACGGTCGACCTGTCCGGCCGGCCCTATCTGGTGCACGCCGAGCCCGAGGGCATGGCGCCGATGATCGGCCCCGAATACGACACGACCCTCACCCGGCACATCCTCGAGTCGTTCGTCGCGCAGGCCGCGATCTGCCTGCACGTCCGCGTGCCGTACGGGCGCAACGCCCATCACATCGTCGAGGCGCAGTTCAAGGCCCTGGCCCGCGCGCTGCGCGAGGCGACGGAGCGTGACCCGCGCGCGGTCGGCGTGCCCAGCACCAAGGGCGTCCTATGAGCTCCAACTGGACCGCGGTCGCGATGATCTTCATTGGGCTCTTCATGGTCGGTGGGGTCTTCTCCTTCCTGAAGCAGGGCATGAGGGCCGGCGCCGTCGTGCTCGGCGTCGGCGCCGCGCTCGCGATCACCGCGGGGGTGATGTGGTGGTGAACGTCGTCGTCCTCGACTACGGCTCGGGCAACCTGCGCTCCGCCGAGCGGGCGCTCGCCCGTGCCGGTGCCGACGTGACCGTGACCGCCGACTTCGACGTGGCGATGGAGGCCGGCGGCCTCGTGGTCCCCGGCGTCGGGGCCTTCTCCGCCTGCATGGCCGGGCTGAAGGCCGTGCGCGGCGACCAGATCATCGGCCGCCGCCTGGCCGGCGGCCGTCCCGTCCTCGGCATCTGCGTCGGCATGCAGATCCTCTTCGCGGAGGGCGCCGAGCACCGCGAGGACGGCCTCGGGCGCGACGAGGGCTGCGGTGAGTGGCCGGGCGTCGTCGAGCGGCTCGACGCGCCCGTCCTGCCGCACATGGGGTGGAACACCGTCCAGGCGCCCGAGGGGTCGGTGCTGTTCGCCGGGCTCGACCCCGCCACGCGGTTCTACTTCGTCCACTCGTACGGCGTGCGCAAGTTCGATCTGGAGGCCGGTCCGGGTTTCGCCCAGCCGCTGGTCACCTGGGCCGAGCACGGCGTGCCGTTCGTCGCGGCGGTGGAGAACGGGCCGCTGATGGCCACCCAGTTCCACCCGGAGAAGTCCGGCGACGCGGGCGCCGCCCTGCTGAAGAACTGGCTCGGCACGCTGTGAGCTCGGCGGGTGCTCGGTGAGCAAGGAACGCGCCCGCCGCCGTGCCGAGCGGGAAGCCGAGCAGGCGCGGCAGGCCGCCGTGCGCGCCGAGCGCGAGGCGCGGATGGCCAGGAGGCGCGAGCTGCGCAACCGGCTGGTCGCGGTGCTGCCGCGGCCGGTGCGGGTGGCGCGGCAGGGCGGCCTGATCGCCCGGCGCCAGCGGGCGCAGAACGCCGTCGTCGCGGTGCTCTTCGTGCTCGTCCAGGTCGTCGCCTGGCTCCTGCTCAGCGGGTGGGCCGCCAGGCTCGGGGTCCTGGTGCTGTCCCTTTTGCTCGTCCCGATGCTCATCACCGTCGTATTCGACCGGAGGTCCTAACAATGTCGCTGGTGCTGTTGCCCGCAGTGGACGTCGCGGATGGCCAGGCCGTGCGCCTCGTTCAGGGCGAGGCGGGTACGGAGACCTCCTACGGCGACCCGCTCGCCGCCGCCCTGGCGTGGCAGCAGGCGGGTGCCGAGTGGGTCCATCTGGTCGACCTCGACGCCGCATTCGGCCGCGGATCCAACCGCGAGCTGCTGGCCTCGGTCGTGGGTGCGCTGGACGTCGACGTGGAGCTGTCCGGCGGCATCCGCGACGACGCGTCGCTCGCCGCCGCGCTCGCCACGGGCTGCAGGCGCGTGAACATCGGCACCGCCGCCCTGGAGGACCCCGCCTGGTGCTCCAAGATCATCGCTGAGCATGGCGACCGCATCGCGGTCGGCCTCGACGTGCGGGGCACCACGCTGGCCGCCCGGGGCTGGACCAAGGAGGGCGGCGACCTGTGGGAGGTGCTCGACCGGCTGGAGTCGGACGGCTGCCCGCGCTACGTGCTCACCGACGTCACCAAGGACGGCACCCTGCGCGGTCCCAACCTCGACCTGCTCCGCCAGGTGTGCGCCCGCACCGACAGGCCGGTGATCGCCAGCGGCGGGGTCTCCTCGCTCGACGACCTGCGCGCGCTGTCGACGCTGGTCCCGTACGGGGTGGAGGGCGCCATCGTGGGCAAGGCGCTGTACGCCCAGGCGTTCACGCTGCAGGAGGCTCTCGCGGCGGTGGGCACATGAGCGTCGCCGTGCGCGTGATCCCCTGCCTCGACGTCGACGCCGGGCGCGTCGTCAAGGGGGTCAACTTCGAGAACCTCAGGGACGCCGGTGACCCCGTCGAGCTGGCCCGGCGTTATGACGCCGAGGGCGCCGACGAGCTGACGTTCCTCGACATCACCGCCTCCTCCGGCGACCGGGAGACCATGTTCGACGTGGTCCGCCGCACGGCCGAGCAGGTGTTCATCCCGCTGACCGTGGGCGGGGGAGTGCGATCGGCCGACGACGTCGACCGTCTGCTGCGCGCCGGCGCGGACAAGGTCTCCTTGAACACCGCCGCCATCACCCGCCCCGAGCTGCTGACCGAGGCGTCCCGCCGGTTCGGCGCGCAGTGTGTCGTGCTGTCGGTAGACGCCCGGCGGGTGGTGGACGGCCCGCCCACCCCGTCCGGTTTCGAGGTCACCACCCACGGCGGTCGCCGGGGCACGGGCATCGACGCCGTCGAGTGGGCGCGCCGCGGCCAGGAACTCGGGGTCGGCGAGATCCTGCTGAACTCCATGGACGGCGACGGCACCAAGGACGGGTACGACCTGGAGATGATCCGCGCCGTGCGCAAGGCCGTGACCGTGCCGGTCATCGCGAGCGGCGGCGCGGGAGCGCTGGAGGACTTCCCTCCGGCCGTCGAGGCGGGCGCCGACGCCGTCCTGGCCGCCAGCGTCTTCCACTTCGGGGAGTTGAGGATCTCCGACGTCAAGGACGCCCTGCGCGCCGCCGGCCATCCTGTGCGATAGCGGCCTCACCGGCGCGAAGAAGGGGGACACACCTTTCCCAAAGTGGGATCGGTCCAAACCAGCTTGGATGGTGGAATGTAACACAAAAGTGGCTGATGATCCGCTACGGTCGTGCGGGTTTCCCTCGACGTCGTCGCAGACCACAAGGATCATCCGTGACTACTCCATCCACCCCCCAGCAGGGGGGTTCTCCGTATCAACCCTCGCAGGGCCATCCGCCGAACCATGGCTACCCGCAGGGTGCGGACCAGTACAACCAGGGTCCGTCCTACCAGCAGGAGGCTCAGCAGCAGGGGGCCTACCCCGACCAGGGCGCCTACGGGCAGCAGGCCGGCTCGCCGTACGGCGGCGACCGATCGCGGGAGGGTTACCAGCAGGCTCCCTACACCGGCCAAGGCCAGGGAACCGGCGCCCACGCCTACCAGGGTCAGGGGACGGGCGGCCAGGGCTACGGCGGCCAGGCATACCCAGGGCAGCAGACCTATCCCGGCCAGACCTACCCCGGTCAGACCGGCACGGGCCAGACCTACCCGGGGCAGACCGGCTCGGGTCAGACCTACCCGGGTCAGACCTACCCGGGGCAGGCGGGCGGCGGTCAGGGATACCCCGGCCAGGCCCAGAGCCCCTACCAGGAGCAGTCCCCGTACGCCGGCCAGACCCAGGCTCCCTACGACAGGCAGGGCGCCTATGCCGGGCAGCAGGGCGCCGACGCCGCACAGGGCGCCTATGCCGGGCAGACCCAGGACGCCTACCGGCAGCAGGCGCCGCAGCAGGGCCAGGACCCCTATCAGCAGCAGTACGGTGCCCACTCCGGTCAGGCGCAGGACCCCTACGCGCAGCAGGCGGCCTCTGGCGGACAGTGGCAGGGCGCCGAGGCCCCGGCCAAGAAGAAGTCCAGCGGCAAGATCATCGGCGTGCTCGGCACGATCGGCGTCTTCATGATCATCGCCATCGTCAAGATCGGTGGTGTGTTCGCGGTCCGCGAGGGCGTCGGCGCCGTGGGCGACCAGGTCAGCGGAGCTCCCCGCATCGCCCACGTGGGCGACTGCATGGCCGGGCAGGACAAGAACAGCCTGAAGGTGGTCGACTGCAAGGAGGCCACGGTGGAGTGGAAGGTGTCCCAGAAGGTCAACGGCAAGACCGAGGCGCAGTTCGACGCCGACAAGTCCCTCAAGATGTGCCGGGACGAGAAGGTCACCTCGGCGTACTGGGAGGGTCCCAAGACGGGTGGCGTCGGCTGGGTCCTGTGCCTGGTCCCCGCGAAGAAGTGATCCCGCCGTGCTCGGGGGCATGGTGAAGCGCGGTCGACCCTCGGGTCACCGCTTACGGGGATGACGGGCGAGCCCGGTCACCGATGATCGACGAGGGTGTGGCCCGGCGGCCACCCCGCCGACGCGGAGTCACCGGCTCGCCTCACCGGCTTCTTGGGGCGAGCGGCGGTCAGGCGAACAATTTCGAGAAGAACAGGGCCAGCTGTCCGGCGCCGGAACTGATGCCGTCGAACATGCCCTTCACCGCCGTGGCCGCCTCGGCGGGCCGGGAGTACAGGTAGAAGACCGCGAAGGCGATGACAAGGTAGAGAAGCACCTTCTTGGACTTCATGGATTGCCTTCCCGTGGTTCCAGTGACGTGGTCCTACCCGAAGCGCGGAGTGCCCGATCTCCGGAATCGGTCACATGGTGACCCTGGAATGATCATAGCCAGGGCATGACCGCCCCATACCGCTATCGCCTAGATCCCTGTAGTCCCGACGGATCTGTAGGCGGATGTCCGCAGTGTGGTATCTCCAGGAACGAACGCGCACCCTCGGCGAGTTCCGCATCCGGTGGCCCGGCTGCGGGCGCGGAGACCGTGCCGTCGCGGTGCCGCTCGTACACACGACCGCCAGGCGCCGCCGTAGGACCAGCACCGTCACCCCACCCTGGCCCAACCGGCCCGCGTCGCCGGTGATGGTGCAGGTCCTAATCGGTGAACGGCGGGACGCGCGGTCACATGCCGAGCTTGGCCGTACGCACCTGGTCTATCGCGGTCTGGTCACCCTCGTAGGTCACCCGGGCGTGGTCCTGCCTGCCGAACGCGAACAGCAGCAGCTCGGCGGGCTCGCCGGTCACGACGACGTGCGGCTCGGCCTTCTTGCCTCCCACGCGCCGCCCATCGGGATGCCGTAGCACCACGCCGACCGGGGACCTGCGCAGCATCAGCCGCGCGCCGCTGGAGACCCGCTTCCAGATGGTCTCCTCCAGGTCGGCGGGCAGCTCGCGCGGATCCCAGCCGGGCTGTGCCCTCCGGATGTCCTCGTGGTGGATGAAGAGCTCCAGCGTGTTGACGAGCGCGTCGAGGCCCGGGACCAGGCCGTACGGCGAGAACCTGGGCGGGCCCTGGCGCACGTCGTCGACGAGCTCCCGGTAGCTCTTCCCGTTCTTGAGTGCGTCCTGCACGGACTTGGTGTAGCCCGCGAAGGGCTTCAGCGCGACGCCGATGGCGGCGTCCGGCCGGCGCTCGCGCACCACGATGTGGGCGGCGAGGTCGGCGGTGGTCCACCCCTCGCACAAGGTCGGCGCGTCCGGTCCCAGACGGTCGAGAAGGTCGGAAAACTCTGCGCGCTCAGCGCGTGCGTGCGTCACCCTGCCGACCTTACAAGGGAGGTCCCGTGCTGCCTCGATCCCGGTACGTGTGGGAATAAATGGCTTGCTGGGTTTGATAGGCATTGAGGCAGAGAAGTCCCCGTTCTGCCGTAAGACAGGTCAGACCTGTCCCCCCGTTGAGAGGATCCCCCGCGTGCCGAGCGAGCGCGATCACAGCCCCACCGTCATGCGCCAGGGACTCCGTGTCGTCGGGCACGCCATCAGGACCGAGCCCGGCATCTTCACCGGTGCGGTGGTGTCGAGCGCCGTCTACGGCATCATGACCGTCGGTTCCTCGTGGGCGCTCGGCTGGGCGACCGAGCACGCCGTGCTGCCCGCCTTCCGTGAGGGGCACGCGACCACCGGCACCCTGCTGACCGCCGCTCTGCTGATCATGGGCGTCGCGGTGCTGAAGGCCGCGGGGGTGATCGGTCGCCGGGTGCTCGCGGGCGTGATGCAGTACCGCATGCAGGCGAGGTCGCGGCGTGAGGTCACCCGCCAGTACCTGCGCCTGCCGCTCGCCTGGCACCACCGCCATCCCACGGGCCAGCTGCTGTCCAACGCGAGCTCCGACACCGAGGCCGCCTGGGCTCCGCTGGCCCCGCTGCCCATGGCCGTCGGCGTGGTGGTGATGCTGGTGACCGCGGCCGCCGCGATCCTGCTCATCGACCCGGTGCTCGCCCTCATCGGTTTCCTGATATTTCCGGCTATCGCGGTGCTGAACCTGGTCTACCAGCGCAGGATCTCGCCCCTGGTGATGCGAGCGCAGCAACTGCGCGCCGAGGTCAGCGAGATCGCGCACGAGAGCTTCGACGGGGCGCTGGTCGTCAAGACCCTCGGCAGAGAGGACGCCGAGGCCGCCCGCTTCCAGGCCAAGGCCGACGAGCTTCGCGACGCCAACATCGCCGTGGGCCGCATCCGCGGCCTGTTCGACCCGTTGCTGGAGGCGCTCCCGACCCTGGGCGTGCTGGCGGTGCTGCTGTTCGGCTCGATCCGGCTGGCCGCGGGCGACGTGTCGTCCGGCGAGCTGATCCAGGTGTCCTACCTGTTCACGCTGCTCGCGTTCCCCATTCGCGCGCTGGGCTGGGTGCTCGCCGAACTGCCGCGCAGCGTCGTCGGCTGGACGCGCGTGCAGGACGTGCTCAACGCCTCCGGCTCGATGGAGTTCGGCGCCGCCCGCCTGGAATCGAGCGGCCCCGCACGGCTGGAGGTGCGCGGTCTGCGCTACGGCTACTCCCCGGACGCGCCGGTGCTGTCGGGGATCGACTTCGAGGCCGAGCCCGGCCGCATCGTCGCGATCGTCGGCCCCACCGGCTCGGGGAAGTCCACGCTGACCCAGCTTCTGGTCCGGCTCATCGACCCCGACGCGGGCCAGGTGCTCCTCGACGGCACCGACCTCCGCGACGTCGCGCAGGGCGAGCTCAGCGGGGTCGTCTCCCTCGTCCCGCAGCAGACCTTCCTGTTCGACGACACCGTGCGCGGCAACCTGGCCCTCGGGACGGACGGCGACCGGCACGTACCCGACGAGAAGGTCTGGGCGGCCCTGCGCCTGGCACAGGCGGAAGGGTTCGTGAGCGCGCTGCCCAAGGGCCTGGACACGCGGGTGGGCGAGCGCGGCGCGACGCTGTCGGGAGGCCAGCGGCAGCGGCTGGCGCTGGCGCGGGCCCTGGTCAGGAGCCCACGCCTGCTCATACTCGACGACTCGACCTCCAGCGTGGACGCGCAGGTGGAGGGCAGGATCCTGCACGGACTGCGGGAGGGGTCACCCGACTCCACGGTGATCGTGGTCGCCTACCGGATGGCGACGATCGCCCTGGCCGACGAGGTGGTCTTCCTGGACCACGGCAGGGTCACCGACCGCGGCACCCATGACCGGTTGCTCGCCCGGTGCGAGGGATACCGCAACCTCGTCACCGCCTACGAACGTGAAGAGGCCGAGCGTGCGGCGCTCGGCGCCGACGAGGAGATCGTGGCATGACGTCGCAGGTGGAAGAGCGAAGCACGACCTTGCGGGTGGAGGATCGCTCGGCCCTCGGGACCTTCCGGCGGGGCCTCGAGCTGTCGCCGGAGTTCCGGGTCGGCCTGGCCGGGACGCTGGTCCTGGCGGTGTTCGCCACGCTCGGCAAGGTGATCGTCCCCATCGCGGTCCAGCAGGTCATCGACCGCGGGCTGAGGGACGGCACGCCGGACATGCCGTTCATCACCCAAGCCGTCGTCCTCTGCGCCGTCGCGGTGCTGCTGACGGCGCTGTGCGGCTACCTCATGAACGTCCGCCTGTACCGCTCGACCGAGTCGGGACTCGCCTCGCTGCGGGGCAAGGGTTTCCGGCACGTCCACGACCTGTCGGTGCTCACCCAGAACACCGAGCGGCGCGGCGCGCTGGTCTCCAGGGTCACCAGCGACGTGGACCAGATCAGCACGTTCATGCAGTGGGGGGGCCTCATGGTCCTCATCTCGATCGGTCAGCTCCTGGTCGCCAGCGTGCTGATGGCCATCTACTCCTGGCAGCTCGCGCTGGTGGTCTGGGGCTGCTTCCTGCCGCTGGTCATCGCGCTCCCGAGGTTCCAGCGCTGGGTCGCGCGCGCCTACACCCAGGTCCGCGAGCGCACCGGCGACATGCTGGCGGCCGTCAGCGAGTCCGTGGTCGGCAGCGCGGTGATCCGCGCGTACGGCTCGGAGGCGCGCACCGCCCGCCGCATCGACGCCGCCGTCGACGCCCACCAGAAGGCGCAGACCCGGGCACAGAAGATCATCGCGTTCACCTTCCCGATCACCGAGCTGGTGGGCGCGCTGGCGATCGCCGGGGTGGTGCTGCTGGGCGTCGAGCTCGGCATCGGCGGCACGATCTCCGCCGGGCGGCTGGTCGCGTTCCTGTTCCTGATCACGCTGTTCATCAGCCCGCTGCAGACCGCGACCGAGGTGCTCAACGACGCGCAGAACGCCGTCGCCGGATGGCGGCGGGTCCTCGGCGTGCTGGACACCCCGGCGGACGTCGCCGACCCCGGCGAGGCCGGCGTGACGCTGCCGCGCGGCTCGATCACGGTGGCCTTCCAGAACGTCGGCTTCCACTATCCGGACGGCCCTCCCGTCCTGCACGGGGTCTCGGTGGAGATCGCGCCCCGCACCCGGATCGCGGTCGTGGGCGAGACCGGATCGGGCAAGACCACCTTCGCCAAGCTGCTGACCCGGCTGATGGACCCGACTTCCGGGCGGGTCCTGGTCGACGGGGCCGACCTGCGCGCGGTGCGGTTCTCCTCGCTGCGGGAGCGGATCGTCATGGTCCCGCAGGACGGTTTCCTGTTCGACGGTTCGCTGGCCGACAACATCCGCTACGGGCGGCCCTCGGCGACCGACGACGACATCGGCCTGGCCATGACCGAGCTCGGCCTGACCGACTGGCTCGAAGGACTTCCCTCGGGCCTGTCCACCCCCGTGGGCCAGCGCGGTGAGTCGCTGTCGGCGGGGGAGCGCCAGCTTGTCGCCCTCGCCAGGGCCTACCTCGCCGACCCCGACCTGCTCCTGCTGGACGAGGCGACCTCCGCGGTCGACCCCGCCACCGAAGTACGGCTGGCGCGGGCGCTCGACGGGGTCACCCGGGGCCGTACGGCCGTCTCGATCGCCCATCGCCTGTCCACCGCCGAGGCCGCGGACGAGGTGCTGGTGTTCGAGCACGGCCGTATCGTCCAGCGCGGGCCGCACGCCGAGCTGGTGCGGCAGGACGGCGTCTACGCCGACCTCTACGCCTCGTGGTCCTCGGCGGCCAGGACCTCGTGACCGGGGGGCCGCGGAGCGGGGTGCACCGCACTGCGGCCGGCCGCCGCGCGGTCACTCGTGGCGGCGGACGGGGGTCAGCGCCTGGCAGACGCGGGTCACGGTCGTGGGCAGCTCGTCGACCGAGGCGATGCGCTCGGCCCACGACCACCAGTACCACCAGCTTCCCTGGCGGGGCGCGGCGAAGATCACTTCGGACAGTGTGGGCACCGTCGTGCTGACCACGATGAGCTGGGGGATCCCGTTGGAGGTCGTTCCGACGCGCACGTGCAGGCCTCGCGCCTGGAGGTGGTCTCCCAGTTCCTGCAGGTGGGTGATCGCCGTCGTCGTGAGCTCGTCGGCGGCCGTCGTGCTTGTGAACCTGTCGGTGCTCGTCATGGGCGGCTCCGGTCTGCTGGGGACTGCCGTGCGCGCAGGGTCGCGTAGTGCTCGGCCAGGCGGGCGGCGGCGGTGGCGGGAGCGAAGGCGAACGTCCGCAGGGTGCCGCCCCGGCGGCTGGGGTGCGGGCTGGTCCACCAGATGATGCGGCCGTCGACGCGGGCCAGCAGGCCCTGCCGCAGGGAGACGGCGGCCTGGCCGTCCTCCAGGAAGTAGACGTACGCCGGGATGTCCCTGCGGGCGAGGGAGGCCCTCAGGTCCTCGGCGACCTGCCGGACCGCCGCCGTGGGCCGGCGGCCCACGAGGGACGCGGCCT
This sequence comes from Sphaerisporangium flaviroseum, assembly GCF_039537005.1. NCBI lineage: Bacteria > Bacillati > Actinomycetota > Actinomycetes > Streptosporangiales > Streptosporangiaceae > Sphaerisporangium > Sphaerisporangium flaviroseum. The sequence continues at coordinate 590,233 of NZ_BAAAZR010000004.1, read as the reverse complement.
CGATGTGGAAGACGAGCACGGGTCGCTCCTCACCGGCGCGCCGACTGGTCCCGCCTGACTGGTGGTGGCCGTGCGAGACGGGCCACGGCCCGTGTCGCCACGGAGTGCGTTGCCCGTGAGGCTAGGTGCCCGCTTGTCGCTGGATCAACGAAGTTGCTTCAGGTTCCTCGCAATCCGGCCGACGTCGCGCTGATCAGGTCGCGTACCGCCTGACCATAGACGGCCGCCTCGGCGAGTTTGGTGAACGCCCTCTCGTACAGCGCCACGTCGGTGGGGGCCTTGATGCGGAACTGGCCGGGGACCGTGTCGACCCTGACCTGATTATCGTCATATATCCAGAAATTTTCTGGCGGCATGATGGACGGTCGCGCCGTCGCCGGGATCACGCCGAAGCTGAGTTGCGGCATGTTGGTCGTGATCCGGGCCAGCCGGTCGAGCTGGGCGACCATCCCCTCCGGCTCGCACATCGGGGTGCGCAGCGCCTGCTCGCCGATGATGAACATGAACCGCTTGCCCCCGGCCGTGAGCACCTCCTGCTGCGCGAGGCGGGCGGCGACCGCGGCGTCCAGGTCGTCGGGGATGCCGCGGAACTCGATGATCGCCCGCAGATGCGCGCGGGCGTAGCCGGGGGTCTGGAGCAGCCCGGGGACCGCCGAGTGCTGGAAGACCCTGAACTGCTGGGTGTCGCGGTAGAGCGGCTGGAAGGACTCCTGCACGTGGCGCAGGCCCGTGGTCTCCAGCCGCCGCCACTCGGTGTACATCGAGTCGATGTTGCGCACGGCCGCTATCAGGTCGACGACGTACTCCTCGGCGTCGCAGACCCGGCACCACACCCTGATGTCGGACTCGTTGGGCATCTGCGCGGCATGCTCGATCTTGGATACCTTGGAGTAGTGCCAGCCGGCCGCGGAGGCCAGGGTGCGGCCGGTCAGGCTGGCCTCGCTGCGGATCTCACGGAGCCGCGCGGCGAGGATTCCCTTCGCTTCGGTGATGCGCGACGAGGGCATGGGGGCCGCCTTTTCGGTCGCTACGTCGCTGACATCGCCAAGGTAACCCGAAGGTTTCTCGCCATCCCCCTATGTTGCGCGATGTTGCTCGAACTCCTCAGTGGGTGCTCGTCGAGCCGGAGAGGCGCTGGGCGAGGTAGATCGGGACCACCGAGAAGACGATGAGCGCCGCGGCGACCACGTTGACCACCGGCGCCTGGTTCGGGCGGAACAGGTTCTCGAAGATCCAGATCGGCAGCGTCTTGACCCCCGCTCCGGCCGTGAACGTCGTCACGATGATCTCGTCGAACGACAGGGCGAACGCCAGCAGACCGCCCGCGAGCAGCGCGGACCGCATCATCGGGAACGTCACGAGGCGGAAGGTCGTGAAGGTGTCCGCGCCCAGGTCGGCCGAGGCCTCCTCGAGGTTCAGGCCCATGCGGCGCAGCCGGGCCAGCACGTTGTTGTGCACGGTCACCACGCAGAACGTCGCGTGGCCCACGATCACGGTGAACAGCCCGAGGCCGACGCCGAACGGTTCGAGGGCCGTGCGGAAGGCGTTGTTGAGCGCGATGCCGGTGACGATGCCGGGCAGCGCGATGGGCAGCACGATGAGCAGCGAGACGCCGTCCCGGCCGAAGAACCGGTAGCGCTGGACGGCGAAGGCCGCCATCGTGCCGAGGACCAGCGCGATCGCGGTGGCCCCCGCTGCGGCCTGGATCGAGGTCCACAGCGCGTCGCGCACGCCCGAGGAGTTCCAGGCGGTGCTCCACCACCGGGTGGTGAACCCGGTCGGCGGCCAGGCGAAGGTCCGGTCGGCGTTGAAGGAGTTCAGCAGCACGATGGCCAGCGGCACGTAGATCACACCCAGGCCGAGGGCCAGTGCCAGGCGGAGCGCCAGCCGTGCCGTACGGGACAGGTTCACCAGGGCCTCCGGTCCACCGGGTCGGGGGAAGTGCGCGCGAAGGGAAGGGGTGCGCGGGTCACAGGCTCTCCAGCGCTCCGGTACGGCGTACGGCGGCCAGGTACACCAGCATGATCACGACCGGGATCGTCGCCACGGCCGCGGCGAACGGCAGGTTGTTGGCGGCGCCGATGTTGTCGTACACCACGTTCCCGATGAGCTGGCTCCTCCCTCCGACGATCTTCACGGCGATGTAGTCGCCCAGTGACAGCGAGAACGTGAAAACCGAGCCCGCCATGATCGCCGGGAACGTCAGCGGCCACACGACCGTGCGGAAGGTCCGCCAGCCCCGCGCGCCGAGGTCGCCGGCCGCGTCCAGCAGGGAGTTCGGCAGGCGCTCCAGCCCCGCGTAGATCGGCAGGATCATGTACGGCAGCCACAGGTACGACAGGGTCACGATGGTCGCCGTCAGCCCGTATCCCCAGCCGAGCAGGCCGTCCGACGACAGCATCACCCGCCAGGCGTACGCCTTGACCAGGTAGGAGGCCCACAGCGGGGTCAGGACCGCGATGACCAGCCACCGCTGGGTGCGCGGCGAGGCCAGCTTCGCCATCGCGAAGGCCATCGGGAAGGCGATCACCATGTCGATCAGCGTCACCGCGACCGCGACGCCCAGCGAGCGCAGCGCGACCGTCCGGTAGACCTCGATGGTGACCAGGTCCTGGAAGTTGACCCAGGTGAACGTCCTTACCAGGTCGCCGGTGAAGGTGTCGGTGGTCCAGAACGCGGTGACGAACAGGGCGGCCAGCGCGCCCAGGTAAGCGATGCCGAGCCAGGCCAGCGGCGCCGACAGCAGCAGCGACAGCCGTACCCCGGCGTGCCGGTGCAGCGCGGCGGCGAGCCGGCGGCGCGGGCCGGGGCGCGCGGCCCCCCTGCCCTGCTCTCCGGGCGGGGACGCGGCCCTCTGGCCCTGCCTCCCGGGAGGGGACGCCGGACCCGCCGGCGTCCCCTGAGTGGGTTCGCTCACCCCTTGATCTCCGTCCACGCCCGGGTCCACTCCGAGTAGTCCTTGCACTTGACGTCCGTACGGCCGTCGAGGCACTGGGCGATCGGGGTGGTCCAGAAGTGCACCTTGGAGAAGTACTCCTCGTCGGTGGCGTGGTAGGTGTCGCAGAAGCCCTTGTCGGCGGTCAGCGCGCAGGACTCGGAGTTGGAGGGCGCCTCACCGAACCACTCGGCCACCTGGGCGTTGGCCTTCGGCGAGATGATCCAGTCGAGCCACTTGTAGGCGCAGTTGGGGTGGGCGGCCTTGGCCGCGACCATCCAGGTGTCCGACCAGCCGGTGGAGCCTTCCTTGGGCAGCGTCGCCTTCACCGGCGCCTTGTCCGCCGTGACCAGGTTGGCGATGACCTGCCACGTGGTGCCGGCCACCGTGTCGCCGCTCTTGAAGGCCTGCACCGCCTTGGTGTAGTCCGACCAGTACTCGCCGATGTTCTGCTTCTGCGCCTTCAGCAGGTCGACCGCCGCCTGGAACTGCTTGTCGTCCAGCGCGTAGGGGTCCTTGATGCCCAGTTCGGGCTTGGTGGCCATCAGGTAGAGCGCGGCGTCGGCGATGTAGATGGGGGAGTCGTAGGCCGTCAGCCTGCCCTTGTAGGGCGAGGCCGGGTCGAACACCACGCTCCAGGAGTCCGGAGCCGGGGTGACCTTGTCGGTACGCCACATGAGCAGGTTGGCGCCCCGGCCGTGCGGCACGCCGTAGGCGACGCCGCCGACCGAGTTCCACGGCTTGAGCTTGAGGCCCTCGAACACGTTCTTGTAGTTGGGGACCAGATCGGTGTTGACCGGGGCCACCGTCCCGGAGGCGATCAGGCGCAGCGACGCGTCGCCGGACGCGGACACGGCGTCGTACTCGCCGGTCTTCATCAGGTTCACCATCTCGTCGGAGGTCCCGGCGGTCTTGGTGTTGACCTTGCACCCGCTGGCCTGCTCGAAGGGATGCACCCAGTCGACCTTGGGGTCGTTGGAGCCGTCCTCGGCGTAACCGGCCCAGGCGACGAGGTTGACCTGTCCCTCGCTCGCGCCGAGGCTCTTCTGCGCCTCCATCTTGGGCGGGGTGAACCCGCTCTGGCCGGGGGCGGCCGTACCGCCGCCTCCGGATGAGGCGCCGGTGGAGCCGCCACCGCAGGCGGTGGCGGCCAGCGCCAGCGCGGCGGTGGCGATCACGAGTCGGGTGGAGCGCATGGTGTCTCTCCTTGAGGGGTCGAGCGAAGCGCCGGACGGGGGGTGAGGCGCGGGTGGAGCCGTGAGGATGAGGGGACGATCGTCAGGACGCGACGGCGAACTCGTGGCGGCGGTTCCAGACGAGCCGGACGCGCCCGCCGCGCAGGCCCGTCACTTCCATGGAGGAGACTTCGAGGTTCTGCTGGAGGACCATCAGCCGGCCGCCCGCGTCGAGGTCGACGACGAACCGGGTCGCCGCCCCGGCGTACACCACCTCGGCGACCGTGCCGGTCGCGCTGTGCTCCTCGCCGCCGACGGGGGCGTCCAGGTCCAGTACGAGGTGGAGCTTCTCCGGGCGGACGCTGAAGGTGCCCTCCTTGCCGAGGACGGCCTTCGCCGCCTCGCCCGAGATCAGGTTGGAGGTGCCGACGAACCCGGCCACGAACGGCGTGGAGGGCCGCTCGTAGACCTCCGCCGGCGAGCCGACCTGCTCGATCCTGCCCTCGTCGAACACGGCGATCCGGTCGCTCATGGTGAGGGCCTCCTCCTGGTCGTGCGTGACGAACAGGAAGGTGATCCCGGCCTTGCGCTGGATCGCCTTCAGCTCGACCTGCATCTCCTCGCGCAACTTCAGGTCGAGGGCGCCGAGCGGTTCGTCGAGCAGCAGCACGCGGGGCCGGTTGACCAGGGCCCTCGCCAGCGCGACGCGCTGGCGCTGGCCGCCGGAGAGCTGGCCGGGCCGCCGCTTCTCGAACCCTCGCAGGCGGACCGACTCCAGGGCCTCGATCGCCCGCTCCCGCCGCTCGGCCCTGCCGACCTTCTTGACCCGGAGGCCGTACTCCACGTTGTCGAGCACGTTCATGTGCGGGAACAGCGCGTAGTCCTGGAAGACGGTGTTGACGTCCCGTTCGAAGGGCGCGAGCCGGGTGACGTCGCGACCGCCGAGTTCGACCGTGCCGGCGGTGGGCGACTCGAAGCCCGCGATCATCCGGAGGACGGTCGTCTTGCCCGACCCGGACGGGCCGAGCATCGCGAAGAACTCGCCGTCGGCGATCTCGAGGTCGACGCCGGCGACGGCTTCTACGGGACCGAAGCTTTTGCGCAGGCCACGCAGCCGTACCGCCACATTATGATCTGGCATGAAGGAAAACATATGGGGTTAAATGTTTCGTGACAATGCACGATCCGGTATCAAGGTGGTAAACCGCCACGGTAGAGGGAGAGAGCACGGCATGAACACCGCTCACCTCGCCGTCTTCTCCCCGGTCGACAGCACCGCCCGGGTCGACGCCGTCGTGCGCCGTCTCGCCGACGCGATCGCCCTCGGGCTGCTGGCCGACGGAGAGCAGCTCCCCAGCGAGGCCCAGCTGGCCGGCCGGCTCGGCGTCTCCACGGTGACCCTTCGCGAGGCCCTCATGGCGCTCCGGCAGCGCGATCTCGTCGAGACCCGGCGTGGCCGGGGCGGCGGCAGCTTCGTCCGGGTACCCGCTGACCCGTCCGTCGCCGAGTTCGAGGGACGGCTGCGCGCGTACTCCGTCGGAGACCTGCGTGACCTCGGGGACCACTACACCGCCATCGCCGGTGCCGCGGCCCGCCTGGCGGCGCAGCGGTCGCTGGAGCAGGACGTCGCACCCCTGTGGAGATCCATCGACGAGATGGCCACGACGTCGGACGCCCGCCGCGCACGCGTCGAGGGCCGCTTCCACATCGAGCTGGCGGCGGCGTCCCAGTCGGCGCGGCTCACCCAGGAGGAGATCCGGTTACAGGCTGACATCGGACCATTGCTCTGGCTTTCCCGTTCGGGCACGACCAGGCACGATGAGATGATGGCGGAGCACCGGGCCATCGCCGAGGCCGTCCAGCGCGGCGACGCCGGCGAGGCGCGCGATGTGGCCGAGCGGCACGTGCTCGACGCCGTCGAGCATCTCATCGAGCTCCGGCTCCTCGAAACGTAAACAGGATCATGGTCACGAAGGTTGAGGACGAGGCTGGGGCGGGCGTCACCCGTGCCTGCCTCACCGTGAGCGACACCACCGGCACGGTCTTCCACGCCCTGCGTGAGGTGAGCACCGCCACCGCACAGATACTCACGGCACGGCGCGGCGGGCGCGGGCCGGTGAGCGGCGACCTGGCGGCGCTGCGGCCGCTGCTGTCCCGGCATCTCGGCGCGCTCATCGCGGGCATCGGATTCATCGCCGCCCCCGGCCTGCTGGCCGACGCGCACTGGTATCTCGAATGGTGGCAGGACAACCCCGGTGGCGCCCCGGTGCAACTGCTCCGCGACCTGAACCCCGCGAGCAGCGCCTTCTACGACTACACCCACTGGGACTGGTTCGCCGGGCCGCGCTCGGGGGCCGAGCGCACCGTCTGCGGCCCCTACGTCGACTACCTGTGCACCGACGAGTACAGCCTGACGCTGTCGGTGCCGGTGGTGGTGGAGGGCGTCTTCATCGGGGTGGCGGCGGCGGACGTGCTCGTGCGGGCGTTCGAGCGCGCCGTGACCCCCGCCCTGCGGCGCATCCCGGCACCGGCCTTCCTGGTCAACGCCTCGGGGCGCGTGGTGGCCTCCACGACGGCCAGGTGGCTCGCGGGATCGGTCTACCGGGGCGCGACCGGTTTCAGGGCATACCCCTGCGGTGACCTGCCCCTGCGCCTCGTTGCGGCAGAATTGCCCCATGCCTCTTGATCAGAAGATCGCCGGCCGCCTCAAGCGCACCGCTGAGGGGCTGGTGCCGGCGGTCGTACAGCAGCACGACACCGGTGAGGTGCTGATGCTCGCGTGGATGGACGACGAGGCGCTCCACCGCACCCTGACCACCGGCCGCGCCACCTACTGGTCGCGCAGCCGCCGGTCCTACTGGGTGAAGGGCGAGACCTCCGGCCACGTCCAGTGGGTCAAGCACGTCGCGCTCGACTGCGACGGCGACACGGTCCTGCTCAAGGTCGACCAGGTGGGGGCCGCCTGCCACACCGGCGACCGCACCTGCTTCGACGCCGACGTGCTGGAGATCTCCGGATGACCACGGCCCCGAACGCGCCGGCCGTGCCGCCGAAGGGCGGGACGCGGCGAACCCTCCTCTGGCCGGCCGCCGCGGCGTTGGGAGCGGTGCTCGCCCTGTTCGCCTCCGGCCGCACCTGGGCCACCGTGAGCTTCGGCGGCGAGACCCCCGGTGCCCGCCCGGCGCCCGTGGCGCTGGCGGGAGGCGACATCGCGCCCTTCCTGAGCCCGCTGGCGCTGGCCGCGCTGGCCGCAGTGGTCGCCGTGCTCGCCACCCAGGGAGTGTGGCGCAAGCTGATCGGCGTCGTCATCGCGCTCTTCGGAGGCGGGATCATCGTGGGTGCGGCGCAGGCGCTGGTCTCCGGGCGCACCGTTTCCGCCGCGACCGAGCGCACGACCGTGACCGGCGGGGACCTGGCGACCACGTCCCTGACCTGGGCGTGGCCCGGGGCCGCCGCGGCGGGAGGCCTGGTCCTCGCGGTGGCGGGGCTCGTCGCGGTGGCGCGGGGGAACCGCTGGCCAGGCATGTCCGACCGGTACGAGCGCACCGGCTCGCCGGGCGGCGAGGCCGGCGTGCCGCCCAAGGCCCGCGCCGAACGCCCCGGCCAGGCCGAGCGGGCGCTGTGGGACGCGCTCGACCGAGGCGTCGATCCCACCGAGGGCCGCGCCGGCGACGCCGGGCGGCGCGCTCCTCACGGTGCGGACGACCACGGCGGCAGGGACGGCTGAACGGCCGGGCGGGGGAGGACTCCGCCGTGCCCGCTCTCCGGCGCGGGGGATGACCTCGCCACGCTCGCTATCGCGGGTGTCGCCGCTCCCCGGCTTCGTGGAATGGTTTCCAAATCTTTCCTCGCCGATTGACGAAGTGGCGAATAAAGTGCTTCCGGGGACCGGGGAAAGCGTTTCGCTGAACGTTCTTTGTGACAAGTTAGCCCACAAAGTCGGACATCTGCCCTTCACGTCTCTCGTCATCGCTATGCTGCCGCAGCGCAACACGCACATTGACCTCACGGGAGTATTTCAATGAGCTACGGGAATCAGCCGGGCAATCCTGGGGACTACGACCCTCAGCAGCCTGGCGAGGGGTACGGCCAGCAGGGTGGCGGCCAGCCCTCCGGGGGATACGGCCAGCAGGCCGGCGGGTACGGGCAGCAGGGCGGAGGGTACGGCCAGCAGGGCGGTTACCCGCCCCCCGGCGGCGGGGGCTACGGATACGGGCAGCAGCCGTACGGCGGTGGCGGGCCGGCCGCGCCGGACAACCACCTGGTGCCCGCGATCCTCACGACGATCTTCTGCTGCCTTCCTTTCGGAATCGTGTCGATCGTCAAGTCATCACAGGTCAATTCGAAGTGGGCGGTAGGCGACTACCAAGGTGCCATCGCCGCGTCGGAGGAGGCGAAGACCTGGTGGAAGCGGGCGCTGATCTGGGGCATCGTCACCCAGGTGGTCATCATCGTGGGGTACTTCCTCCTGGTGGCCCTGGTGCTCTCGACGGCCGGCACCACCTCGTACAACTACTGATGACCTCACACGCGGAGCACACCGCGGGGCGTGGCACGGGCCGTCTGCGGTCCCTGCTCGCGCCCCTCGGTGCCGCGGCGCTCACGGGGGCGCTGTTCACCTATGTCGGCGCGGTGGATCCGAACGCGCCGGGCCACTACCCCACGTGCCCCTTCCTGTTCATCACGGGGCTCTACTGCCCGGGCTGCGGCACGCTGCGCACCGTCCACGCCCTGGCGCACGGGGACGTGATCGCGGCGCTCGGGCTCAACCCTCTCGCCGTGGCCACGATCCCCTTCCTGCTGTTCTGGTGGGGCCGCTGGGTCCTGCGCGCGTGGCAGGGGCGGCCCCGCCGCACGACTCTGGCCCACCCGGCCTACATCTGGGCCTTCCTCGCGCTCGTCATCGTCTACTGGATCGTGAGGAACCTGCCTTTCGGCAGATTCCTGGCACCGTGACCCCCGGAGATCCGGCCACCCTGTGGCGAGGCGACGGCGGTAAGCCCGATACCATCGGCAGGGCAAGGTCGGGAGAGGAAGCCGGCCTCCGAGTCGTTCAGCTGATCGGATGGCGAGGTGTCCTCGGCCCGCGGGCACTGTCGACCGGAGGGACCCTGATCGGGTGAGCGAGCCAAGCGAGGAGATCAAGTGAGCGTGCTCGACGAGATCCTGGACGGCGTGCGAGCCGACCTCGCCGAACGGCAGCAGGCCGTGTCGCTGGCGGAGCTCAAGGACCGTGCCCAGCGGGCGCCTGCCACCAGAGACGCGTACGCCGCGCTGGGCGGTGACAAGGTCTCGGTCATCGCCGAGGTGAAGCGGTCCAGCCCGTCCAAGGGCGCGCTGGCGGCGATCGCCGACCCCGCCGCGCTCGCCGGCGACTACGAAGCGGGCGGCGCGCACGTCATCAGCGTGCTGACCGAGCGGCGCAGGTTCGGCGGAAGCCTGGAAGATCTGGCCGCGGTGCGCGCGGCCGTCGACATCCCGGTCCTGCGCAAGGACTTCGTCGTCAGCTCCTACCAGCTGTGGGAGGCCCGGGCCCACGGCGCCGACCTGGCGCTGCTGATCGTGGCCGCTCTCGACCAGAACGCTCTGATCTCGTTGATCGAACGCGCCGAGTCGATCGGCCTGGTGCCGCTGGTCGAGGTGCATACTGAGGAAGAGCTCGACCGGGCTCTGGAAGCGGGCGCGAAGATCATCGGTGTGAACGCGCGGAACCTCAAGACCCTCGAGGTCGATCGCGAGGTCTTCTCCCGCATCGCACCCAAGATCCCGGACGGCGTCATCAAGATCGCCGAATCCGGTGTGCGCGGCCCGCACGACCTGCTGGCGTACGCTCGAGCGGGCGCGGACGCCGTGCTCGTCGGCGAGAGCCTGGTCACAGGCAAGGACCCGCGGGCCGCGGTGGTCGATCTGGTCACCGCCGGCGCACACCCCGCATCGCGACTCGACAACGGACCCGAGAGGCAGCAGTGACGACCGAAGGCATGCTGATCACCGCGGCCGACTTCGCGGGCAACGGCCCGGCAGGCAACGATCCCGACATCCGTGGCCGCTTCGGCGTCTTCGGCGGCCGGTTCGTGCCGGAGGCGCTGATCCCCGCCCTCGACGAGGTGGCCCGGGTCTACGAAGAGGCCAAGACCGACGCCGGGTTCCTGCGCGAGTTCGACCACCTGCTGCGCACATACGCGGGCCGGCCGACCACCATCACCGAGGTGCGCCGGTTCAGCGAGGCGGCGGGCGGCGCCCGCGTGATCCTCAAGCGCGAGGACCTCACGCACACCGGCGCCCACAAGATCAACAATGTGCTCGGCCAGGCCCTGCTCACCAAGCGCCTGGGCAAGACGCGCGTCATCGCCGAGACCGGCGCGGGCCAGCACGGCGTCGCCACCGCGACCGCCTGCGCCCTGCTCGGCCTCGAATGCGTCATCTACATGGGCGAGGTCGACTGCGAGCGCCAGGCGCTCAACGTGGCACGCATGAAGCTCCTCGGGGCCGGCGTCGTCCCGGTCGCCAACGGCAGCCGCACCCTCAAGGACGCCATCAACGAGGCGTTCCGCGACTGGGTCACCAACGTCGACAGCACCCACTACCTGTTCGGCACGGTCGCCGGGCCCCATCCCTTCCCCGAGATCGTCCGCGACTTCGCGCGCATCATCGGCGTCGAGGCCCGCCGCCAGGTCCTCGAACTCACCGGCCGGCTTCCCGACGCCGTCGCGGCGGCCGTCGGCGGCGGTTCCAACGCCATCGGCATCTTCCACGCCTTCATCGATGACGAGGGCGTCGCGCTGCACGGCTACGAGGCCGGCGGCCACGGCGTCGAGAGCGGCGAGCACGCTCTGACCCTCACCGAGGGCTCGGTCGGCGTCCTGCACGGCTCCCGCACCTACGTCCTGCAGGACGACGAGGGCCAGACCATCGAGTCCCACTCGATCTCCGCCGGCCTCGACTATCCCGGTGTCGGCCCCGAGCACGCCTGGCTGAAGGACTCCGGCCGCGCGAGCTACCACGGCATCACCGACGACGAGGCGATGGAGGCCTTCTCCATCCTCGCCCGCACCGAGGGCATCATCCCCGCGATCGAGTCGGCGCACGCGCTCGCCGGCACGATGAAGCTCGGCCGGGAGCTCGGCCCCGAGGCGACCATCCTGGTCAACCTCTCGGGCCGCGGCGACAAGGACATGGGCACCGCCATGAAATATTTCAACCTGTAGGCCCACAGACCTGTGAGCGGGACTTCCTGAAATGACGACTCTTCAGACGGTGTTCGAGAAGGCGCGGGCCGACAGGCGAGCCGCTCTCGTCGGATACCTTCCGGCCGGCTTCCCCTCCAAGGACGGCGCCGTCGCCGCCGCGACCGCCATGGTCGAGGCGGGCTGTGACGTCATCGAGATCGGCCTGCCGTACTCCGATCCGCTGATGGACGGTCCCACCATCCAGGCCGCCGTGCACCGGGCGCTGACCAACGGCACCCGCATCGCCGACGTGATGCGCACCGTCGAGGGAGTGGCCAAGACCGGCGCGGCCGTGCTGGTCATGACCTACTGGAACCCGATCGACCGCTACGGGGCCGAGCGTTTCGCCCGCGACCTCGCCAACGCGGGCGGCGTGGGCACCATCACCCCCGACCTCACGCCCGAGGAGGCCGGGCCCTGGTGCTCGTTCAGCGCCGACGCGGGCATCGACACGGTGTTCCTCGTCGCGCCCAGTTCCACCGATCCGCGCATCCAGGCCGTGGTCGACCGCTGCACCGGGTTCGTGTACGCCGCCTCGCTGATGGGGGTCACCGGCGCCCGCACGAGCGTGAGCGCGGCGGCCGAGGGCCTGGTGAAGCACTGCCGCGTCCACACCGACCTGCCGGTCTGCGTGGGGCTCGGTGTCGGCACCGGTGCCCAGGCCGCGGAGGTCGCGGGCTACGCTGACGGTGTCATCGTGGGGTCCGCGTTCATCCGCCGCATCCTCGACGCCCCCGACGAGTCCTCGGGCCTGGCGACGGTGCGCGAGCTCGCCGCCGAGCTGGCTGCGGGAGTGCGCGCCTGATCCCACTCGCGAGGCCTGCGCCGCAGGTCCACGCGGGTGCGCTCGCCGCCGCCAGGCGTCCCCCAAAGGTCGTTTACCGGGTTCTTATCGTGGTCATGATGGGCTGAGCAGCCGGTACTCTTCGGCGGAACGCCGGTGCCGGACTCGGTACCCGGTGCCCGGTGCCGGACTCGGTATGCGGTGCCCGGTGCCGGACGTCCGCGGCTGGATGTCCCGCAGACCGGCCTGTTCGTGACCAAGGAGATGAGAATGCCCGGACTTCCGAGGAGGCCGCGCCGATGAGGTCGCTTTACGTGCGCCCGGCGGTACCCTGGGTGACGACCGTCGCCCGGCTCGTCGTCGCCGGGGTGCTGATCGCGGCCGGCTGGCTGAAAATCGGCACACCCGCCCTCTCCGTCCAAGCGGTGAAGGCCTACGAGCTGCTGTCGGAGCCGGTCGCCACCGCGGTGGGCTACGGCCTGCCGATCATAGAGATAGTCGTCGGGGTGTTGCTTGTTGTCGGGCTGCTCACGCGTGTGGCGGGATCCGTCTCCGCGCTGCTCATGCTGGCCTTCGTGGTCGGCATCGCGTCGGCGTGGGCTCGCGGCCTGCGCATCGACTGCGGGTGCTTCGGCGGGGGCGGCAAGCTGGCGGCCGGGCAGAGCCCCTCTTATTTCTGGGAAATCCTCCGCGACGGCGGATTGTTCCTGTTGGGGGCGTGGATCGTCTGGTTCGGCCCGGGCCGCTTGGCGCTCGACTCCGCCCTGGGGCTGGCCCCGGCGCGGTCGCCGGGGCGCCCGGACCACGACGCCGACGGCACCGACGATGAGCCCGACACGAAGGAGAGTCTCTGATGGGAAAGGCTGCGCGGGACCTCTCGGCGCGCGATCGGATCAAGGCCCAGCGTGAGCAGGAGCGCAAGCAGGCGCAGCGCAAGCGCCTCGCCACCGTCGTCATCGTGGCGGTCGTGGTGCTCGCGGTCGTCGTGGGCGGCTGGTGGTATGTCCAGTCGGGCAAGTCGGAGACCCTCAGCGGGCCGCTCGCCCCGATCACCCAGCAGGCCGACGGCTCGGTGGTCATGGCCAAGCCGGGCGTCGAGAAGCCGGTCCTGGACATCTACGAGGACTACCAGTGTCCCGCCTGCCAGGGCTTCGAGCAGACCAGTTCGGCGACGGTGAAGAACATGGCGGCGGCGGGCCAGGTGAAGGTGGTCTACCACCCCATCAACATCTTCAGCGCCGAGCCCGCGCACAACAACACCATGCGCGCCTCCGCTGCCGCCCGGTGCGTGCCGGACGGCAAGCAGTGGATGGCCTTCCACGACAGGCTGTTCAAGGAGCAGCCGTCCGAGAGCGCGAGCGGCTTCGCGATCGACGACCTCGTCAAGTGGGGCAAGGAGGCCGGAGTCACCGACCCCGGGTTCGAGTCCTGTGTGAAGAGCCAGAAGCACCTCCAGGCCCAGACCGACTACAGCAAGAAGGTCCTGGACTCCGGAGTCATCACCCAGGGCACGCCGACCCTGCGCCTCGACGGCAAGGAGCTCGACAACAAGGTGGCCTTCAGCCCGGCCGCCCTGCGCCAGGCCATCCTTGATGCCGCGAAGTAGCCCAGGAAACGGTAACGTCACCTGACATGCCCCTGGCCTTCATTCCCAGCCCGTCAGAAGGGGTCTGGCACCTCGGACCGATCCCTCTGCGGGCCTACGCTTTCTGCATCGTGCTCGGTGTCATCGCCGCCGTCTGGATCGGCGAGCGCCGCTGGCGTGCCCGCGGCGGCGAGCCCGGCACCATCACCGACCTCGCCGTCTGGGCCGTTCCGTTCGGCCTGGTCGGCGGGCGGCTCTATCACGTCATCACCGACTGGCAGCTCTACTTCGGGCCCGACGCCCCCAACGAGCCGATCGACGCGCTGTACATCTGGCACGGCGGCCTCGGCATCTGGGGCGCGGTGGCGCTCGGCGGCGTCGGGGTGTGGATCGCCTGCCGAAGACGCGGCATCTCGCTGTCGGCGGTGGCCGACGCGGTGGCGCCCGGCATTGCGGTGGGCCAGGCCATCGGCCGCTGGGGCAACTATTTCAACCAGGAGCTCTTCGGCGGCCCGACCACTCTCCCGTGGGGCCTGGAGATCGATCCCGGCCGTCCCGGCACGGTCCCCGGCGTGGCGACCTACCATCCCACCTTCCTGTACGAGTCGTTGTGGGACCTGGCCCTGGCGGGCGTGCTCATCTGGGCCGGCCGGCGGTACGCACTGACTCACGGAAGGCTGTTCGCGCTCTACGTCGCGGGCTACACCGTGGGCCGCTTCTGGATCGAGGGCATGCGGGTCGACCCCGCCCACCAGATCCTCGGCCTGCGGCTGAACCAATGGACCTCCGTGGTGATCCTCATCGGCGCCCTGGTCTACTTCTGGCTCACCAGGAACAAGACCACCGAGGAGATCGTGGTGCCGCCGGCGGGTCCGGGAGCCGTGTCCGACCCGGCGCATCCCGCCGACCAGGCCGACGACCACGAGGTCGCCGAGGCGTCGACCGTAGCGGAAGGCACCGGTGCGCCGGATCCCTCCGCCGAGCCCGCACTCGCCCTGGGCGAGGAAGAGGGCGCGGCGGATCCGGCGCACCCCGCGAACCAGGCCGACCCGGGTGAGGTCCAGAACGTTCCCGCCCAGGATCCGGTCATCGGCGGGGACGTCGACCCGGCCCATCCCGCGGATCAGGCGGACGCCGGGGAGGCGATCCGTCCCTCCCAGGATCCCGTCATCGGTTCCGACGCCGGCGGGGACGTCGACCCGGCCCATCCTGCGGATCAGGCGGACGCCGGGGAAGCGATCCGTCCCTCCCAGGATCCGGTCATCGGCTCCGACGCCGGCGGGGACGCCGACCCGGCCCATCCCGCGGTGCAGGCGGTGTCCGACTCGGAGGCGAATTCACGATGATCCAAGGCGGCTCCTCGGGGGGGCACGCCGAGATGCGCCACAAGCACCGCGATATGGCCGGCGGATGGCTCCGCCCGGCCGTGTCCGGCGCCGTGGCCGGCGCCCTGATGCCCGGCCACGGCTCGCTTCCGGGTGCCGGCGGCCAGTGAGCGCGCGCGGCAGTAAGAGACGCCGGTCCTCGTTCGAGGTGGAGGCCCTGTCCGAGCGCGGGCTGACGCAGCGGCAGCAACGCATCCTGATCGCCGTCGGCACGGTCGTGGCCGTGCTGCTGGGAGGGTTCGGGCTCACCGCGATCATCAGCACGCTCGGCGTCTCCACGCCGCCCGAGCAGAGCGGCTCGGCCGACACCATCGGCCTTCCCCGTCCCGCCGAGTACCAGGCCTGGCCCTCGCTCAAGCTGTTCGCCCCGATCGCCGACCGCAAGGCCGACAGGGCGCCGCTGCGGGCCGAGGAGGTCTTCGCCACCAAGACGCTCAAGAGCGGCAAGCTGACCTTGAAGCTGCTCGGCCGCCGCCTCGACGATGCCTGCGCGCCCGCCATGTGGGGTGGCGGCGTGCTGGCCAAGCTCCCGGAGACCGGCTGCACGCAGGCCGTCCGCGGTGTCTACCTGAGTGCGGACCGCCGGTACATCGCCCAGTACACCCTGTTCAACATGGCCAGTTCCGAGGCCGCCGACGGGTTCGTGCGCGACATGGCCACCCTCTACCGAGGGGGCGGCTGGGTGCGCCCGCTGGAGTCGGAGGCCGCCTCCTTCGTGACCGACGGCTACACCGAGGCCAGCGGTCACGCGATGGGGCACTACGCCGGGTTCGTCTGGGTCGGGCGGGCCGACGGCCAGGAGCCGACGGCCAAGGACGACTTCGTCTCGCTGATCCTGGGCGCCCGGGGCGCCGAGAAGGCGATCTACCGCCGCGTCGTCGCCGTCACCGGGTCCGCGACCCCTCCCGCGAAGTAGGCTGACTGGCCATGCTCAGCCGTACGTGGATCGCCGTCGCGGTCGCCGGAGTGCTCGCCGGCGCGGGGTCGATCCTGTTCGTCACCCTGCGGCCGGAGACGGGCCCGAGCCCGGCGACGTTCCGGGGTGAGCGCACATCCGCGCTGTACGACCCGATCGCCACCCGGGCGAAGGACCCCCGCCCGGTGAGCGAGCAGGAGGTGTTCGGGCAGGCCGCCACGCTCACCTCCTCGGGCGTGGCCATGAACCGCCGCCAGGTCACCGTGTCCACCGACTGCGCGGAGGCGCTGTGGGGGAGTGGCCCGACCAGCGCCGTCACCGGCTGCGCCCGCGTCGTGCGCGCGAGCTTCTCCAGCTCCGACGGCGCCGTCTCCGGCCAGTACGCCGTGTTCGACATGGCCGACGGCGCCTCGGCCGACCGGCTCGTGACCGCGCTCGACCCCAAGGACGGCGAGGGGTTCCTGCGGCTCGCCCCCGGCCAGCCGCCGTCGTTCGACGCCGGCCACAGCAGGGCGGAGGTGCGGGCACTCGGCCACTTCGCGGTGGTCAACTGGGTCGGCCCGGTGGGCGACGAGGGCAGAGCCGATCTCACCTTCCCGCAGCTCGCCCTAGAGACGCTCAGCGGGTTCGTCCAGCGGCGCGTCCTGAGCGCCGGCGGCTGAGCGCGCCGCCGGCGGGGCCACGGCGGCCGGCCGACGCGGTGTGTCTTGACCGGAACATGGGCCTTACCAGGCAACATGGCGACAATCTGTCCCGGAATAACGTCGTTCCGTGAGTCGTTCTGCTAACTGCGGCCCGGGACGTACGACACCGGACACTCCAGTGTCCTCACCACCTACACGGTGAATGTTCGCGATCACCACCTGGCGGGCACTATTCCGACAGGGTGCGGTAGTCTCTACACACCTAACAGCAGCAGGGCCAACGTCGTCCCTCTTGCCTGCACTCGCCAAGCCAGACGAAGCAGACGAAGACGACGGGAGGGATTCAATGCCTGCTGCCCACCTCGGTTCCCCCGAGCCCCAGGGCCTGTATCACCCTTCGCAGGAGCATGACGCGTGCGGTGTCGCCATGGTGGCGGATGTCGCCGGGCGCCGCAGTCACGACATCGTAGCGAAGGCCCTGACGGCACTGTGCAACCTGGATCACCGAGGGGCCAAGGGTAGCGAACCGGACACCGGCGACGGAGCCGGAATCCTGACGCAGATACCCGACGCGTTCCTCCGCGAATCCGTGGACTTCCCGCTTCCCCCGGCCGGCTCCTACGCCGCCGGCATCGCGTTCCTGCCGAACGACGAGCAGGCCCGCGCGATCGGCACCGGGATGATCGAGGAGATCGCCGCCGAGGAGGGACTCACGGTCCTCGGCTGGCGCGAGGTTCCCGTCGACCACGCCCATGCCGGGCCGAGTGCCCGTGCGGTCATGCCGGCCTTCCGGCAGCTCTTCGTCTCCTCTCCGGACGGCGAGACCGGGCTGCAGCTCGATCGCCGGGTCTTCTGCCTGCGCAAGCGCGCCGAGCACGAGGTGGACGTCTACTTCCCCTCCCTGTCGTCGCGGACGATCGTCTACAAGGGCATGCTGACGACGCCGCAGCTCGAGCCCTTCTTCCCCGACCTGTCCGACGAGAGGTTCGCCAGCGCGATCGCCCTGGTGCACTCACGTTTCTCCACCAACACCTTCCCGTCGTGGCCGCTGGCCCACCCCTACCGGTACATCGCGCACAACGGTGAGATCAACACCGTCAAGGGCAACCGCAACTGGATGCGGGCCCGCGAGGCGATGCTGCGGACCGACCTGATCCCCGGTGACCTCGCGCGGCTCTTCCCGATCTGCGACCCGGACGCCTCCGACACCGCGTCCTTCGACGAGTGCCTGGAACTGCTCCACCTCGGTGGCCGCAGCCTCCCGCACGCGGTGCTCATGATGATCCCCGAGGCGTGGGAGAACCACACCGAGATGGATCCCGCGCGCCGCGCCTTCTACGAGTACCACTCCACGTCGATGGAGGCGTGGGACGGTCCTGCGTCGATCACCTTCAGCGACGGCACTCTCGTGGGCGCGGTCCTCGACCGCAACGGCCTGCGTCCCGGCCGGTTCTGGGTGACCGACGACGGCCTGGTCGTGCTCGCGTCCGAGGCCGGCGTGCTGGACATCGAGCCGTCCAAGGTCGTCCGCAAGGGCCGGCTGCAGCCCGGCAAGATGTTCCTCGTCGACACCGAGCGCGGCATGATCATCGAGGACGACGAGGTCAAGGCCGAGCTCGCCGGCGAGCACTCGTACGGCGAGTGGCTGCACGCCGGGCTCGTGCGCTTCGAGGAGCTGCCCGAGCGGCAGCGCCCGATCGTCACCCACGAGGCCCTGGTCAAGCGCCAGCAGACCTTCGGCTACACCGAGGAGGAGCTGCGCGTCATCCTGGCCCCGATGGCCAAGGCCGGCGCCGAGCCGATCGGCTCGATGGGCACCGACTCGCCCGTCGCCGTCCTGAGCGAGAAGCCGCGGCTGCTGTTCGACTACTTCAGCCAGCTGTTCGCCCAGGTGACCAACCCGCCGCTGGACGCGATCCGCGAAGAGCTCGTCACCTCGCTGCAGACGACCATCGGCCCGGAGGGCAACCTGCTCGAGCCCGGCCCGGCGTCCTGCCGCAGGCTCGTCCTGCCGTATCCGGTGATCGACAACGACGAGCTCGCCAAGGTCATCCACATCAACGACGAGGGCGCGCTGCCCGGATTCCAGCCGCACGTCGTCTCCGGCCTGTTCGAGGTGGCCGGCGGCGGTGAGGGGCTGCTGCACCGGCTGGAGGAGATCTGCGCGGAGGTCTCGCAGGCGATCGCCGGCGGGGCCCGCATCATCGTGCTCTCCGACCGGGGCTCCGACGGCCGGATGGCCCCGATCCCGTCGCTGATGCTGACCGGCGCGGTGCACCACCACCTGATCCACGAGAAGTCGCGCACGCGCGTCGGCCTGGTCATCGAGACCGGCGAGGCCCGCGAGTGCCACCACATGGCGCTGCTGATCGGCTACGGCGCCTCCGCCGTCAACCCCTACCTGGCGATCGAGACCATCGAGGACATGGTCGCCACCGGGGCGCTGAGCCTCGACCCGCGTGCCGCCGTGCGCAACCTGATCAAGGCGTACGGCAAGGGCGTACTGAAGATCATGTCCAAGATGGGCGTGTCCACGGTCGCCTCCTACACCGGCGCGCAGATCTTCGAGGCGCTAGGCCTCGGCCAGGACGTCATCGACGCCTGTTTCGTAGGCACCACCTCCCGGCTGGGCGGCGTCGGCTTCGACGTGCTCGCGAAGGAGATCGGCCTGCGGCACCTGCGGGCCTACCCGCGCGCCGAGAACGCCCACCGGCGCCTGGAGGTCGGCGGCGAGTACCAGTGGCGGCGCGAGGGCGAGCCGCACCTGTTCAACCCGGAGACGGTGTTCAGGCTGCAGCACGCCACCCGCACGCGGCGGTACGAGATCTTCAAGCAGTACACCGGCCTGGTCGACTCGCACGCCGAGAGCCTGATGACGCTGCGTGGGCTGTTCAAGCTGCGCGAGGGCGTGCGCCCGCCGGTCCCGATCGAGGAGGTGGAGCCGGTCGAGAGCATCGTGAAGCGCTTCTCCACCGGCGCCATGTCCTACGGGTCGATCTCGCAGGAGGCGCACGAGACCATCGCGATCGCGATGAACCGGCTGGGCGCCAAGTCCAACACCGGTGAGGGCGGCGAGGACCCCGAGCGGCTCAACGACCCGGTGCGCCGCTCCGCGATCAAGCAGGTGGCCTCCGGCCGGTTCGGCGTGACCAGCGAATACCTGGTCAACGCCGCCGACCTGCAGATCAAGATGGCCCAGGGCGCCAAGCCCGGCGAGGGCGGCCAGCTGCCCGGTCACAAGGTGTACCCCTGGATCGCCAAGACCCGGCACTCCACGCCCGGCGTCGGCCTCATCTCGCCGCCGCCGCACCACGACATCTACTCCATCGAGGACCTGGCCCAGCTGATCCACGATCTGAAGAACTCCAACCCCGCCGCGCGCGTCCACGTGAAGCTCGTCGCGGAGGTAGGGGTCGGGACCGTGGCGGCCGGGGTCAGCAAGGCGCACGCCGACGTGGTGCTCATCTCCGGGCACGACGGCGGCACCGGCGCCTCGCCGCTGACCTCGATCAAGCACGCGGGCACTCCGTGGGAGCTCGGCCTGGCGGAGACCCAGCAGACGCTGCTGCTCAACGGCCTGCGCGACCGCATCGTGGTGCAGGCTGACGGCCAGCTCAAGACCGGCCGCGACGTGATCGTCGCCGCGCTGCTCGGTGCCGAGGAGTTCGGCTTCGCGACCGCCCCGCTGGTGGTGTCCGGCTGCGTCATGATGCGCGTCTGCCACCTGGACACCTGCCCGGTCGGCGTCGCGACGCAGAACCCCGAGCTGCGCAAGCGGTTCACCGGCAAGCCGGAGTTCGTGGTCAACTTCTTCGAGTTCGTCGCCGAGGAGGTCCGCGAGTACCTGGCCGCGCTCGGGTTCCGCTCGATCGACGAGGCCGTCGGCCACGCCGAGTTCCTGGACACCGCCGCGGCGGAGGACCACTGGAAGGCGGCGGGTCTCGACCTGTCCCCGATCCTGCACGTCCCCTCGCTGCCCGAGGGCACGCCGCTGCACCGCACGGTGGCCCAGGACCACGGCCTCGACAAGGCGCTGGACAACACGCTCATCCAGCTCGCCGAGGGTGCGCTCAAGTACGGCGACCGGGTGACGCTGGAGCTGCCGATCCGTAACGTCAACCGCACGGTCGGCACCATGCTCGGTCACCAGGTGACCACGCGGTTCGGCGGGCAGGGCCTGCCCGACAACACGATCGACGTGAGCTTCACCGGGTCGGCGGGCAACTCCTTCGGCGCGTTCGTGCCCAGGGGCATCACCCTGCGGCTGACCGGCGACGCCAACGACTACCTGGCCAAGGGCCTGTCCGGCGGGCGCGTCACGGTGCGGCCGCACCCCGACGCTCCGTTCAGCGCCGAGACGCAGGTCATCGCCGGGAACGTCGGCCTGTACGGCGCGACCTCCGGCGAGGTGTTCATCCGGGGCGTGGTGGGCGAGCGGTTCTGCGTCCGCAACTCCGGCGCGACCGCCGTCGTGGAGGGCGTGGGCGACCACGGCTGCGAGTACATGACGGGCGGCCGGGCGATCGTGCTCGGCCCGACCGGGCGCAACTTCGCGGCGGGCATGTCGGGCGGCGTCGCCTACGTGCTCGACCTGAACCTCGTACGCGTCAACCGCGAGATGGTCGAGGTCGAGGAGCTGACCGAGGAGGACTCGGAGTTCCTCAGGGACATCGTCGAGCGGCACCTGGCGGAGACGGGGTCCACCGTCGCCAAGACGCTGCTCGACGACTGGGACGGCACCCTCACCCGCTTCGGCAAGGTCATGCCGATCGACTACAAGCGGGTGCTGAAGGCGGCCGAGGCCGCGCGTGCCGAGGGCAGGGACATCGACGAGGCGGTCATGGCCGCCGTGCACGGCTAAGGGAGGTTTCACCGATGGCTGACCCCAAGGGTTTTCTGACGTACGAGCGTGAGTTGCCGGCGCGCCGCCCGGTCGACGTCCGCATCCGCGACTGGCGGGAGGTCTACGAGGACTTCCCCAAGCCGGCCCTCACCAAGCAGGCCGCGCGCTGCATGGACTGCGGCATCCCGTTCTGCCACAACGGCTGCCCGCTCGGGAACCTCATCCCCGAGTGGAACGACCTCGTGTTCCGAGACGACTGGCGCGAGGCGATCGAGCGGCTGCACGCCACCAACAACTTCCCCGAGTTCACCGGCCGCCTGTGCCCGGCTCCCTGCGAAGCGGCGTGCGTGCTGGGCATCAACTCCGACCCCGTGACCATCAAGCGGGTCGAGGTCGAGATCATCGACCGGGCCTTCGCCGAGGGCTGGGTGACCCCCCAGCCGCCGGCGGCCAGGACCGGCAAGAAGGTCGCCGTCGTCGGATCGGGGCCCGCGGGCCTGGCCGCGGCCCAGCAGCTCACCCGGGCCGGGCACGACGTGGTGGTGTTCGAGCGCGCCGACCGGATCGGCGGCCTGCTGCGCTACGGCATTCCCGAGTTCAAGATGGAGAAGCGGCACGTCGACCGGCGCCTCGCGCAGATGCGCGCGGAGGGCACCGAGTTCCGCACGGGCGTCAACGTCGGCGTGGACGTCACGGTCGAGCGGCTCCGCGAGGAGTTCGACGCGATCGTGCTCTCCGGCGGCGCCACCGCGTGGCGCGACCTGCCCGTGGCCGGCCGCGAGCACAAGGGCGTCTACCAGGCCATGGAGTACCTCCCGCTGTCCAACAAGGTGCAGGAGGGCGACCTCGCCGTCTCCCCGGTGTCCGCCGAGGGCAAGCACGTCGTGGTGATCGGCGGCGGTGACACCGGTGCCGACTGCGTCGGCACCGCGATGCGCCAGGGCGCGATCTCGGTGACCCAGCTCGAGATCATGCCCAAGCCCCCGGGCCTGCGGCCGGAGGCCCAGCCGTGGCCGACGTACCCCATGCTGTTCAAGACGGAGAGCGCCCACGAGGAGCTCGAGGACGGGGGTGGCGCGCGGGTGTACGCCGTCTCGACCACCGAGTTCGTCGCGGACGACCAGGGACGGGTGAAGGCCCTGCGCCTGGTGGACGTGGAGGGGCCGGCCAGCGGCTTCAGGCCCATCCCCGGCACCGAGCGCGAGATTCCTGCCGAGCTGGTCACGCTGGCCATGGGCTTCCTGGGCCCCGAGAAGGGTCCCCTGCTCGCCGACCTGGCCGCCCTGGCCGGCGACCCGGACTCGTTCTTCGACGCCCGGGGCAACGTCGCACGGAACAAGTCGTATATGTCGGGTGTGGACGGTGTCTTCGTCGCCGGTGACATGGGTCGTGGCCAGTCGCTCATCGTGTGGGCGATCGCGGAGGGCCGCTCGGCGGCCGCCGCCGCGGACCACTACCTCACCGGCCAGACGGCGCTCCCCGTCGCGATCCCGCCGACGGCACGGCCGCTGATCTGATGGACTCGAGGACGGCGTCCCGGGCCAGGGGCGCCGTCCTCTTTGTGCTGTTTCAAGCATTCAACCGGTAACTTGGCGCTATATATCTCTATAACGGGTGGATTGCCGGAGGATTTCATCGACAATTTGCTTTGGTCCTCGATCCGCTGAAAGATGCTGCCTCGTCGTATGACAGGGCATGAGGAGAGGGTCCATGGTGCGGGGGTACAGACGCCTGAGGGGCGCTGTCGTTTCAATCGCTGTCGCGGGCACGCTGGCCGCGGGCTCTCTCGTGACGGGCGCCGGTCCGGCCGTCGCCAGGCCGGCGCCGGGGGAGGCGAGCCAGTACCTCGTCTTCTACGCCCAGGGCAGGCAGGCCGACGCGCTGAGCGCGATCAGGTCCGGCGGCGGCGTCGTCGAGGCCGTGGACGCCAAGCTGGGGTACGCCCTGGTGCACGGTCCGGGCACGGCCTTCGCCGAGCGGCTGGGCGCGAGCTCGTCCATCGTCGGCGTGACCGACAACCGCAGGGTCGGTTCGGCCGCCGCCCTCCCGGCCCAGGGCCCGGTCTCCGTGCCCGCCGTCGCCACCCCCGCCGCGGAGGTCTCGGCGCCGGCCCAGGGGGCCTTCCCCGCCGCCGCGTCCTCGTCCCAGGCCGCCGCCGCCGCGACCCGCGGCGACCCGCTGTCGGCCCGGCAGTGGAACATGAAAATGATCGGCGCCACGCCCGGCGGCTCGTACGCCAAGGACCGCGGCAGCAAGAGGGTCCTGGTCGGCGTCATCGACACCGGCGTGGACGGCAGGCACCCCGACATCGCCCCCAACTTCGACCGCAGGCTCAGCCGCAACTTCGTGGTCGACCGCCCGAAGGACTCCAAGGGCAAGACGCTCGACGGGCCCTGCGAGTACAAGAACTGCAAGGACCCGGCCGATGTGGACGACGACGGCCACGGCACCCACGTGGCGAGCACCATCGGCTCGCCGCTCAACGGCATCGGCGTCGCGGGCGTCGCGCCCGGCGTCTCGCTCGTCAACATCCGCGCCGGCACCGACTCGGGCTTCTTCTTCCTCAAGCCGGTACTGGACGCGCTGACCTACGCCGGTGACGCGGGCATCGACGTGGTCAACATGAGCTTCTTCGTCGACCCGTGGACCTTCAACTGCGCCCGCAACAAGGCCGACTCCCGCGCCGAGCAACTGCAGCAGGCCGGGATCATCACCGGTGTCCAGCGCGCGCTCGACTACGCCCGCGGCCACGGCGTCACGCTCATCAGCGCGCTCGGGAACGGCTCCACCGACCTCGGTCACCCCACGACGGACAAGGACAGCCCCGGCTACCCCGCCGGTTCCGAGCGTGACCGCACGATCGACAACTCCTGCCTGAACGTGCCGGCCGAGTCGCGTGGCGTCATCTCCGTCTCCGCCGTCGGGCCCAGCAAGCGCAAGGCCTGGTACTCCGACTACGGGACCGAGCAGACCGACCTCGCCGCTCCCGGTGGCGACCCCACCGACGCGGGCACCTCGCTGAAGGGCACGGCTAGGGAGATCCTGGCCGCCGCGCCGACCCGGGCGCTGCGCAAGCAGAAGCTGATCGACGGTTCGGGCAAGCCCACCGGCTCCTCGGTGGTGCGCGACTGCCACCAAGGGAAGTGCTCGTACTACCAGTACCTCTCCGGCACCTCGATGGCCTCGCCGCACGCCGCCGGCGTCGCCGCGATCCTGATCAGCCGCTTCGGCAAGCCGGGCAGGGGCGGCCTGGCCCTCAGCCCCGCGCGGGTGCAGGAACTGCTGTACGCCACGGCCGACCGAGTCGGGTGCCCGTCGTCCGGCTCCATCACCTACTCCGTGAGCGAGCAGAAGCACCTCTGCGCGGGCCCCACGTCGAAGAACGGCTTCTACGGGCACGGTCTGGTCAACGCCTACCGCGCCGCCACCGCCAAGCACTGACCCGCCTGAGGGCGGGCCGCATACGGCTCCCGGCCCACGCGCACGCGTGGGCCGGGAGCCGTTTCGGTGTGGCGGGCCGACCGGCCGCATGGTGAACACCGGATGAACGGCCATGGCCGGTTCGCCGACGCGGCTGACCCGCGCTCGCGTGACGCCTATCCTGAGAGGCACACGCACACTGAATACGGACCTGGAGCGCCCGGTCGCATACGTCGGGGTTCACGTCCAGGCATCGACTTCTGCCTGCGACGACGTGCCCGGGGCAGCCCGATGGCGGGCTCGCGCCACCTGGATTTCCCCAAGGGCGATGGAGTTCGTCATCACCAAGTGGTCTGTACCAATTAGGGTAGGACTTGTGAGTCGTCGAGCGAAGATTGTCTGCACACTGGGCCCCGCCACCTCCTCTCCGGAGCGCCTGCGCGAGCTGATCGCCGCGGGTATGAACGTCGCGCGGTTCAACCTCAGCCACGGAAGCCATGAGCTCCACAAGGAGGTTCACGCCAGGGTGAGGGAGGCCGCCGCCGAACTGGGCAAGGCGGTCGGCGTTCTAGCGGACCTCCAGGGGCCGAAGATCCGGGTAGGCCGGTTCGCCGAGGGCCCCGTGCGCCTCGGCTTCGGCGACGTCTTCACCATCACCACCGAAGACGTCCCCGGCGACCGCAACCTGGTCTCCACGACCTACGACGGCCTTCCGAACGACGTGCGCCCCGGCGACACGATCCTGGTCGACGACGGCCGCCTGGTGCTGGAGGCCACGGAGGTCGACGGCCCGCGCGTCGTCACCAAGGTCGTCGTCGGCGGCATGATCTCCGACAACAAGGGCCTCAACCTGCCCGGTGTCGTGGTCTCCGCCCCCGCCCTCACCGACAAGGACGAGGAGGATCTGCGCTGGGCCCTGCGCACCGGCTTCGACATGATCGCCCTCTCCTTCGTGCGCAGCCCCGACGACGCCCAGATCGTGCGCGCCATCATGGACGAGGAGGGCGTCCACCTGCCGCTGCTCGCCAAGATCGAGAAGCCGCAGGCGGTCGAGCATCTCGAGGCGATCGTCGACGCGTTCGACGGCATCATGGTCGCCCGCGGCGACCTCGGCGTCGAGCTCCCGCTGGAGCAGGTCCCGGTCGTGCAGCGGCGCGCCATCGCCCTGGCCAGGGAGAAGGCCCACCCGGTCATCGTGGCCACCCAGATGCTCGACTCGATGATGAGCGCTCCCCGGCCCACCCGCGCCGAGGCCTCCGACGTCGCCTACGCCGTGATGGACGGCGCCGACGCCGTCATGCTCTCCGGCGAGACCTCGGTCGGCAGCTATCCCATCGAGTCGGTCGCGACGATGGCGCGCATCGCCTCGGCGGCCGAGGCCGACTCGCTCCAGTCGACGCACACCTTCGAGCGGCTCCCCGAGACCACCGGCGGCGCGATCGCCCGCGCGGCGGCCGAGGTCGGGGCGATCGTCGGCGCCAAGGCCCTGTGCGCCTTCACGATGTCGGGGGAGACCGCGCGGCGGCTCGCCCGCTACCGCTCCCCGATCCCGCTGCTGGCCTTCACCTCCGCCCCGGAGGTGCGCGGCCAGCTCGCCCTCACCTGGGGCGTGGAGACCTTCGAAGTGCCGTTCGTGCACCACACCGACGACATGGTGCGCCAGGTCGAGTCGGCCCTGCTGTCCACCGGCCGCTACGAGAAGGGCGACAAGGTCGTCGTCGTCGCCGGATCGCCTCCCGGCAACCACGGCTCCACCAACGCCCTGCGCGTCCACACCATCGGCTCGGCCGTCTCCAGCGGCGGCGCCTGATCCTCGTACGCGCGGGCGGACCCTGTGCGGCCGTACGCCTTCGGTAGAGGTCCGGTGGGGAGATCACCAAGAGCCGCATGTGAGGCGGTTCGCCGTAACACGACCGGCTTCAATCGGTTCCATGACGGTGGCCGGGAGTCGCAAGGGAGAGGCCGGCCGGCCGAGGGTCGGCCGTCTCTGGAGCCGGCGGCCCCTCTGGACATCGCGGGTGCTCGGCCATCCGGCGGCCCCGCTGGCCTTCGTGGCGGCGCTGTACGGGCTCGCCCAGCTCGCGTTCGTCGGCAACGGCCTGCGCTGGGGCTGGGACGAGATGGTCTATCTCAGCCAGGTCAGCCCTAGCCTGCCGGATGCCGCGTTCACCGCTCCGCGTGCCCGGGGGATCACCTGGCTGGTCGCCCCGGTGGCGTTCTTCTCCGCCTCGCCGTCGGTCGTGCGGCTCTGGATGACGCTGCTGTCCTCCACCGGCCTGTTCGTGGCCTATCTGCCCTGGCTGCGCGTGCTGGCCCACCGTGGGCACCCGGCCGTGGTGGCGCTCGCCGCGCTGCTGTTCGCCGGTCTGTGGGTGGTCCAGTACTACGGCGGCGCCGTGATGCCGAACCTGTACGTCGCCTACGCCTCGGTGGCGGCCACCGCGTTCTTCCTCCTGGCCGTCCGGGACCCCCGCGCCGCCGGCGATCCGGACGTGGCCGCGTCCTCCCGGACGGCCCAGGGCCCGCTCCTCGGCCTGGCGGCCGGCGTGGCCGTGGCCGCGCTGCTGCGGCCCGGCGACGCGGTGTGGCTCGTGCTGGCGCTCGGCCTCGCCTGGCCGGCCGTACGCGCGTGGCGCCGGGCGGCCGTCCTGCCGGCCCTGGTGGGTGGGCTCGCGCTGGGACTCGCGCCGTGGATCGTGGAGGCCTACACCCGGTACGGCGGGCTGTTGCACCGCGTCCACGAGGCCAGCCGGATCCAGGGCACGCTGCGGCCCACGTGGGGTGTGCTCCACGAGTTCACGGCGCTCAACGGGCCGCTGCTGTGCCGCCCGTGCGATATCCCGGTGAAGTACCCCTACCTGGTGCTTTGGTGGCTGGTGCTGCCCTTCGCCGCCGCGGGAGGGGTTCTCGTGGCGCGCCGGATCGGCGTGG
Source organism: Sphaerisporangium flaviroseum (assembly GCF_039537005.1). NCBI lineage: Bacteria > Bacillati > Actinomycetota > Actinomycetes > Streptosporangiales > Streptosporangiaceae > Sphaerisporangium > Sphaerisporangium flaviroseum. Next base: position 562,386 of record NZ_BAAAZR010000004.1, on the reverse strand, counting down.
CCGGGCCGTACGGCCTGGCCTGCGCCGCCGGGGCCGGCCTGGCGGCGCAGTACCTGTTCCTGGTGGGATACGGCGCGCCGCGCTTCCTGCTGCCCGCCTACGCCCTGCTGGCCCTGCCCGTGGCCCTCCTGCTGGTGCGGCTGGCCTGGTCCCGGCGCTCGGCCGCCGTGGTCGTCGGGACCGCGGTGGCAGGCCAGTTGGTCACCCAGCATCTGATCCTCGATCGCCGGGTGGAGCGATCGCACGCCTACAGGGCGGGGGAGCGGGCCGTCGCCGAGACGCTGCGGCGGTCGGGGCTCTCGGCGCCGTGTGTCGTCGGCGGCCCGGCCGCGACCCTGCCCATGGCCTACGAGGCGGGCTGCGGGTTCCGCACCTTCCGGCGGAAGGCCCTGACCCGGCCGGACGAGCGAATGGCCGCCTACGTCACCCGTGTGCCGGAGGCGGCCGTCGCGGGATGGGTCTCACGGAGCCTGCGGACCGCCGACGGGCGGATGTGGTACCTGTGGCTGCCGGCCGTGCGAGCCGGCGAAAATGCCGAAACCGCGCGGCCTAAACCACGCGGTTTCGCCGGGTCAGTGCCCCGAGTGGGATTCGAACCCACACTGTATGGATTTTGAGGCCATCGACTCTGCCGTTGGTCTATCGGGGCGCCGCCGTGCTCGTGTCCCTAATCTAGCGGACATCGGTACTCTCTTGGTCGTGAGTACGCAGCGGCGAGTGGTGATCGTGGAAGACGAGGCGCTGATCCGCCTCGACCTCAAGGAGATGCTCGAAGAGGAGGGCTATGCCGTCGTCGGAGAGGCCGGAGACGGCGAGACGGCGATCAAGCTGGCTCTGGAGCAGCGGCCCGATCTGGTGATCCTTGACGTGAAGATGCCCATCCTCGACGGCATTTCGGCCGCCGAGCGCATCGTTTCCGAGCGCGTCGCCCCGTGCCTGATCCTCACCGCGTTCTCCCAGCGCGATCTCGTCGAACGGGCCAGGGACGCCGGCGCCATGGCCTATCTCGTCAAGCCGTTCACCAAGTCCGATCTGGTCCCGGCGATCGAGATGGCGGTGAGCCGCCACGAGGAGATCACCGCGCTGGAGCGGGAGGTCTCCACGCTCGGCGAGCGCCTGGAGACGCGCAAGCTCGTCGAGCGCGCGAAGGGCCTGCTGATGGCCGAGCACGGATGGACCGAGCCCCAGGCGTTCCGCTGGATCCAGAAGGCCTCGATGGACCGCCGCATGAGCATGCGCCAGGTCGCCCAGGCCGTCGTCAACGAGTCCGGGGGACCCGAGGAGTCATGACCATCATGTGCGGCCGTACATCACGGCCCCCGGGGTCCCCCGGAGGCCCACGCTCGGTGGCGGCATGCTCGTGACCGCAAGTCAAGGTCTGCGGGCTCTTTCTCGGCGCGCGGCCGTTCGCGGAGCGGCGGTCGATCTTTTTGAACGCGCCGCCGTCGATGTGACCTTTACTTTTCGGATCGATCGCCGAAGAGGACCGGTGTGATAACGAAGCGGTAACGTGATGGGTCTCTGTACCGACCTGTGACTTGAGCTGGGTGTAATGTCGTCAACGAGCCCTGGCCAGACCGCCAGGGTGGTTCTGTGAACCCGATCCCGACGCGGGATCAGGCGAAAGGAAGGCAACCTTGCGGCCCAAGATTGCTCGCCTCGGGGGCGTGCTCGCCGTCGGTGTGGCGCTTACCGTTGGTCTCGCCGCTTGTGGCGGAGGCTCAGAGCCGACGCCGGGCGGCGGCGGCGCCTCCGCGCCGACCACATTGAAGATTGGGTTTATGGGTGACCTGTCGGGTGAGAACTCCGGCATCGTCATCCCGCCGAGCAACGGCGCCCAGCTTGCCGTCGACGAGTACAACGCCACCAACCCCAAGGTCAAGGTGGAGATGATCAAGTACGACAGCCGCGCCGACGCGACGACGGCTGTCTCCCTGGCCCAGAAGGCGATCAAGGACGACAAGATCGTCGCGCTGGTCGGGCCGGCGTTCTCCGGCGAGTCCAAGCAGGCCGTCCCGCTGCTGGAGGAGGCGAAGATCCCGAACATCTCCGCTTCGGCCACCAACGCCGACCTCGCCAAGAACGGCTGGAAGTTCTGGCACCGCGTCGTCCCCAACGACGGTGTGCAGGGTCCGGCCATCGCCGACTTCATCTCCGGTGCGGCCGCGGCCAAGAACGTCTTCGTCGTCGACGACAAGTCCGAGTACGGCAAGGGCATCGGCGACGCTGTGCGGGCGCAGCTCAAGTCCAAGGGCGTCACGGTCACCGACGACGCGCTCGACCCGGCGGCGACCGACTACTCCTCCACCGTCAACAAGGCCGCTGCGGCCAAGCCGGACGCCATCTTCTTCGGCGGGTACTACGCCGGCGCCGGCAAGCTGATCAAGCAGCTGCGCGACAAGGGCGTGGACGCGAAGTTCTTCTCCGGCGACGGTTCGCTGGACAAGGGCATCATCGAGGGCGCCGGCGAGAAGCAGGCGGAGGGGACGCTCATCGGCTGCCCGTGCCGCATCCCGACCCCGGACGAGTCCGACGAGAAGGTGAAGAAGTTCGCCGCCGACTACAAGGCGAAGTTCGGCGCCGACCCGCTGATCTACGCCACCGAGGGCTACGACGCCATGACGACGTTCCTCAAGGCGATCGGAGCGGGCGCGACCACGACCGAGACCATCAACGACGCGATCGGGAAGTCCGACTTCCAGGGCATCTCCAAGCAGATCAAGTTCGATCCGACTGGTGAGCCTTCCGCGAAGTCGATTTACATGTACCAGGTCAAGGGTGGACAGATCGGCCTGCTCGGTGACACGACGACGGCCAAGCTTGGCTGACGGACGAAAGTAATCGGCCAGGTAATGAGGGGGCGGGAACGCCGCGGCGATCCCGCCCCTCCCCGTTGTCGCCTGAAGGCTTCCCTGAAAGCGAAACCTCGTGTTCGATAATCTCCTCGGCTCCTTCTGGCCGTACACGATCGACGGCCTCATCGTGGGCGCGATCTACGGCCTCGTCGCCCTCGGCTACACAATGGTCTACGGCGTGCTGCGGCTCATCAACTTCGCGCACTCCGAGGTCTTCATGATCGGCACCATGGCGTCCGCGTTCGTCGTGATGACGCTCGGTATCACCACGCCGCTGACCGGCTTCGCCCTCATCGGCGGCCTGCTGCTGATGGTGCTCGTGGGTGGCGCCGCCTCCGCGGGTTCGGCCATGTTGCTGGAGCGCATCGCCTACCGTCCGCTTCGCAAGCGTGGCGCCTCCCGGCTCGCCGCGCTGATCTCGGCGATCGGCGCCTCCCTGTTCCTCCAGGAGCTCTTCGCCCTGGTGATCATCCCGCAGGTGTTCGACCGTCCGCAGCAGGGCCGCAACCAGATGGGCGTGGCCCGCATCATGGACAAGGAAGTCTTGTTCACGATCGGCGGCGCGCAGATCAGGGTGGACCAGATCCTGATCTTCGTCGCGGCGATCGGCATGATGGTCCTTCTCGACCTGCTGGTGAACCGCACCAAGATCGGACGTGGCATCCGCGCCACCTCCCAGGACCCGGAGACCGCGGTCCTGATGGGCGTGGACATCGACAAGATCGTGCGGATGACGTTCCTCATCGGTGGCCTGATGGCAGGCGTCGCGGGCGCGCTGTTCGTGCTCCAGTTCGAGGTCACCAAGTTCTCCATCGGCTTCCTCCTCGGCATCAAGGCCTTCACGGCCGCGGTGCTCGGGGGCATCGGCAACCTACGTGGAGCGCTGGTCGGCGGTCTGTTCCTCGGTCTCATCGAGAACTACGGTGCCGCCGTCTTCGGCTCGGGATGGAAGGATGTCATCGCTTTCTCGGTTCTCGTCCTGGTCCTGATGTTCCGTCCCACCGGCATCCTCGGTGAATCCCTCCAGCAGGCACGCGCATGAGCACGAACTCCACGATCACCAACGGCAGGAACGCCTTCTCGGCGTTCATCGACGGCATCCGCGATCGGTGGGCCGCCGCCCCCAGCTGGCAGCGCTGGACCGTCTACATCATGCTGTTCGTCATCGCACTGCTGCTGCCCAACGAATCGTTCGGCCGGTTCATGTCGCCGTACAGCGACTGGGCGAGCGTCCTGTTCTTCCCGATCGGTACCTATGTGGTCCTGGCGATCGGCCTCAACGTGGTCGTCGGCCAGGCCGGCCTGCTCGACCTCGGATTCGTCGCGTTCTTCGCCATCGGCGGCTACTCGATGGCGTTGCTCGGCACCGAGCTGGGGCTGAACTTCTGGGAGATCCTGATCCTCGGGGTCATCCTGTCGGCGCTCTCCGGAGTGATGCTCGGCGGCCCCACACTCCGCCTGCGAGGTGACTATCTGGCGATCGTCACGCTCGGCTTCGGAGAGATCGTCCGCCAGACGGCCGAGAACACCGACGCCATCGGCGGCCCGCGCGGCATCGCCGGCATCCCGCACCCCCCGAGCATCGAGGGTGTCGAGCTGTTCGGCATCGAGATCTTCAAGTACGGCGTGCTGGACCCGAGGCCCTACTACTACCTGCTGGTCGTGGTCGCCACCGCGATCATCATCTTCGTGAAGCGGTGGGAGAAGAGCCGGGTCGGCCGCGCGTGGGCGGCCATCCGCGAGGACGAGGACGCCGCCGAGGTCATGGGCGTGCCGACCTTCAAGTTCAAGCTCCTCGCCTTCGCGATCGGCGCCTCGATCGGTGGCGCCATGGGAGTCGTCTGGGCCGGCAAGACCATCTCGATCAATCCGAACGACTTCCTGTTCATGCTGTCCGCGACGATCCTCGCGGCGGTCGTGCTCGGCGGATCGGGCAACATCCCCGGTGTCATCCTGGGCGCGTTCCTCGTCGCCTGGCTCCCGGAGCGGTTCCGTGGCCTGTCCGACTACCGCATCCTGGTGTTCGGCGCCGCGCTGGTCGCCTTGATGATCTTCCGTCCGGAGGGCCTGTTGCCTTCCCGGCGCCGAAGAGCGGAGCTGGCGGAGGGTACGGGCGGCATGGGCAGCTTGGGCGCGGAGGTTCCCGGTCCCGAGACCCAGCGCGCAGCCGAGGGAGCAGGGAAATGAGCGATGCGCGTCCGCTTCTGCAGCTGCAGAAGGTCAAGATGCAGTTCGGCGGCGTCGTCGCCCTGCGTGAGGTCGAGCTGACCATCAACGAGGGTGAGATCTTCGCCCTCATCGGGCCGAACGGCGCGGGCAAGACGACGGTGTTCAACGTCGTCACCGGCGTCTACCGCCCGACGTCCGGCCAGGTGATGTTCGACGGCGACCGCATCGACGGCATGAAGCGGTTCAAGGTCACCAAGCGCGGCGTCGCCCGCACCTTCCAGAACATCCGGCTGTTCCACAACATGTCCGCGCTGGAGAACGTCATGGTGGGGGCCGACGCCCACCACCGCACGGGCATGTTCAGCGCCGCCCTCGGGCTGCCGTGGCACCGCCACGAGGAGCGCGACGGCAAGGCGCTGGCCATGGAACTGCTGGAGTTCGTGGGCATCGGCCACCGCGCCGAGGAGACGGCCAAGAACCTTCCTTACGGCGACCAGCGGCGGCTCGAGATCGCTCGCGCGCTCGCGACCAAGCCCAAGCTCCTCCTTCTGGACGAGCCCGCGGCGGGCATGAACCCGGCCGAGAAGGAATCCCTGCAGGGCCTGATCCGCAGGATCCGCGACGCCGGGCGCACGGTCCTGCTGATCGAGCACGACATGGCCCTGGTCATGGGCATCAGCGACCGTATCGCGGTGCTGGACTTCGGCCAGAAGATCGCCGATGGTCTTCCCGCCGAGGTCCAGAACGACCCGAGGGTCATCGAGGCGTACTTGGGGGCTCCCGCAGATGCTTCTTGAGATCAAGGACATCCACGTCCACTACGGCAAGATCGAGGCCATCAAGGGCGTCTCGCTGGAGGTCGGCGAGGGCGAGATCGTCTCCCTCATCGGCGCGAACGGCGCGGGCAAGACCACGACCCTGAAGACGATCTCGGGCCTGCGGGCGCTGACGTCGGGCTCCGTCATCTTCGACGGCAAGGACATCAGCAAGCTCGCCGGGCACAAGCGGGTGCTGGCCGGCATCGGGCAGTCTCCGGAGGGACGTGGCGTCTTCCCCGGCATGACCGTCACCGAGAACCTGCTGATGGGTGCCTACACCCGCAGCGGCGACCTCACCAAGGACCTCGACGAGGTCTTCGAGCTGTTCCCGAGGCTGGCCGAGCGCAAGAACCAGGCCGGCGGCACGATGTCGGGCGGTGAGCAGCAGATGGTGGCCATCGGCCGGGCGCTGATGAGCAAGCCGAAGGTGCTGCTGCTCGACGAGCCCTCGATGGGCCTGGCGCCCATGCTGGTCGCCCAGATCTTCTCGATCATCAAGGAGATCAACAACCGGGGCACCACCGTCCTGCTGGTCGAGCAGAACGCCCAGCAGGCTCTCCAGCTCGCCCATCGGGCGTACGTGCTGGAGACCGGCAGGGTGGTGAAGTCGGCTCCCGCGGCCGACCTTCTCGACGACCCGCAGGTGCGCGAGGCGTACCTCGGAGGCGAGCTCGGCACTCGCTGAGCGCCCCGAGATTCGACGCGCTCACCGAGCGCCGCGAGATGCGATGACACGGCCCGGCCGGGATCACCCGGCCGGGCCGCGGTCTCGTCTCGCCGGGCCCCGGCGGCGCTAGCGCAGCGGCACGTCGACGCCCTTGGAGGGGCCCACGGCTCCCAGGGGCGGATCGGCGAAGAACCGGATCTTCGTTACGCGGACGTCCTTGGGCACGTCGTACCACAGGTCGAACTCCATCCGCACGAAGCTGCCGACCGGTAGCTCGTCGGGCTGGCGCTTGATCGCCTGTGCGAAGGTGTCGATGCCGAACGTGCGGCCGTCGGAGGCCACCAGCAGTTGCTGCTTGGCGTCGAACTTCTGGTTGGTGCGGTCGGTGCTCTCGATGAGGACGCGCACCCGGACGTACTGACCCTTGGCGTTCCACTCGGCGTGGCTGCCGAACATGCTCGGCATGCCGTCGTGGAAGCCGAGGACGCGGAACCGCATCTGGCCGTCGACCACGGGCGCCGCTTTGATCACCGTCTCGTCGGGACGCACGGTCTGGGCGGGGATCATATATGTGGCGGCGGGGGTGGGGGTGGCGGCGGACTTGGCCGGGCCGCTGGAACAGCCGGTGGACAAGGTGGCGACGACCGTCAAGCCCAGCAGAACCAGGGGTGCTCGCACGAATCGCACACTAACTCGCCACTCAGGCGGGAGTTCCAGGCTGTCACACCTGTTGTGCGATCGTTTCTTTACGGTAATACCCCTGGTGACCAGGTGCGGGACCATGGCCAGGGTTACGGTAACTTAACTTAACTCCGACATACAGCTAAAGAGGAGGACGTTGTGGTCTTTAGGCCCAAGCGTCGCCGTATGACCCCGATCGGGGCGCTCGTTGTTAGCGCCGCGTTCCTTCTCTCCGCCTGCGGTGGCGGATCAGACTCGAGTGCGACAAGCTCCAACGCGCCCGCAGGGAGCGCGTCAGCAGCTTCCGGGATCAAACTGATCAATCCGGGCAAGCTCACTACCTGTACCAACCTGCCGTATGAGCCTTTCCAGTTCAAGCAGGGCGACAAGACCGTCGGCTTCGACGTCGACATCGTCGACCTGGCGGCCAAGAAGCTCGGTGTGACACAGGAAATCGTGGACATCGACTTCGCGGTGATCAAGAGTGGTGCCGCCCTCAACGCCGGCAAGTGTGACGTCGCCGCGGCCGGTATGACCATCACTCCTGAGCGTCAGAAGAACCTGTTGTTCTCCGACGCCTATTTCGACGCCACGCAGGCGCTGCTGGCCAAGAAGGGCACCGGCGCCAAGTCGCTCGAGGACGTGAAGGCCAAGGGGCTCAAGCTCGGCGCGCAGGCCTCGACGACCGGCCTCGACTACGTGAAGGGCAAGGGTCTCGACCCCACCGAGTTCGCCGACTCGCCCAAGGAGTTGCTGGGCCTGCAGTCCGGCCAGGCCGACGTGATCGTCCAGGACCTGCCGGTCGTGCTCACCTGGCTGAAGAAGCCCGAGATCGCCGACAAGTTCGAGCTGATCGCCAGCCTCGACACCGGTGAGCAGTACGGCGTCGGCATGAAGCTGGGCAACGACGCGCTGGCCAAGGTGATCAACGAGGAGATCGCGAAGGCCAAGTCCGACGGCACCTACGAGCAGATCTTCGTCAAGTGGTTCGGCAAGAAGCCCGGCGAGCTCGGATCCTGATCGATGACCGATCAGCCCACGACGGCTGAGCCGGTCGGCCCTGCCGGGCAGGTGCCCGGCAGGGCCAGGCTCAGCCCCCGCAAGAGGCAGCGGATCAGCCGCGGCATCCAGTACGCCATCCTCATCGCCGTGGTCGTCGCGGTCGCTTTCCTGGCCAACTGGAAAGGGCTGGGCGAGAACTTCGCCAAGATGGACGTGGCCGAGCAGTCGCTGCCCGAAGTGTTCACGGTGGCGCTCAAGAACACGATCATCTACACCGTCGGCGGATTCGTCTTCGGCTCCCTGGGCGGCCTGCTGCTGGCCCTCATGCGCCTTTCCTCCGTACGGCCGTACCGCTGGATCGCCACCGTCTACGTCGAGATCTTCCGTGGCCTTCCCGCGCTGCTGATCTTCCTGCTCATCCTCTTCCTGCCCCTGGCGCTTCCCGGCTTCGAGGTGCCCGGCGGGACGTACGGACAGGGCATCCTGGGCCTGACGATCGTCAGCTCGGCCTACATGGCGGAGACGCTCCGGGCCGGCCTCCAGGCCGTGCCGAGAGGGCAGACCGAGGCGGCGCGGTCGCTCGGCATGTCCCACTCGCGCGCGATGATCTCGGTGGTCATCCCGCAGGCGATCCGCATCGTGATCCCTCCGACGACCAACCAGTTCGTGTCCCTGCTCAAGGACTCCTCGCTGGTCCTGTTCCTCGGTGTCAGCGGCGACTACGTCGAGCTGACCAAGTTCGGCAACGACCTCGCGTCGACGACGAGCAACGCCACCCCGATCATGGTGGTCGGTCTCACGTACCTGCTCGTCACGATCCCGCTGGGCTACCTGGCCGGTCGTCTCGAAACCCGTCAGGCGAAGGGACGGTGACCCCGATGACGCACGCGGTCGAGATCAGGGACCTGCACAAGTCTTTCGGCGACCTGGAGGTGCTCAAGGGCATCGACTTCACCGTCGACGAGGGCCAGGTCGTCTGTGTCATCGGGCCTTCCGGGTCGGGCAAGTCGACGTTGCTCCGCTGCGTCAACCTGCTCGAGGTGCCCACCAAGGGCAGTGTCAGCGTGGGCGGCGTCGAGCTGACCGATCCGGATGTCGACATCGACGCGGCGCGGCGCAGGCTCGGCATGGTCTTCCAGTCGTTCAACCTGTTCCCGCACATGTCGGCGCTGGAGAACGTCATGCTCGCCCAGCGTCGGGTGCTCAAGCGGGGCAGGGCCGAGGCCGAGCGCATCGCGCGGGAGAACCTCGAGAAGGTCGGCGTGGCCGCCAAGTGCGACACCTTCCCTCCGCAGCTTTCTGGAGGGCAGCAGCAGCGCGTCGCCATCGCCAGGGCGCTGGCCATGGACCCGGCGCTCATGCTGTTCGACGAGCCCACCTCCGCGCTCGACCCCGAGCTGGTGGGAGACGTGCTCTCGGTCATGCGCGACCTCGCCCGTGACGGCATGACGATGCTGGTGGTCACCCACGAGATGAGCTTCGCCCGTGAGGTCGCCGACCGGGTCGTGTTCATGGACGGAGGGGTGATCGTCGAGGAGGGCCCGCCGGACCAGGTGATCGGCAACCCCCAGCACGCCCGCACGCGCACGTTCCTCAAGCGGGTCCTCGACCCGACGCACGCGCAGGACGACGCCGGCGTGGCCGACGACACGCCGGCGGCTCCGCCTCCGGTTCACTGAGGCGACCGGCGGTTCGCCGGGCGAGGGACGTTCTCTGGGACGTTCTCAGGGGCGGACGATCGCTCACCGAAGGGACAACGATCCCCGCAGGCCTGTGGCCTGCGGGGATCGCCCGTTTCGGGGGTGGTGCATGCTAGGAGCCCGCAGGTGATCTTTGGGGCCATGTAGGGCTTCCCCGGCCGCACACGTTGTCTACTCAATCACCTACGGGCTCTGGCGTCACAACGCTAGCGAGCTATGAGGCTCATGCGCAAAGAGAGTCGCAAAACGTGGTCCGATAAAGACCAAATATCACTTGGCGTCACGGAGCATGCAGGTGAGTCGCGACGTGCAGACGCGACGGCCGTCCTCGTCGGTGATCTCGATGTCGTACGTGGCGATGCTGCGGCCGCCGTGCAGCCGGGTGGCGACGCCGGTGACGTATCCCGAGGTGGCCGAGCGGTGGTGGGTCGCGTTGATCTCGACGCCGACGGCCTGGCGGCCCGGGCCGGCGTGCAGGGCGGCGCCGGTCGACCCGATCGTCTCCGCGAGGACGCAGGACGCGCCGCCGTGCAGGATGCCGTACGGCTGGGTGTTGCCCTTGACCGGCATGCGCGCGACGACGCGTTCCGCCGCGGCCTCGAGGAATTCGATGCCCATGGCCTGGATCAGGGTGCCCTTGTAGTCGCCGCCGTAGAGCGACTGGAGGCGGGCGTGGTCCTCGGGGTTCGTCATGGTCAAGGGGAAGCCTCCAGTTGCTCAGCCAGGAGTGTTCTGTCGTACATGGAGACTAGGCTGCGGGTGTGCCGAAGAAGGAACCGACCCCCGCCCGTGATCGCCTGCTCCTCCTCGACGGGCATTCACTCGCGTACCGCGCGTTCTACGCGTTGAAGGACGCGAACCTCACCACGACCGACGGCCAGCACACCGAGGCGGTGTACGGCTTCACCTCGATGCTGATCAATGTCCTGCGCGACGAGAAGCCGACCCACGTGGTGGTCTGCTTCGACCGGTCGGAGCCGACCTTCCGGCACGAGGCGTTCGGGCAGTACAAGGCCAACCGCCAGGAGACCCCCGAGGATTTCCGCGGACAGGTCAGCCTGATCTTCGAGGTGCTCGACGCGCTGCGCGTGCCCTACCTCTCGCTCGCGGGTTACGAGGCCGACGACCTGATCGCGACGCTCGCCCACCGCGCCGCCGCGCAGGACATGGACGTGCTCATCGTCACCGGTGACCGCGATGCCCTCCAGCTGGTGAACGACCGCGTCACGCTGCTGATGACCCGTCGTGGCATCAGCGACATGACGCGCTTCGACCCCGCCGCGGTCGTGGAGAAGTACGGCCTGACCCCGGAGCAGTATCCCGACTTCGCCGCGCTGCGCGGCGACCCCAGCGACAACCTCCCCAACATCCCCAGCGTGGGGGAGAAGACCGCCGCCAAGTGGATCAAGGATTTCGGCTCGCTCACCGAGCTGGTCGACCGGGTCGACGAGGTCAAGGGCAAGGTCGGCGACAAGCTCCGCGAGCACCTCGGCCAGGTGATCCACAACCGCCAGCTCACCGAGCTCCGCCGTGACGTGCCGCTCGACGCCGAGGTGGCCGAGCTCAAGATGGGCAAGTGGGACCGCGACGAGATCCACAAGCTCTTCGACTCGCTGCAGTTCCGCGTCCTGCGCGACCGGCTCTACCAGACCATCGGCACGGCCGAGCCTGAGGCCGAGGAGGGGTTCCAGGTCGAGGTCGTGACGCTGGCCCCGGGGGAGGTCGAGGCCTGGCTGGCCGCCGCGCCCGAGGGCCGGGCGGGGCTCGCCCTCAAGGGCTCCTATGGCAGCGGCACGGGCCGCGTCGACGGCATCGCCATCGCCGTTCCCGCCGACTCCGAAGGGCGGCAGCGCGCCGCCTACCTCGAACTGGTGTCCCTCGACCCCGCCGACGAGAACGCCCTGAGCCGCTGGCTCGCCGACGAGTCCAGGCCCAAGGCCCTGCACGACGCCAAGGGCCCCCTGCTGGGCCTGTGGGCCCACGGGCTCGACCTTCAGGGGCTCACCTGCGACACGGCTCTCGCGGCCTATCTCGCCATGCCCGGGCAGCGGTCCTTCCCGCTCGATGATCTCGTGCTGCGCTATCTCCACCGCGAGCTGCGCGCGGAGACCGAGTCCAACGGCCAGGCGGCCCTGTTCGACGATCCCGATGACGACGAGGGCCGGGAGCTGGCCATCCGGGCGCAGGCCGTGCTGGAGCTGGCCGACGCGGTGGAGGCCCATCTGGAGCCCCGCGGCGGCATCCGGCTGATGCGCGAGGTCGAGCTTCCGCTGGTCCGCGTGCTGGCCGAGCTCGAGCGCGCCGGCATCGCGGTCGACCACGACTACTTCACCGGGCTCGAGGCGGAGTTCGGCGCCGCGGTGAAGCAGGCCGTCGAGGAGGCCCACAGGGTCGTCGGCGAGCAGTTCAACCTGGGCTCGCCCAAGCAGCTCCAGGAGATCCTGTTCGTCAAGCTCGGGCTGCCCAAGACCAAGAAGATCAAGACCGGCTACACCACCGACGCCGACGCCCTGGCGACGCTCGCCACCCAGACCGACAACGAGCTGCCGACCATCCTGCTCCGCCACCGCGACCAGACCCGGATGCGCACCACCGTCGAGGGCCTGATCAAGGAGATCGTCGACGACGGGCGCATCCACACCACCTACAACCAGATCATCGCGGCGACCGGGCGCCTGTCGTCCGAGAAGCCCAACCTGCAGAACATCCCGATCCGCACCGCCGAGGGCCGCCGCATCCGGCAGGGCTTCGTCGTGGGCCAGGGTTACGAGACGCTGCTCACGGCCGACTACAGCCAGATCGAGCTGCGCATCATGGCCCACCTCTCCCAGGACGAGGCGCTGATCGCGGCGTTCGAGTCCGGGCACGACTTCCACCAGGCGACCGCGGCCCGGGTCTTCGACATCCCCCCGGAGCAGGTCGACGGCGAGCTCCGGGCGCGGATCAAGGCGATGAACTACGGCCTGGCGTACGGACTGTCCGACTTCGGGCTGTCGGGCCAGCTCGGCATCCCCGTAGCCGAGGCCCGCGCGCTGAAGGACGAATACTTCCAGGAGTTCGGCGGCGTCCGCGACTACCTCGCGGCGATCGTCGCGCAGGCCCGTCAGGACGGCTACACCGAGACCATCCTCGGCCGCCGCCGCTACCTGCCCGACCTGACCAGCGACAACCGCCAGCGGCGCGAGATGGCCGAGCGCATGGCGCTCAACGCCCCCATCCAGGGTTCGGCGGCCGACATCATCAAGGTCGCCATGCTCGACGTGCACCGTGCGTTGCATGCCGAGAAGCTGCGCTCCCGCATGCTGCTGCAGGTCCACGACGAGCTCGTGTTCGAGGTGGCCCCCGGCGAGCTCGACCGGCTGCGCGAGCTGGTGGTCTCCCAGATGTGCGCCGCCTACGAGCTCCGCGTCCCCCTCGACGTCTCAGTGGGCACCGGCGCCACCTGGCAGGCCGCCGGCCACTGATCCCCGCGTCGCGCCGCTCACTTCTGTCTCGCTGTGGCGGTGGCCGGGTGGTGGGGGGAGAGTGACCGTTCGAGGGCGGCGGTCTCCACCTCCAGCAGGCCGGTCTCGTGGCGTTCGGCCTCGTGCGCCGCGCGGCCGCCCCGCAGGCCGAACAGCCGCTTCGACAGCAAGATGTACAGCACGGCCGTGAGGTTGATCAGCAGGATGACGACACGCAGCCAGGTGACCTTCTCGACGATCTCGTAGATCTCGATCGGGACGAACAGCGACGTCGCCACCACCGCGAAGTACTCACCCCAGCGCTGGAGCAGCCACAGGCCCACGCCCTCGACCATGAGCAGCGCTCCGAAGACGAGCAGGCCGAGCACGATCCACGTCAGAGTGCTGGTCTCCGCGCTCAGCACCGCGCGCAGCGTGTGGACCACCCCCGACTCCTCCAGGTTCCACCCGAGCTTGTCGGCGAGCGGCTGGAGCAGGGGAAGATCCTCGTCGAAGGCCATGCTGATCGCGTCCTGGTGCGCCCGGAACCTCCAGATCCCGAACGCCGCCGCCAGCACCAGCAGCCCTTTCCCCCACCGGAACACCGCCAGCAGCCGCAGGATCGTGGCGTCGCGCAGTGCCTTGCCCCGAAGAACGATGGGAGCGTCCTCGGCGGGGCCGGAGCCGTGCGGCGCGCCGAGGGTGAAGTCTCCGCACCGCAGGCAGCGCCACGCCTCCCCGAGGGCCGTCTCGGCCCGCAGACGCTCCCGAAGTGCCTTCTCCACAGGGGCATAGGTCACGTGGCCATGACGGCCACAGGCGCGCAGACTCCAGTTCACGAGCAAATTTCAGCACATGCTGGGTGTGTACGCTGGCTCCGGACGTGGCCGAATGGACTGTCCTAGGGTGAATCTCGACCTGCCGGCGATCCAGGAGCCCAGTTGCGCAGCACACCTGCCCTGACACACGTCATCGGCATCGTGAACATCGGTGTCATGATCGTCGCCGTTGTGGTGCTGCTGGTGCTCCCCTTCAAGGAACACGAGGCCGGCCGGCCGGCCGCCAAGCCGGTGCCCAAGGTCGTGCTGCCCAGTGTGGCCCCGCCGTCCCCGCTGACGGCGACGGCGGAGTCGGCCAGGAAGGCCAGGGCCAACGAGGCCGGCCTGGTCCCGGTACTGATGTACCACCGGATCCAGAAGAAGCGGATCGCCTCCATCGACCGCACCCCCTCCCAGCTCCGCCGCGAGCTCCAGAAGCTCGCCGAGAGCGGCTATGTGCCCGTCACCGCGGCCGAGTTCGCGGCCGGCGCCATCAACATCCCGGCGGGCACCCACCCGGTCGTGCTGAGCTTCGACGACGGCCATCCCTCGCACTTCGCCCTCGACAGCGACGGCGTGCCGAAGAAGGACACCGCCGTCCGGATCATCTACGACGTCGCGAGGGAGCATCCGGGCTTCCGCCCGGTGGCGACGTTCTGGATCAACAGGAACCCCTTCGGCTTCATTGACAAGGGCCTGCAGGCGTCGGCCGTGGGGTGGCTAGTCCAGCACGGCTTCGAGGTGGCCAACCACACGTACGGCCACCCGGACCTCTACCGGCTGACCAGCAAGGAGGTCGCCGAGGCGATCGTGCGCGGGGAGCGGCTGATGAAGCAGCTCGGCGCTCCGGCGTCGGCCACCTTCGCCCTTCCGTACGGCAGCCGGCCCAAGAAGCGGGCCACCGCGCACGACGGTAAGTGGGACGGCACCGCCTACCACTTCGACGCCGTGTTCCTCGCCGGAGCCGAGCCGGCGATTTCGCCCTACGCGAAGGCCTTCGACCCCTATAACGTCCCTAGGATCCAGTCCAACGGTAAAAAGGGGGAGTGCCGGAAATGGTGCTCCGAGTACTGGCTGGAGTGGCTCAGAACGCACCCTGGTAGGCGATACACCTCGGATGGAGACCCGTCACACGTCTCCATACCACGTCGACTTCAGGGTAAGATCCGAGCAAAGCTCGTCGGGATGTTGATCTCCTACTGAGGGCTTCCGGTGTTGTGCTGGTGAGCGCCGGATTGACCACGCCCGCGTACTCTCATATGCTGATCGCTGCGCTGTGGGCTCGCGTGCGCCTCGGACGGAGCGGGCTCGCGCTCGGTCATGTCGACCACCGGTCATCTCGACCATCTTCGGCTTGAGCGATAAAGAGGGCCTGCCGCGCGTCCGCCACATCGACATCTGTCCGCGTTCGGAGCAATTCCACACATGACGAGCAGCACTGAGGCCACCTCGAGCACCCCGCAGGTAGCGGTCAATGACATCGGTTCCGAGGAGGCCTTCCTCGCCGCGATCGACGAGACCATCAAGTACTTCAACGACGGCGACATCGTCGAAGGCACCGTCGTCAAGGTCGATCGAGACGAGGTCTTGCTCGACATCGGCTACAAGACCGAGGGTGTCATCCCCTCACGCGAGCTCTCGATCAAGCACGATGTCGACCCAGCCGAGGTCGTCGAGGTCGGCGAGCACGTTGAGGCCCTGGTTCTCCAGAAGGAGGACAAGGAAGGCCGGCTGATCCTCTCCAAGAAGCGCGCACAGTACGAGCGCGCCTGGGGCACGATCGAAAAGATCAAGGACGAGGACGGCATCGTCACCGGCACGGTCATCGAGGTCGTCAAGGGTGGACTCATCCTCGACATCGGCCTGCGTGGCTTCCTCCCGGCGTCGCTGGTCGAGATGCGGCGTGTCCGCGATCTCCAGCCGTACGTCGGCCGTGAGCTCGAGGCGAAGATCATAGAGCTGGACAAGAACCGCAACAACGTGGTTCTTTCCCGCCGTGCCTGGCTTGAGCAGACCCAGTCCGAGGTCCGCCAGACCTTCCTCAACACCCTGCAGAAGGGTCAGGTCCGCAAGGGCGTCGTCTCTTCGATCGTCAACTTCGGTGCGTTCGTGGACCTCGGCGGCGTCGACGGTCTGGTTCACGTCTCCGAGCTGTCCTGGAAGCACATCGACCACCCCTCCGAGGTCGTCGAAGTGGGCCAGGAGGTCACCGTCGAGGTTCTCGACGTCGACATGGAGCGCGAGCGGGTCTCGCTGTCGCTCAAGGCGACGCAGGAAGACCCTTGGCAGCAGTTCGCCCGCACTCACCAGATCGGCCAGGTCGTCCCCGGGCGCGTCACCAAGCTGGTGCCGTTCGGTGCGTTCGTCCGGGTCGAGGAGGGCATCGAGGGCCTGGTCCACATCTCCGAGCTGGCCGAGCGCCACGTGGAGATCCCGGAGCAGGTCGTCCAGGTCGGCGACGAGATCTTCGTGAAGATCATCGACATCGACCTCGACCGCCGTCGCATCTCGCTGTCGCTGAAGCAGGCGAACGAGGGCGCGATCGGTGCCGACGTCGAGTTCGACCCCACGCTCTACGGCATGGCGGCGACCTACGACGATCAGGGCAACTACATCTACCCCGACGGGTTCGACCCCGAGACGGGCGAGTGGCTCGAGGGCTTCGAGAAGCAGCGCGAGGAGTGGGAGCGGCAGTACGCCGAGGCCCAGACCCGCTTCGAGGCTCACAAGTCGCAGGTCGAGAAGGCTCGCGCAGAGGAGGCGGAGGCCGCTGGGCCGTCCACCTACTCCGGTGAGACTCCTCCGTCCACCACGGGCGGCACGACTCCGGCCGCGGGCGCCCTGGCCTCCGACGAGGCCCTGGCCGCGCTCCGCGAGAAGCTGGCGGGTGGCCAGAGCTGACGCTCTGAGTCCGAGTAACCGATCACGGAGAGGACCTCGCTTCGGCGGGGTCCTCTTTCCGTTGCGCGGACCCGCTCACCGGCCCCGGCGCTACGGGGTGCCCCGCGCCCCTACAGTGGGCGCGTGACGCGGATCGAACGGGCACGGCCCGAGGACGCCGGAGAGATCCTCACCCTCCAGCGCGCGGCCTACGTGAGCGAGGCACAGCTCTACGGCGACCCGTTCATCGGCCCGCTGGTGGAGTCGCTGGAACGGATGCGCGCGACGATCGCGAGCGCCACGGTGCTCAAGGCCATGGGCGGTGAGCGGATCGTCGGAGCCGTACGCGGGCAACTGGCCGAACGCACGGGCATCATCGGGCGGCTCGTGGTCGCCCCCGACCAGCAGGGCCGTGGGGTCGGCACCACACTGCTGCGGGCCATCGAAGGCCTGCTGAGCCCGGAGGTGGACTCCTTCGACCTGTTCACCGGCCACCTCTCCGAGGGCAACCTGCGCCTGTACCGCCGCATGGGCTATCGCGAGACGCGGCGCGAACGCGTCCACGACCACCTCACCCTGGTCCACATGCGCAAGCCCGCATAGCGTTGGCTACTCTTCCTGCATGCTGAAGATCGGGCTGACGGGCGGCATCGGGTCCGGCAAGAGCGAGGTGTCCCGGCGTCTGGCCGATCACGGCGCCGTGGTGATCGACGCCGACAAGATCGCGCGGGAGGTCGTCGAGCCGGGTACCAGCGGCCTCGCCCTCATCGTCGACACGTTCGGCTCCGGTGTGCTCCGCGACGACGGCTCGCTGAACCGGGAGAAGCTCGGGCAGATCGTGTTCGCCGATCAGGAGAAGCTCGGCAGGCTCAACGCCATCGTGCACCCCAGGGTCGGGGAGCGGGTGGCCGAACTGCAGCGGGACGCGCCGGCCGGGGCCATCGTGGTGTACGACGTCCCGTTGCTCGCCGAGAACGACCTGGCGCCGATGTACGACGTGGTGATCGTGGTCGACGCCTCCGACGAGGTTCGGCTGTCCAGGCTCGTGGAACTGCGGGGGATGAGCGAGCAGGACGCCAAGGCGCGCATCAGGGCCCAGGCGTCCCGCGAGGACCGGCTGAAGATCGCCGACATCGTGATCCCCAACGAGGGCCCCCTCGACGACCTGGACGCGCGGGTCGCCGAAGTCTGGACAAAGCTCCGCGAACACCCGACCACCGAAAACGCCTGACGCCCTGACGCCCGCCGTGCCAGAACACGGCTGAGAGGCTCTGTAGGGGCACTCTCGACCTGTCTCTAGGGAGAAGTGGGCAACGGGGCGTTACGCGGCTCAAGGAAGCCTGTACGCGGGTGTTCAGGCGGCTCTTGGAGGTCTGTACGCGGGTGCTCAGGCGGGGTCGCGCTCGATCAGGGTGAGTTGTCGCAGGCTTGGCCAGATGGCGGTGGCGGCCCAGATGGCCGCGCCTGTGCCACCTCCGACGTCCAGTTGAGTCGCTGGTCGGAAGTCGGGCACGGAGGCGGCGGCCTGGGTGAGTGCCGCGGTGACGGCTGCATATGTGGCGGGCATGCGGGTGGCGGCGTAGGCGGCCACGTCGGTTATGGAGCGAAGAGCCGGCTCATGGGCGGGTCGCCGGTACGGGGCTCCACACAGACCCATGCACGTCGTCAGATCATCCGGGCGGGTGCACGTTGGTGATGAGTCGAACATTCGCGATCATCTAGCATTCGGTGTTCGCCGCGTCGGTGGGTGCGTGGCTCCGCTTGAATCGATGCGTGTTAGACGAGGTCGAGCAGATAGCGCGAGCCAGGCCCATGCCTGATCTGCCAGTCTGAGCAGCAACCAAGAATGCCGTCCTCCACGCAGCGAACGCCGATGCTCACCCAGCGGATCTCTTCGTCCCCTTCGCGAAAGCTGAACCCGATCGTGCACTCGAAACGGTCCGAACCGCACGGGCAGCTGATCTTCTCTGGCCCGCTGCCGTCGTCGTCCGCCATCCAGTAATCCTCGCTATCAAGAAGGAAGGCGTGACGTCCGCAGGCAGAGCAGATCCGACGAGCACACACGCCACCTGCGTCCAGCTCGATGCTGAAGACAGCACTTGAGCAGTCCAAGCATCTCGACGGCCGCGCCGTATGAATCGGGTAGCCGCCGGGAGCAAGTTCCTCGAGGTAGTCGGCGATGTCGGCGGCCGAATCGCCCTTCCACCATTCGCCCTCAATGTTGATCGCCATGCGGCGAACCTAGCTCACCGGAAGCGGCCCGACAGCCTCAGGACTTGCGATTAACGGGTGGGGTGGCCGTGTTCTAGGTACCGGGTGGTGCCGTCGGTCGGTGTGGGCGGCTTTGCCGTGGTGGAGACGGCGGGCTAGGCGGGGGTAGTCCTTGGCGGTGGCGCGGTCACCGGCTCGGGCGGCCGCGACTGCCCCGGGGAGGAGCAGGGTCCCGTAGATCGACAAGAGCGCGGGCCGGGACGAGTCCAGGCGCCGGTTCAGGAAGTCGGCTGCGGTGCGGGTCATGTTCATGGCGTCGAGGGGACGGCCGTGGGTGTGAAGCGCGTGGATCAACGAACGCATGAGGGAGCCGATGACGGCGGGGTCCTCGGATTGCTCTGCTGCTGCCAGGCCTCGTTGTGCTGCGATCCAGGCGAGATCCGGTTCTCCGAGCTTGGTGAGGATCATCGCCGCGGACTGGCCGGCGAGGGCCGCGAGCCGGAACGCGGCGAGCCGTTCGTCTTCGGTGTGAGCGTGGGCGGCGAGCTGCGCGCGAACGAGAAGGTCCGGGACCCGGCGTAGGACGAAGGAGTAGCGGGGCTGCTGGTAGGCGTCCATCACCTCGGCGAGATCCTGCTTGAGATGGTCGAGCCGGGGTGCGGTGCCGTCGCCATCGAGGGCGGCCAGCAGCGGGGAGAGCTGACGGTAGTCCAGGAGCACGGCTCGGAGATGGGAGAGGCCGGCCGGTTCATCTCCTCTGGCGTGAGGGGCCTGTTCGCCGACGAGGTCGAAGAGTGAGATACCGAGTGCTTCGGCCAGAGCTCTGATGACCCGAGCCCGGCGAGAACTGCTTGGGACATGCCGCGTCGGACCCGGTGCCCGGCGACGCGCTGTCCGGGGGTGAGGCCTTCGGGAGGGTCGGCCATCGGGTTCGCCTTCCAGGAGGGAGAAGTGGGCAACGGGGCGTTAAGCGGCTCTAGGAGGCCTGTACGCGGGTGCTCAGGCGGCTCTTGGAGGTCTGTGCGCGGGTGTTCAGGCGGCTCTGGAGAGCCTGTACGCGGGGTGTTCAGGCGGCTTATGGGGGCCTGTGCGCGGGCGTTCAGGCGGCTCATGGAGAGACCTGTGCGCGGGTGAGGCGGCTCATGGAGACCTGTACGCGGGTGCTCAGGCGGCTCTTGGAGGCCTGTGTACGCGGGCGCCATATCCGGTGCGGTCTTTGGCGGTGATGTCGGGTGCCGAGGCTCCTCGGCACCTGACATCACATATCCGTCCTAGGGCCATGGATCACCCCATGCCGCGTTCCGGGCGGCGCGGTGGGCGTCGCCATGTCGCTTGGACACGTTCTCCTCAAGCAACTCCTCCGAGCACAGGGTCAGTGTGACCAGACCCTTACGGGTACGTGGATGCCGGAGAATGCGGCTTTCCGGGGGATTCGCCGGCGTGGAGGTGGCGATGACGTAGGAGAACTTCTCGTCCTCGAACCCCAGTTCCGCTGCCTTGAGCCGGCGATGAAGTGCGGTGCGGGGTAGTCGAGCGGAGAAATGGCACCACTCACCTGCCGGAAGTGGGCAGGCGCCGGTGTGCGGGCAGGGCGCCGCGATTCGCCTACCGAGACCGATCAAGTGGTCCCGGGCGGCGAGGACTCGGGCATATCCATCGGGTGTGCCGGGCTCGACGATGGCCACCATTGTCCCGTGTTCGGCCGACCACCGTACGACTGCCTCCTGAGCGTCCGGTGGCATCTCCGCCAAGACGTAGGAGATCGTGATGAGATCCGCAGGCGGGGTGGCGAGGTCGGCCCGGATTGCCGATTTCCGCCATGTGGCGTGCCTGACCGCGGGATGGGCGGCCGCAGCCGCGAGTCCTTGACCGAACGCGATGACGGCGGGGTCGCGCTCGATCAGGGTGAGTTGTCGCAGGCTTGGCCAGATGGCGGTGGCGGCCCAGATGGCCGCGCCTGTGCCACCTCCGACGTCCAGTTGAGTCGCTGGTCGGAAGTCGGGCACGGAGGCGGCGGCCTGGGTGAGTGCCGCGGTGACGGCTGCATATGTGGCGGGCATGCGGGTGGCGGCGTAGGCGGCCACGTCGGTTATGGAGCGAAGAGCCGGCTCATGGGCGGGTCGCCGGTAGCGGGCGGTGAGCTCGCCGGCCGATCGGGCGAGATCATGCTCACGGTGGCCGGCCATCATGGTGTTCAGGGCATGCCTGAGCTCAGCGGGCAGTGTGATCATCGTGTCTCCCGGTGCTCAGGCCGCGCGCAGCGGTCGCCAGGCGGCCGCGGTGATGGCGGTCATGGCGGCAGCGGCTGCCCAGAACGGCGTGGTGATCATGGTGGCTTGGGCGATCAGGCCGCCGAGCAGCGATCCGGCCGCGGCGCCGCCCACCTGGGTGAGCGCGTAGACGCTGCCGACGCGTCCACGTAGTTCGTCGGGCACCGCGCGCTGGAACCAGGTGGTCACGACGATCCCCCAGTTCACGCTGTGCACGCCGAAGACGATCAGGATCGCCGCAGCGACCAGCGGCTCGGTGGTCGCAGCGAGTACGGCGTGGGTGATGATCTCGACGATCAGGCCGCCGCGCAGTAGTGCTCTGGCTCCGAATCGCCTCCCCAACCTCGGGGCGAGAATGCTGCCCGCCAGTCCGCCGATACCGAAGGTGGTGAGCAGGAGCCCGTATCCGATCTCGCTCAGGCCGAGCCGCTGTTGCGCGTAAAGCGCGAAGATCGCGAATGCGGCGCAGAATGCCACGTTGGCCACACCCATGCTCACCGCGAGCGTGCGCAGCAGCCGATGCCGCCATAGCCAGCGGAGTGCGGTCGCGATGTCTGCGCGCACGCTGTCACCGGCGACCGGCTTGGCCGGGGTGACGCGGATCGCTGAGGTCAACGCCGCCGCGACGAGGAAGCTCAGGGCGTCGGCCGCGAACGGCAGCGCCGGGCTGATGGCGAACAGCCAGCCGCCCAATGGTTTGGCCAGGATCTGGTTGCCCAGGGTGGTAGTGGTCGCCAGCCGGGAGTTGGCCGTGGTGAGTTGCTCGGGACCGACGGTGGCGGGCAACAGCGCGGAGAAGGCGGTGTCGGCGAGGGTCTCACCGACACCGAGCAGGAAGAACACGATGTAGATCAGCGGGACGGAAGCGGTCGAGGTGGCGACCGCGGCGGCCAGGACGGCCAGGGCCAGGCCGCGCAGGAGGTCGACGATGATGACGAGGCGGCGGCGGTCGAGACGGTCGACGTAGACGCCGCTGATCAACGCGAAGATCAGCCAAGGCAGTTGCTGGGCGAAGGCGGCTCCGGCGACGAGCACCGGCTCACTGGTCAGGGAGGCGACGAGCAGCGGTCCTACCGCCATGGTGATGCCGTCGCCGACGTTGGACACGGCCGAAGCGGTCCACAGTTTGGAGAAGTCCGCGCCGAGACGCGCGGACATGAGGGCACGCAAAACAGAGCTCCTCAGCAAAGGAAACGGTCACGAGGCCGGAGACCGTTCCGAGGCGAGGAGCGTCAGCCTGCTGCTTAGCGGGCGCGCCCTCGCATCGAAACGGCGGCCGTGACCTTGCTCTGCTGCATCAATACCTCCGGAGCCGCGATCAACATCACGGGAAGGCTAACCGACTTCTCCAACGCGATTCATCGGGATTTCTGCCCTCGGCCGGCCGCGTGCAGGCTCCAATGACTGGCTCTCACGGGTTGTCCTCTTAAGCGTCGATTCTCACGCCTGCCGGGCGTGAGGGCTTAGGTGGTGTCTCCGTATCTTCGTCGGGTGTAAGGGCTTGGGCGGGGTCCACGTGCCTTTGCCGGGTCGCGACTCTTCCCGCTGTCCTAGTGGTCTGTGTTTTCGGCGCCGGGTCGGCGAGGTTTGGTACGGCGATGGCGGCGCCGTCGTGCGGCGGCCAGCCCGGTGAACGGTCGTGGACCTAGGATCGGGGCTGCTGAGCAGCCGCGTCGTGGGAAGGCCGACTTGCCTAGCGAGAGGCCTGGAGACCGGTCGAGCCGACCGTGAGCACGGGAGCGCCCAGTTCGATCTTGGCGAGTTTCTCCAGGACCTTTTCCAGGTCGTCGAGAAGGATCCTCATCGCCGGAGGCTCATCGAGCTGCCTCTCCTCGATCATCTCCGCGACTTTTCGCGCACGTTTCAGCGACGCCGACACATAGCCGACGAGCACGATGATCCGGTCTTTGGGCGAGGAGAGAATGTTCTTGCCGAGCAGCGACTCCAGATCACGCTGTGCCTTGAGCGTGTCGGAGGTCATCACCGTGAAGGCACCCCAAAGATCATCCACGCGGGCGTTCTCGAACTGGGCGAGCAATGCCTCGTAGGCCTCGTTGCGGCGGGAGGTCGCTTCCAGCAAATCGCGAAGCACGTCGCTGAGTTGCGACCGGACATCGACCGGCAAGGTGAAGGAGTGCTGCGCCTCCTCGCTTCCGACGGCGCGGGCGAGGTTGGTGACGTTACTGAGCGCTTCGTCGAGGTCCTGCAGCACCACGCGTATAAGTGGAGAGGTGATGTAAAAGCGCGGGTCCTTGGTCTGGAGATCGAAATACTCGCAGGTGCGTTTGTTCGCCGAGGTTATGTTCCTGCTCAGCAGGGAGATCTGCTGATGAACACCGCTGGCGTGCAGCCGCCGCTGCATTTCCTGCTCCATCGCCTCGGCCACTTCGGTGACCCGCTCATCGCGGATCAAGGCCAATGCGGTGTCGACGTTCGCGCGACTGAACGCCTTGGCGAAGCAGAAGCCGGTCAGCGACAGCAGGGATCCGAGAAAGAAGTCGGGCTCCGCGTCGTAGATCTTCGCCAGACTGCCATGTGCCACCGAGGCGACCACGATGAGGATCGCGATGCCGGTGAATGCCCAGAAGAGTTGTCCGCGCGTCATGCGAGTTAACCATTTCGGCACGCTGGGCGAACGCATAGTCGGGCCTCCCGGTTTGTCTTTCTGTGATCAGCGCGCCGCATATCCGAGCATGCCGTCGGCGACTGCCACCGGCATGAGGGCGGGACACGGTGATCGATCGTTCCTACCCGTCGCCGTAATGATGACGGTTTCTCGGAACAGGCAACGAAACCCCTGCGAGATGGTCGATTATGGCAGGCGCGATCAGCTGACCGCCGATTTTCGACTGAATGAATCAGGACGACGCCGCAATGCCTGTGGCCTGGTGACGGTGGTGACCCAAGGTGCTCAGGTGGATGTCCCCACCCGTCGCCCGGTTGATCGCGAACCCGAGTGCTGCCCGCCCAAGGTCGTGACCTTCCGCAAGCGTTGGGGTGGGTTCACCGTCTCGTCGTTGGGGGGTGGTTTCTGTGCTGGGTGGGAATCACGTGGGTGCGTCGATCAAATGGGTGCCGGGGGGTCTTGGTCCGGTCGGCCGGCACCTTGCTTGAGGTGTGACGTTGTGATCCAAGGTGCTCAGGCGGATGTCCCCACCCGTTGTCGGTTGATCGCGAACCCACGTGCTGCCCGCCCAACATCGTGACCTCCCCCAGGCGTTCGGGGGTTCACCGTCTCGACGCTAGGGGGGTGCCCACGTGCTGCCCGTCCAACATCGTGACCTCCCACAGAGGTCCGGGTGGATTCACCGTCTAAACGCTGGGGGGCGGTTCCTGAGCTGGGGTGGGAGTCACGTGGGTGCCTCGATCAAATGGGTGCCGGGAGGGGTCTTGGTTCGTTCGGCCGGCACCTTGAGGTGTGACGTTGTGGCCCAAGGTGCTCAGGTGGATGTCCCCACCCGTCACCCGGTTGATCGCGAACCCGGGTGCTGCCCACCCAACATCGTGACCTCCCCCAGGCGTTCGGGGGTTCACCGTCTCGACGCTAGGGGGGTGCCCACGTGCTGCCCACCCAACATCGTGACCTCCCACAGAGGTCCGGGTGGATTCACCGTCTAAACGCTGGGGGGCGGTTCCTGAGCTGGGGTGGGAATCACGTGGGTGCCTCGATCAAATGGGTGCTGGGAGGGGCCTAGGCTCGGTCGGCCGGCACCTTGACGTGGGACGGCTCTGACCCAAGGTGCCCAGTTCGCGACCCTCCCGATGGTCAGTGGACCCCGGCCTCGCGCATGTCGCGGAGCTCGCGTTTGAGCTCCTTGATCTCATCGCGGAGACGGGCCGCCACCTCGAATTGCAGGTCGGCGGCCGCCGTGTGCATCTGCTCGGTGAGCGACTGGACGAGCGACTCGAGCTGGGCCCTCGGCATCTCGCCCACGATGGCCTTGGCGTGCTGCCCCGCCTGGCGGGAGGACAGGCCCGGGACCGGCGCCTTGCCACGGCTCTGCTGGCGGCCGCCGCCGAGGAGCTTCTCGGTGTCGGCGTCCTCCCTGACCATGGAGTCGAGGATGTCGGCGATCTTCTTACGGAGAGGCTGGGGATCGACGCCGTTGGCCTGGTTGTAGGCGACCTGCTTGGCCCGGCGCCGGTTGGTCTCCTCGATCGCGCGCTCCATGGACGGCGTCACACGGTCGGCGTACATGTGGACCTGGCCGGAGACGTTACGCGCGGCACGGCCGATGGTCTGGATCAGCGACGTCTCGCTCCGCAGGAAGCCCTCCTTGTCGGCGTCGAGGATGGACACCAGGGACACCTCGGGCAGGTCGAGGCCCTCACGCAGCAGGTTGATGCCGACCAGCACGTCGAACTCGCCCATGCGCAGCTCGCGGAGCAGCTCGATGCGGCGCAGCGTGTCGACCTCGCTGTGGAGGTAGCGGACGCGGATGCCGAGCTCCAGAAGATAGTCGGTGAGGTCCTCCGACATCTTCTTGGTCAGCGTGGTGACCAGGACCCGCTCGTCCTTGTCGGTGCGCTCGCGGATCTCGTGGACGAGATCGTCGATCTGCCCCTTCGTGGGCTTGACGACCACCTCGGGGTCGACCAGCCCGGTGGGGCGGATGACCTGCTCGACCACCTCGCCCTTGCTGCGGCCCAGCTCATACGGCCCGGGGGTCGCGGAGAGGTAGACGGTCTGCCCGATGCGCTCGAGGAACTCCTCCCACTTGAGCGGCCGGTTGTCGATCGCGGAGGGCAGGCGGAAGCCGTGCTCGACCAGGGCCCGCTTGCGCGAGGCGTCGCCTTCGTACATGGCGCCGATCTGGGGCACGGTCTGGTGGGACTCGTCGAGGACCAGCAGGAAGTCCTCGGGGAAGTAGTCGAGCAGGGTGTTGGGCGCGGAGCCGGCCTCACGGCCGTCGATGTGCCGCGAGTAGTTCTCGATGCCGGAGCAGCTGCCGACCTGGCGCATCATCTCGATGTCGTAGGTGGTGCGCATGCGCAGCCGCTGCGCCTCCAGCAGCTTGCCCTGCTTCTCCATGGTCTGCAGCGTCACCGCGAGCTCGGCCTCGATGTCGCGGATCGCCCGCTCCATGCGCTCGGGACCGGCGACGTAGTGCGAGGCCGGGAAGATGTAGAGCTCCTGGTCTTCGGTGATCACCTCACCGGTGAGCGGGTGGAGCGTCGCCAGCTTCTCGATCTCGTCGCCGAACATCTCGATGCGCACGGCGAGCTCTTCGTACTGCGGGATGACCTCGATCGTGTCGCCGCGCACCCGGAAGGTGCCGCGGGTGAAGGACAGATCGTTGCGGGCGTACTGCATGTCGACGAGGCGGCGCAGGAGCTGGTCGCGCTCGATCTCCTGGCCCACCTTGAGCCGGACCATGCGGTCGACGTACTCCTGCGGGGTGCCCAGGCCGTAGATGCAGGACACCGAGGCCACCACGACGGTGTCGCGACGCGTCAGCAGGGAGTTCGTCGCGGAGTGGCGCAGCCGGTCGACCTCGTCGTTGATCGACGAGTCCTTCTCGATGTAGGTGTCGGTCTGCGGGATGTACGCCTCGGGCTGGTAGTAGTCGTAGTAGGAGACGAAGTACTCGACGGCGTTGTTGGGCAGCATCTCGCGCAGCTCGTTGGCGAACTGCGCGGCGAGCGTCTTGTTGGGCTGCATGACCAGAGCCGGACGCTGCAGCCGCTCGATGAGCCAGGCCACCGTCGCCGTCTTGCCGGTGCCCGTGGCGCCCAGCAGGACATTGTCCTTCTCGTTGGCCTTGACACGCCGCTCCAGCTCGGCGATCGCGGCCGGCTGGTCTCCGGACGGGGTCATATCGGTGACCACCTGGAAAGGTGCCACCCTGCGCTGCAAATCTGTTACCGGCCTCACATCTCCATAACCTACGCGGAGCCTCCGACATTTCCCGGCCCGTCGCCGGAACGGCTCTGCCCTCGGTCCGGTGAGCGGAACCGGCCGAACCTCGACCGTCTGTTCACCGTGACGACGACGAGCCGACCGTCGACGAGGTCCCCAGGCTCTTCGAAGGCTTCGGCTTCCCTAGGAGGAACGCTCCTACCGCTCGAAGACCGCCGCGGCGTACTCGATCCGCCGCATGCCGCCACGTTTCAGGCGCTTCACGGAAGATCGTGAGAGATCGGGATGGCGGTAACATCAGCGCCATGCATCCCCCCGCGCCGCACACCCCGTGGAGCCGGCCGCCCCAACACGTTCCCTCCGCGGCGCAGGCGCATCTCGTTCTCGATATGAAGCGTCATTGGCTCGGCTTCATGTTGTCCATGATCACGCCCATGATCATCCTCAACGGCCACCGGATGCCGGGCCGATGGGGCCGCACCACGATCCCGCTTCCTCCCGGTCAGCATCATCTTCACGTCCACCTGCCCTATGTCCTGCCCTCGCAGATCGGGCCTGCGGACCTGACGGTCTGGCTCCAGCCCGGGATGGCACTCGAAGTCGAATACCGCGCTCCCATGTGGGCCTACTCACGAGGCGCGCTCGGCCCCGCCCCCCAGCCATGGAACGGGAAGGGCTGCATGATCGCCCTCCTGGTGGTCGCAGGCGGCGGGTTGGCGCTCCTGCTGGTCCTGATCGTCGCCATGGCACTTTCGCTCGGCTGACCGACCCTCCAAGCGCCGAGATGGCGGCACCCCTGTGGATCAGGAGGGGTGTGGAGCCCGCTGAAGCGTGTTGCGGCGGGCGCGGCGTCTGCGGAGGAGGCGGATCACCCACCAGGCGAGGGCCGCGAGCACGACCAGGGCGACGATCACCAGCACCGGGAAGAAGACCGCGATCAGGCTGATGCCCAGCGATCCGGCGTCCTCCACCGTGCTGACGACGGGAGCGCCGACACCGGCCGTCGAGACGTTGACCACCGGCCGGGCCGAGGCCTTCATGACGTGCACGGCCAGGGCGACACCGATGCCGAGGATCCAGCTCATCCACGGGTTCTGGTTCATCCAGGTGGAGTGGTCGAGCTGAGAGGCGGCCTGCGTGGCGCTGAAGACCACGCCACCGGCGGCCGGGCGCACCGCCGTCTGGATGATGTCGTTGACGTGGTCGACGACGGGCACCTTGTCGAGCACGACCTCGGCCAGCAGGAGCACGCTGATGATGGCGAGCACCCAGCCGTTGGTAAGCCACGAGTAGTCCTGTGGCAGCTTCACGGCATCGGTGAAGTTGGCCAGGAAACCGACCACGAGCAGCGGGATGTAGGCGTTGAGCCCCGCCGCCGTGGACAGCCCGAGGCCGGTCAGCACCGCGAGCATCACACCTCCACAGTCCTTGTGTTCTGTTAAGAAGACGAAGAACCCGATGCCCTGCGTTCCCCTCGCCAATCAGGAACGAGTGATCCCGCTCACATGGTTCGCTGCGGCCGTCGTCGCATGGACGGTGTGCCGCGGGCCGGGCCTGGTGGAGGCGGCCTGAGCCCCCGGAAGGCGGATCAGGCGCGAGTGATCTTGCTCATGCGTTCGGTGGCGGTGGACAGCTCCTCGATCATTTCGTAGACGACCTGGCGGGCCGGCTTCACCTGGTTCAGCTGCCCGACCACCTGGCCGACGAAGTAGTTCGCCAGCTCCCGGGCGCCGGGCTCGCCGCTCTCGGCCGCGGCGCCGATGCGGGCGAGGGCTCCCTCGGCCAGGAGCATCTGCAGCGGCATCGGCAGCGCTCCCGGGCTCTCGGTGGCCTCGTCCCACTCCTTGGTCCAGGCGGACACCAGCTGCCTGGCCGGCTTGCCCGTACGCGACCGGGAGCGCACCGTGTCGAGGGAGGTGGCGGCGAGCATCTTCCGCTTGACCACCGGCGGCGTCTCTGCCTCCTCGGTGGTGAGCCAGACCGAGCCGCACCACACGCCCTCGGCTCCGAGGGCGAGCGCGGCGGCCATCTGCCTCCCGTTCGCGATGCCGCCCGCCGCGAGCACGGGGACGGGAGCGACCGTGTCGACGACCTGGGGGACCAGCACCATCGTGGACACCTCGCCGGTGTGGCCGCCCGCCTCGGTGCCCTGGGCGACGATCAGGTCGGCGCCGGCGCCGACCTGGCGGCGGGCGTGCTCGACGGTGCCGACCAGCGCGGCCACGGGCACGCCCGCGGCGCGCGCCTTCTCGACCATCACGGGGGGCGGCGTGCCGAGCGCGCTGGCGATCAGGCCGATGGGGTGCCTCAGGGCCACGTCGATGAGCCCTGTCGCCCCCGAATGCGTGACCCTGCGCCCGAGCTCGTCGGCCGTGGTGGGATGCGGGCCCGCCTGCCCGGCCGTGAAGGTCCTGTCCGAACTGACGCCGTACTTGGCGAACAGGTGGGCGACGAAGTCGCGATGGACCTCGGGGATGAAGTCGAGGAGCCGGGCGCCGGGGTCGGAGGCCGACTCGTCGATCTTCCCGGGGACCAGCACGTCGACCCCGTACGGCCGGCCGCGCACCTGCCTGTCGATCCACGACAGCTCGCGGTCGAGCTGCTCGGGGGAGTAGGCGACCGCGCCCAGCACGCCGAACCCGCCCGCCTTGGTGACGGCCGCGACCACGTCACGGCAGTGGCTGAAAGCGAACAGAGGGAACTCGATGCCGAACCGGTCGCAGATCTCTGTTCGCATGCCGTGACGGTAACTTCCCAAGGCCGGTCCGGTCCAGGTCACGGGCGGAGGTCGTCCGCCGGTGACCGGCGGGAAGGGCCGTCCCCCGGGCAGGCGGGGCGGTGTGGTCAGGGGGCAGGCGGGGCGGTGTGGTCAGGGGGCGGGTGGGGCGGTGTGGTCAGGGTTGGGGGAAGGGGGCGGTGAAGCTGGGGAACGGAGACTCAGGTCCGGGGGAGCGGGGCTCAGAGGCGGGGAGGATCGTCCCGAGAGGGCCGGGCATCCCGGCCGGGAGAGGGGGGTGCCACCCCCCCTCGGGGGAGTACCGGCGGACGACCTTGGCGGGGACGCCGGCGATGACGCAGTGGTCGGGGAACTCCCCGCGGACCACCGCGCCGCCCGCGACCACCGACTGCCTGCCGATCCGCGTCCCCGGAAGGATGATCGCCCCGGCGCCGATCCAGGAGCCCGCCCCGATGGCCACCGGGTTGTTGCGCGGCCACTGGCGGCCGATGGGCAGTTCCGGGTCCTCGTACACGTGGTTCTGGTCGGTGATGTACACATAGGGCCCCGTGAAGACGTCGTCGCCGATGTCGATGGACTGGTGGCCCACGATGTGGCTGCCCCGCCCGATCGAGCATCCTCCGCCGATGCGGACGATGGAGTCCGGCCCGAGATCCACGCCCGGGCCCATTCCCGCGGAGATGGAGACGCGTTCGCCGACGAGCGTGTGGTCGCCGATCTCGATCCACGCCTCTCCGAAGATCGCGCCCTGGGGGAAGGACAGGCAGGTGCCCTCGCCGAGACGGCGGAACCGGTACCCGGCCGGGCTCTTAGGGGTGATCGCGCCGGCGACGCGCACCGCGCCCCAGATTCGGTGGATAAATCCGCCGAACATCCGGCGTAGTGCATCACGGGGTGACATAACCGGAAAAGTTACCGCCTGGTTAGGATGCAGGGAACGGACGCCCGGAGGATGTCCGGGCACTTCGCAAGCGTCCTTTGATATCCTGAGAGCCCGTGGACACGGGTCGCCCGGTCGGGACGGCCACGATCACAACGGACCACGGGAGACCCTCCTTGCGCAGCGCCGCAAACACCAAGCATCTGTTCGTCACCGGAGGCGTCGCCTCCAGTCTCGGCAAGGGACTCACAGCCTCGAGCCTGGGGCGCCTGCTGAAGCTTCGCGGCCTGCGGGTCACCATGCAGAAGCTCGATCCCTACCTCAACGTCGACCCCGGCACGATGAACCCCTTCCAGCACGGTGAGGTGTTCGTCACAGACGACGGCGCCGAGACCGACCTCGACGTCGGCCACTACGAGCGCTTCCTCGACACCGAGCTGCACGGCTCGGCCAACGTCACGACCGGCCAGGTGTACTCCAACGTCATCGCCAAGGAGCGACGCGGCGAGTACCTCGGTGACACGGTCCAGGTCATCCCTCACATCACCAACGAGATCAAGGACCGCATCCGCGGCATGGCCGGCCCCGATGTGGACGTGGTC
The DNA here is from genome assembly GCF_039537005.1 of Sphaerisporangium flaviroseum. Taxonomy (NCBI): domain Bacteria; kingdom Bacillati; phylum Actinomycetota; class Actinomycetes; order Streptosporangiales; family Streptosporangiaceae; genus Sphaerisporangium; species Sphaerisporangium flaviroseum. Next base: position 530,793 of record NZ_BAAAZR010000004.1, on the reverse strand, counting down.
ATCACCGAGGTCGGCGGCACCGTGGGCGACATCGAGTCGCTGCCGTTCCTGGAGGCGGTCCGTCAGGTCCGTCACGAGGTCGGCCGTGACAACGTCTTCTTCCTCCACGTCTCGCTCCTGCCGTACATCGGCCCGAGCGGCGAGCTGAAGACCAAGCCCACTCAGCACTCGGTCGCCGCGCTGCGCAGCATCGGCATCCAGCCGGACGCCATCGTCTGCCGCTCCGACCGGCCCATCACCACCTCGCTCAAGCGCAAGATCAGCCTGATGTGCGACGTCGACGAGGACGCGGTCGTCTCGGCGATCGACGCGCCGAGCATCTACGACATCCCCAAGGTGCTGCACTCCGAAGGCCTCGACGCCTACGTCATCCGCCGCCTCGGCCTGCCCTTCCGCGACGTCGACTGGCACGAGTGGGACCAGCTGCTCCGCCGGGTGCACCGCCCGGCGCAGGAGGTCACGATCGCGCTCGTCGGCAAGTACATCGACCTGCCCGACGCCTACCTCTCCGTGACCGAGGCGCTGCGCGCGGGCGGCTTCGCGTGCGACGCCCGGGTCAACATCCGCTGGGTCAAGAGCGACGACTGCGAGACCGCCGAGGGCGCCGCCCGCGAGCTCGACGGCGTCGACGGGGTGCTCATCCCCGGAGGGTTCGGGGTCCGGGGCATCGAAGGCAAGGTCGGCGCGATCACGCACACCCGCGAGAGGCGGATCCCGCTGCTCGGCATCTGCCTCGGCATGCAGTGCATGGTCATCGAAACCGCCCGCAACCTCGCCGGCATCGAGGAGGCGAACAGCACCGAGTTCGATCCCGACACGGTCGACCCGGTGATCTCCACCATGGCCGACCAGGAGGACGTCGTGGCCGGCGAGCGCGACATGGGCGGCACGATGCGGCTGGGCCTCTACCCGGCCAAGCTCTCCGAGGGGTCGATCGTCCGGCGGCTGTACGGCACGGCCACCGCCGACGAGCGCCACCGCCACCGCTACGAGGTGGGCAACGCCTATCGCGAGCGGCTGGAGCAGGTCGGCATGGTCTTCTCCGGCTTGTCGCCCGACGGCCGCCTGGTCGAGTACGCCGAGATGGACGCAGACGTCCACCCGTTCTTCGTGGGCACCCAGGCGCATCCGGAGTTCCGCTCCCGCCCGACGCGCGCGCACCCGCTCTTCAGAGGTCTCATCGAGGCGGCTCTGGCGTACGCGGACGTCCGCGAGACCGTGACGAAGGCCGGGAGGGGCGCGTGAGCACCGCTCACGGCCCGGCGGGCGAACTCACCCTGGACGACGTGCGCGACGTGCCGGCGTCCTGGGAGGTCCTCGACTCCAAGGATCGGTTCGCGGCGCGCGTGATCTCCGTACGCACCGACACCGTCCGCATGCCGGGGGACGAGGTCGCCGACCGCGACTACGTCGTCCACCCGGGCTCGGTCGCGGTGCTGGCGCTCGACGAGCATGACCGGGTGCTGGTGCTGCGGCAGTACCGCCACCCGGTCCGCGGGCTGCTCTGGGAGCTCCCCGCGGGCATCCGTGACGTCCCGGACGAGCCGCTGGTCGACTGCGCGGCGCGCGAGCTGGCCGAGGAGGCGGGCTACCGCGCGAAGACCTGGCACACCCTCCTCGACATCTACAGCTCGCCCGGCATGACCGACGAGCGCATCCGCATCTTCCTGGCCCGCGACCTCGCGGAGATCCCCCACGAGGAGAACCTCTTCGTGCACCGGCACGAGGAAGTCGACATGCCGGTCTTGTGGATACCCCTGGCAGATGGGGTGAACAGGGTGCTGGCGGGAATGATCCACAATTCACCGGCGGTCGCGGGTATTCTCGCCGCGTACGCCGCTTTGTCGGGCGGCTTCGCCGCCCTGCGTCCCGCCGACGCCGAGGAGGCCTGACAGGAGGGTCCGTCCTGAGCGCCCACGCCGACATCGAGGCCGTACTCGCCGGTTACCTCGCTCACCTCGCGGTGGAGCGAGGGCTGGCGGCCAACACCCTCGCCTCCTACCGGCGCGATCTCAGCCGATACCTGCTCCATCTGCGGTCCCGCGGCCGCCTGTCCCTGGCCGAGGTGACCGAGGCCGACGTGCTGGCGTTCCTGACCACCCTGCGTGAAGGCGACGAGCACCACCCCGCCCTGGTGGCCAGCTCGGCGGCCAGGGCCGTCTCCGCCGTACGAGGGCTCCACCGGTTCGCGTTCCGTGAGGGGGTCTCGGCGCACGACCCGGCCCACAAGGTGCATCCGCCCAGCAGGCTGCGCCACCTGCCCAAGGCCATCGGGGTCGCGGAGGTGGAGCGGCTCATCGCCGCCGCGGGCCCGGACGGCGCGCCGCTCACCCATCGCAACCGGGCACTGCTGGAGGTGCTGTACGGCACGGGCGCGCGGATCTCCGAGGCCGTCGGCCTCACCGTGGACGACATCGACGCCGGCCAGGTACGGCTGCGCGGCAAGGCCGGGCGCGCGAGGGTCGTCCCCCTCGGGCGGTTCGCCCGTGAGGCGCTGGGCGCGTACCTCACCGGGGCGCGCCCCGCCATCTCCGCGCACGGGCGTGGCACCGCGGCGCTGTTCCTCAACGCCAGGGGCGGGCGGCTCACCCGCCAGGGGGCGTGGGAGGTCCTCCAGTCGGCCGCCGAGCGTGCGGGCCTGGCCGGGGTCTCCCCGCATATGTTGCGCCATTCGTTCGCAACTCACCTCCTTGACGGAGGAGCTGACGTTAGGGTTGTGCAGGAACTGCTCGGCCACGCCTCGGTGTCGACCACCCAGGTCTACACACTGGTCAGCGTCGACAGGCTCCGTGAGGCCTACGCGGCAGCCCATACCGGGGCTCGGCAGCCAAGTTCATAGCACTTAGGGCGCGTCGCCTTGCCGCATACGTGCCTACCCCATAGTGTCCGTCCGGACGGCCCGGTTCGGGGCTGTCAGGGAGGTTCAACTGGTGACTGCGACCACAGACGCTTCTATCCGGGAGATGCCCGGTGCGCCCGACGCATCATGGGGCGAAACCAGGAATGAGGGAATTCTGGGTCCCACCGGGCGTCCGCGTCCCGTCTTTCCAGATCCGATCCCGCCGACCACGCATGGTCCCGCGCGGGTCGTGGCCATGGTCAACCAGAAGGGCGGCGTCGGCAAGACGACCACGACGATCAACCTCGGCGCCTCGCTGGCCGAGTGCGGTCAGCGCGTGCTTCTCGTCGACTTCGACCCGCAGGGCGCCCTGTCCGTGGGGCTGGGCATCGACCCGCGCCCGCTCGAGTCGACCGTCTATGACCTGATCATGGAAGAGAACGACGTCACCGCCGAGGACGTGCTCCTCAGCACCAGCGTCGAGGGCATGGATCTGCTGCCCAGCAACATCTTCCTGTCCGGCGCGGAGATCCGGCTCGTCAACGAGGTCGCCAGGGAGTACGCCCTGGGCCGCTCGCTGGAGCCGTTGCTGCCCGACTACGACATCTGCCTCATCGACTGCCAGCCGTCGCTCGGCCTGCTGGCCGTCAACGCCCTGACCTGCGCACACAGCGTGATGGTGCCGCTCGAGTGCGAGTTCTTCGCGCTGCGCGGCGTCGCCCTGCTGATGGAGTCGATCACCAAGGTCCAGGAGCGGCTCAACAAGAACCTCGAGATCGACGGCATCCTGGCCACCATGTACGACCCCCGCACGCTGCACGCGCGGGAGGTCCTCCAGACGATCATGCAGGGTTTCGGGGACAAGGTGTTCCATACGGTGATCAACCGCACCGTCCGGTTCCCCGACGCCACGCTCGCCGGTGAACCGATCACCCAGTTCGACCCCGCGTCGATGGGCGCCACCGCCTACCGCGAGCTTGCCCGCGAGGTCCTCGCCCGGTGGTCGCAGGGCGACTGACCGTCCCGACGGCCGGCGTGCGCCACAATGGGCCGGTGACCACCGAACGGCCCGCGACCGGCCAGACCAGGCCTGATGCCTTCCAGGTTCACCTGGAGGTCTTCGAGGGTCCGTTCGACCTGCTGCTCGGGCTGATCTCCAAGCACAAGCTCGACATCACCGAGGTCTCCCTGCACCAGGTGACCGACGAGTTCATCGCCCACATCCGCGCGCGCGGCACCGAGTGGGATCTCGACCAGGCGAGCCACTTCCTGCTCGTCGCGGCCACGCTGCTCGACCTGAAGGCCGCAAGGCTCCTGCCCACCGGTGAGGTGGAGGACGAGGAGGACCTGGCCCTGCTCGAGGCCCGTGACCTGTTGTTCGCCCGCCTGCTGCAATACCGGGCCTACAAGGAGGTGGCGAAGGTCTTCGCCGGGTGGATGGCCGATGAGGCGCTGCGCTTCCCCCGGGTGGTCCAGATGGAGCCGCGGTTCGCCGGGCTGCTGCCCGAATTGGTGCTGGGCATCGGCCCCGAGCGCCTGGCGAAGGTCGCCGCACGGGCCTTCACGCCCAAGCTCCCGCCCTCGGTCTCCACCGCCCACATCTACCAGCCGGTCGCCAACGTCCGCGAGCAAGCGGCTATTGTTGTGGAACGGCTCCGGCGCATGCGCAGGGCGACGTTCCGGGCCCTGACCGCCGACTGCGCGGGCACCTTCGAGGTCATCGCACGCTTCCTCGCCGTCCTGGAGCTCTTCCGGGAGGCCGCGGTCTCCTTCGACCAGATCGAACCGCTCGGGGACCTGCATGTGACCTGGACCGGCACCGACGATGGGGACATCGCGGTCGCCGACGACTACGACGAGGACAATCCGGGCGACGAACGCCCGGAGAGCCGTGAGAGCACAACGAGCGCCGACGTGGCCGAGAGCCATGATCGCGCCGAAAGCCGAGAGAGCGAAGATGGAGCCGATGAGTCCTGAGGACATCAGGGAGACCTCCGATCCCGAGCCGGGCCTGCGCGCGGCTCTGGAGGCGATCCTGCTCGTCGTCGACGAGCCGGTGGCCGAGGTCACCCTGGCGCAGGTGCTCGAGCGTCCCTCGCGAGAGATCGCCGAGACGCTGCGGGCCCTTTCGGCGGAATACACCGAAGCGGGACGGGGTTTCGACCTGCGGGAGGTGGCGGGCGGCTGGCGTTTCTACACGCGCGCCGACTGTGCCGCCCTGGTGGAGCGCTTCGTCCGTGACGGGCAGCAGACCAGGCTGACGCAGGCCGCTCTGGAGACCCTCGCGGTCGTGGCCTACCGCCAGCCGGTGAGCCGCGCCAGGGTCGCCGCCGTCCGGGGTGTCAACAGCGACGGCGTCATGCGCACGCTGGCGGCGCGTGGGCTGGTCGAAGAGGCCGGCGCCGACCCCGAGAGCCAGGCGGTGCTCTACCGCACAAGTTCGTATTTCCTGGAGAGGCTGGGGCTGCGGAGTCTCGAAGAGCTCCCCGCGCTCGCCCCGTTCCTTCCCGACGATGTGGAAACCCTAGAGGAGCAACAGAAGTGAACAACAGGCGTGGTACCCCGTCCGGTGATGGACGCGGTCGAGGACGCGGCGGCGCCCCAGGCGGTGCCTCAGGCTCCCGAGGCGGAGCCGGGGCCCGAGGCGGGTCCGGCGGCTTCCGAGGCGGCGGCGGCTCGCGAGGAGGTGCCCAGGGCGGCTCCCGGGGCGCCCAGGGCGGCTCCCGAGGAGGGTTCGGTGGCGGAGAGCGCCGCGATGCCTTCCGGTCCGACGAGCGACGCGGCCCGGCCACGGGCCGCGGCGGCGACGAGCGCGACTTGCGTCCCCGCGACGAGTCCCGTACGCGTGAGGGCTTCCGCGGTGGATACCGCGACTCCGGAGCCTCCCCTGAGGCTTCCCGTAGCCGATACGGCAGGCCCGGCGACGACCGCCGAGCCCCGTCCTCCCGCGATGACCGCGGGGGTTCGTTCGACCGCGACCGTGGGAGTTCGTTCGACCGCGACCGTGGCGGTTCGTACGGCCGTGACCGCGGGGCTCCGTCCCGCGACGACCGTGGCGGTTCCTTCCGTGGTGACCGTGGCGGTTCCTTCCGTGGCGACCGTGCCGGGGCGCCCGGCGGCGACCGCCGTGGCCCCTCTCGCGACGACGACAGGGGCTCCTTCCGCGCGGGCCGTGGCGGCACCCGCGACAGGTACGCCCGGCCCGGCGGCGACGACCGCCGTGGTTCCTTCCGTGACGACCGCGCGGGCTCGCCCGGCGAGCGCCGGGGCTCCTTCCGTGACGATCGCGGGGCTTGGCCCCGTGACGACCGCGGGGCCGACGACCGCGGGGGTTCCTTCCGCGGTGACCGTGGTGGCTCGTCCGACCGCGGGGCTTCCTCCCGCGGCGGCTCCTTCGGCGGTGGCCGTGGCGGTTCGTCCCGCGACGACCGTGGCGGTTCCTTCCGTGGTGACCGTGGCGGTTCCTTCCGTGGTGACCGTGGCGGTTCCTTCCGTGGTGACCGTGCCGGGGCGCCCGGCGGCGACCGCCGTGGCTCCCGCGACGACGACAGGGGCTCCTTCCGCGCAGGTCGCAGTGGCGGCCGTGAGGGGTACGGCAGGGACGAGACCGGCCGTGACCGTCCGGTCCGCGAGGAGAGCCGCTACTCCGGCGACCGCGAAGGCGGCTCGCGTGGCGGTTCCTGGCGTGACGACCGGCGTGACGAGGTGCAGACCATCGGCGAGATCGGTGGCGGCGCCCGAGGCAGGTACGGCCGTCCCGAGCAGGGCCGGGCGGGTTCCCAGCCGGGCCGATCAGGCGCGCCGGCCCGCCGTGGCGCCACGGCGGGCCGCGGCAA
>NZ_BAAAZR010000004.1:497512-524067 GCF_039537005.1 Sphaerisporangium flaviroseum | reverse complement strand
GGGCGGGTTCCCAGCCGGGCCGCCCAGGCGCGCCGGCCCGCCGTGGCGCCACGGCGGGCCGCGGCAAGGTGACGCGCGGCGGTGCGCCGCTGGGCCGTGGCGGCAGCGCGGCCGGGCGCGGCCAGGCCGCCCGTCCCGAGCGGGGCGGAGCGTTCAAGACCTCCCGCCAGCCGCTGCGCGATCCCGACTTCTTCCCCTCCGACTACACCGACGAGCGCGACACGACCGAGGTGCCGGACGGCATCAGGCTGCAGAAGGTGCTCGCCCAGGCCGGAGTGGCGGCCCGCCGCACCTGCGAGGAGCTGATCGGCGAGGGCCGCGTCACGGTGGACGGCCAGGTCGTGCGCCGGTTCGGCGCCCGTGTCGACCCGGCCAAGCAGGTCATCCACGTCGACGGCAAGCGCATCCCGACCGCGCCCGACCTGGTGTACTTCGCGATCAACAAGCCGATCGGCGTCGTCAGCACGATGTCCGACCCCGAGGGCCGCCCGGCCCTGTCCGACTACGTCGCCGACCGCACCGAGCGGCTGTTCCACGTCGGGCGCCTCGACACCGAGACCGAGGGTCTGATCATCCTGACCAACGACGGCGAGCTGGCCCACAGGCTCACCCACCCGAGCTTCGGCGTCGAGAAGAAGTACTGGGCGAAGGTCCCCGGCCCGATCCCGCGCGACCTCGGCCGCCGCCTGAAGAAGGGCGTCGAGCTGGAGGACGGCATCGCCAAGGCCGACGACTTCAAGATCGTCCAGGAGCACGGCCAGCAGGCGCTGGTCGAGATCGTGCTCCACGAGGGCCGCACCCACGTCGTCCGTCGGATGCTGGAGCAGGAGGGTCACTCCGTGATCGACCTGGCCCGCATCGAGTTCGGGCCCGTGAAGCTCGGACGGCTCAAGCCGGGCACGCTGCGGACGCTCACGCTCAAGGAGGTCGGCGACCTTTACGCCGTCGTGGGAATGTAGCCTGATCGGAAGCAGAGCACGGCCGGGCGGCAGTGTGAGAAGGGGATGACATGGTGCGGGCCATCCGGGGTGCCACCCAGATCGACTCCAACGATCGGGAGGCCATCCTCGCCGGGGTGACCGAGCTGGTCACCGAGGTGATGGGGCGAAATCGGCTGACCACCGACGACGTGATCAGCGTGGTCTTCACGGCCACGCCCGACCTCACCGCCGAGTTCCCCGCACTCGCCGCCCGCAAGCTGGGCTTCCACGATGTGCCGCTCATCTGCGCGAGCGAGATCGACGTGCCGGGCGCGCTGCCGCGCGTGGTGCGCCTGATGGCCCACGTGGCCACCGATCGGCCCCGCCAGGAGATCCAGCACGTCTACCTCCGCGGGGCGACCGCCCTGAGAGTGGACATCGCGCAGTGAGCGGCTCCGCTCCCGGCCTCAGCAGCGTCCTGGTCGTCGGCACCGGCCTGATCGGCACGTCGATCGCCCTCGCCCTCCGGGAGCACGGGGTGACCGTCAAGCTCGCCGACCAGGACGCCGGAGCCGTACGGCTGGCGCGGGAGCTCGGAGCGGGAGAGGAATGGGCGCCCGGCGGGGAGCCCGTCGATCTCGCGGTGGTCGCCGTGCCGCCGCAGTTCGTGGCGCAGTGGCTGCTCGACCTGCAGAAGACCGACGCCGCCCGCTTCTACACCGACGTGGCCAGCGTCAAGGCCCTGCCCATAGCCCAGGCGGTCCAGCTCGGCTGCGACATGACCAGCTACGTCGCCGGTCATCCGCTCGCGGGCCGCGAGCGGTCCGGTCCCGCCGCGGCGCGTGCCGATGTGTTCCTCGGCCGGCCCTGGGCGTACTGCCCGGGCGCCGAGACCTCGGCGCAGGCCGTCCAGGCCGTGCTCTCACTGATCGAGCTCTGCGGTGGCAACGCCGTCGAGGTCGATCCGGTCGCGCACGACGAGGCGGTCGCCCTGGTCTCGCACGCCCCGCACGTCGCGGCCTCGGCCGTGGCCGCGCGCCTGGCCGAGGCCTCCGACACCGCGCTCGGCCTCGCCGGGCCCGGCGTGCGCGACGTGACCCGGGTGGCCGGAGGCGATCCGGGCCTGTGGGCCGTCATCCTGTCGGGCAACGCCCGTCCGGTGGCCGAGGTCCTGGAGGCCGTCGCCACCGACCTGGCGGTCGCCGCCGCGGCCCTGCGCGCGGTCTCGGTCGACGACACCATGGCCATCGACCGCGTCACCGAGTTGCTGAAGCGCGGCAACGCCGGCCAGAGCAGGATCCCGGGCAAGCACGGCGGCCCTCCGAGGGCCTACGCCGTGGTCCAGGCCCTCGTCGGCGACCGTCCCGGCGAGCTGGCCCGCCTGTTCCAGGTGGCCAGGGACGCCGGCGTCAACATCGAGGACGTCCGCCTGGAGCACGCCCCCGGGCTGCCGCTGGGCGCCGCCGAGCTGTCGGTCCAGCCCGAGGCGGCGGAGGTGCTGGCCGAGGCCCTCCGCGCGCACGGATGGCACGTCCCCTAGGAGCGACGATGCCCGGGTGGTGGCCGATTCCCGGTACCCTCTTTGCGGACAACTCAATCGGGTCGCAGAGGGAGATGCCGTGACCGCACTGGTCGTCGCGATGGACGGTCCTTCGGGGTCGGGCAAGTCGAGCGCGTCGCGCGGAGTGGCGCGCGCGCTGGGGCTGCGCTATCTCGACACCGGGGCGATGTACCGCGCGATCACCTGGTGGATGCTGCGGCACGGCGTCGATCTGGGCGACCCCGCGGCGATCGGCGCCCGGGTCGCGGAGCCGGTGCTCGTCATCGGCACCGACCCCGAGGCCCCCGGCGTCACCGTGGACGGCTCCGACGTGTCCGCCGAGATCCGCACCCGCGAGGTCACCTCCGCCGTCTCCGCGGTCAGCGCCGTCCCCGAGGTCCGTGGCCGGCTGGTCGGCGAGCAGCGAGCGATCATCGGCGACGGTGACATAGTGGTCGAGGGCCGCGACATCGGCACGGTCGTCGCGCCCGGCGCGCCGGTGAAGGTCTACCTGACCGCGAGCCCCGAGGCCCGCGCGCGGCGCCGCACCGCCGAGCTGAGCGGCACGACGGTGGAGGCGCAGCAAATCGAGATGGCGCGGCGTGACACTCTTGATTCGACGCGTAAGGCCGATCCTCTGGTGATGGCGGCCGACGCGATCGAGCTGGACACCACGGAGCTGACCCTGGAAGAGGTCGTCTCCGAGGTTCTGAGACTTGTGAAAGAGCGCACCTGACCCGGTGACGCCGCGCGGGCGGGCCGAGAGGCCGCAGTCCCGCCGAGCCGCCGGGTAAGGGTGGGCATCAAAGGAAACGGACGTGACGTGACGGGGGAATACGGCGACGAGGGCGGCTGGACCGAGGCCCATCTCGCGGAATTCGAGGACGACGGCGTTGCGCCGGAGGCGGAGCCGGATTCCGGGCCGCTCCCGGTGGTGGCCGTCGTCGGGCGTCCCAACGTGGGAAAGTCCACGCTGGTCAACCGCATCATCGGCCGCCGCGAGGCGGTCGTCGAGGATGTGCCGGGCGTGACCCGTGACCGCGTGACCTACGAGGGCACCTGGCGGGGCCGCCGGTTCACCCTGGTCGACACCGGCGGATGGGACCCGGACGCCACCGGCATGGCGCAGCGCATCGCCGAGCAGGCGCAGATCGCGGTCGAGCTGGCCGACGTGATCCTGTTCGTCGTGGACGCCACCGTCGGGGTCACCGACGCCGACGAGACGGTCGCCGGAGTGCTGCGGCGCTCGGGCAAGCCTCTGGTGCTGGCGGCCAACAAGGTCGACGACCAGCGCATGGAGCTGGAGGCCGCCACGCTGTGGTCCCTCGGCATCGGCGAGCCGCAGCCGGTCTCGGCCCTGCACGGCCGTTCCAGCGGCGACCTGCTCGACATCCTGCTGAACGCCATGCCGGAGGCGCCGCCGCAGCGCTTCGGCGCCGAGCGCGGCCCTCGCAGGGTCGCGCTGGTGGGCAAGCCCAATGTCGGCAAGTCCTCCCTGCTGAACAAGCTGGCGGGCGAGGAGCGGGTGCTGGTCGATCCGATGGCCGGCACCACCCGTGATCCGGTCGACGAGCTGATCGAGCTCGGCGGCAAGACCTGGCGCTTCGTCGACACGGCCGGGATCCGCCGCCGCGAGCGCGAGCTGCAGGGCGCCGACTTCTACGCGGGCATGCGCACCAAGGCCGCTCTTGAGCGTTCCGAGGTCGCCGTCGTGCTCATCGACGCCTCCGAGGTGCTCACCGAGCAGGACCTGCGCATCATCAGCATGGTCATCGAGTCCGGTCGTTCCATGGTCGTCGCCTTCAACAAGTGGGACCTGGTCGACGAGGACCGGCGTTACTACCTGGAAAGGGAGATCGACCGCCAGCTCGTCCGCGTCCCGTGGGCGCTGCGCGTCAACATCTCCGCCAAGACCGGGCGCCACGTCGAAAGGCTCGTCCCCGCCATCGAGAAGGCACTCGACTCGTGGACCACGCGCGTGCCGACGGCCCGGTTGAACACCTTCCTGTCGGAGCTGGTCGCGGCCACGCCTCCGCCGGTCCGCAGCGGCAAGCAGCCCAAGATCCTGTTCGCCACCCAGGCGTCGATCGAGCCGCCCAAGTTCGTGCTGTTCACCTCCGGCTTCCTCGAGGAGACCTACCGCCGCTTCATCGAGCGTCGCATCCGCGAGGAGTTCGGCTTCGCCGGTTCCCCGGTCGAGGTCACGATGAGGATCCGCGAGAAGCGCGGCGCACCCAAGAAGAAGTAGCCTCCCGGCCCCGAGCGCCGTGCGTTTCCACGGCTCTCGGGATGGCCGCCGAGGACGCCCGGAGCGTGCGGCGGGCCGGTGGGTCAGGGGTTATGGCCGGCCAGGGGTGTGTCCGTAGAGCCGGGCACGCCGGCGGCGGCACGCCGGGGCAGGGCGAGGGCGACGATCGCTCCGATGCCGCAGAGGATCGCCGTCAGCAGGAAGATCTCGGTGTACTCCGCATGCAGGGCTTCGGTGATCTTGGCGGTGTACGCCGCGAGGCGCCGGGCGTACTCCTCGGGCTCGACGCCGAACGGCAGCGGCGTGTCCAGGTGTGCGGTGAGTGACTGGAACCGGTAGAAACCCCAGGCCGAGAGCCCGGCGACACCGAGCAGCATGCCCATCATGCGGGTCACCACGACCGCGGCCGAGGTCACTCCGTGCCGGTCGGCCGGGGTCACCCGGAGCACCGCCGAGGAGATCGGCGCGATCACCGCGCCGAGGCCGAGACCCGCGATGACCAGGTCGACGTCCATACGGGGAAGACCGAGGGGATACTCGGCGGAGGCCAGCGCGAGCGGCCAGCGCGAGATCAGCACGTAGCCGGCCGCGGCCACCACCAGCCCGCTCACGGCGACGATCCGCTCACCGAACCGGCGCGCCAGCATGCCCCCGGCGAACGCCGCGACGGCGAGCGCGATCAGGAACCTCGAAAGCACCAGCGCCCCGCCGACCGTGTCCTTCAGGAGCAGCGTCTGCGCCGCGAACTGCACGTCGACCAGGGTGACGAGCAGCGCGGCGCCGGTGAGGAAGCTGGCGGCCAGCGAGGCGAAGAACGGGCCCCGCCGCACGCCGCCCATGTCGAGCAGCCGCGTCGGCGAGCGCATCTCCCACACGACGAACACCACCGCGGCCACCAGGCCGGCGGCGATGGCGGGCACGCCCCAGGAGGGCAGGACCGCCTTGTCGGGCTCGGGGTTGTACAGCCCGGCCACCAGCAGGCCCAGCGCGAGCGCGAGCAGCAGGCCGCCCACGACGTCGATCCGCGGCCGGGGGCCGCTTCGGGCCCTCGGCGCGGGCACCGTCCGGTGGACGGCCACCGCGGCGAGCAGGGCGAGCGGGAGGTTGATCCAGAAGATCCCCCGCCATCCGACGAGGGCGGCCACCCCCGCGCCGTACAGGGGCCCGAGAACGCTTCCCAGCTCCTGCGCCGCGCCCACCGCTCCCAGAGCGACCGGGCGGGCGTGCTCGTCCCACAGGTCGCCGATCAGGGCCATGGTGATCGGGAGCAGGGCGCCGCCGGCGATGCCCTGGAGCGCGCGGCCGGCCGTGAGCATCGGGATCGACGCGGCGAGCGCCGTGAGCGCGGAGCCCGCCGCGAAGCCGGCCAGGCAGGCGTGGATCAGCGGGCGGCGGCCGTACCGGTCGGAGAGCTGGCCGAGCAGGGGCATCGCCGCGATGTAGCCCAGCAGGAAGCCGGTGACGACCGGTGTGGCCCGCTCCAGGTGGTTGAGCGGCACCCCCACGTCTCTGGCGATGTCGATCAGGACGGTGACCACGACGTAGGCGTCCAGCGCGGCGAGCAGCACGGCGGTGCCCCCCACCCCGAGGACCACCCGCCGCCTGGCGGAGTGGCCTGGCGCGGGAGCCGGCGAGGGCACGCTGCCGGCGGGGCCGGGCGGGGGCGGGGTGGTCGTGGCGGCGCGGGGGGAGGCAGGGGTGGCGCCGGGCCCGGAGGGGGCGGGTTCCGTGGTCGCCGGGTGATGATCGTTATGAGCGGGGCCGGTCATCGGGCTACTTCGCCGGAGCGGTGATGGTCACGGGCGCGTCGTAGTTCTCGAAGGTCACGACGACCGTGCCGGCGTTGGCGCCGGTGCCGACGGGAAGGTTCGCCTTCAGCAGGCGGCTCGTGGCCTTGTCGACCCACACCTTCGCGTTGACCGCCTGGTTCACTCCCGGCACCAGCGTGGTGATGACCTGCTGGGACAGGCCCACCGCGACGCGGTAGGAGGCGGCGCCGCCCACCTCCTCCTCCGCCTCGGTCTTCGCGTTGGAGGTGGTGGAGAGCAGCCGCGCCACGCCCTTCTCAGGGTCGAGGATGGCCGACGGGTCGTAGATGCCGGCCAGCTGCCGGCGGGTCATGGTCTGGTACCCGCCGGTGGGGCCCTTGAAGTAGACGGTGTCGCCCGTCAGGACGAAGTTCAGCTCCTGCAGGTTGCCGAGGACGTTGATCTGGATCGTTCCCTGCGCGTCGGCTTCCTTGGTCAGGGAGCCCTCGGCGTGCTTCACCGGGACGGGCGGGTTGCCCTCGGTGGCGATCGTGAAGGCCACGGTCTTGACCGACCGCATCGCCGTCGCGGACCTGTTCAACAGCTCCTGCGCGCCGGGGAGGGCCGCCGCACCGGGGGAGGAGGTGCACGCGACGACCAGGCAGAACGGGACCAGGAACTGCGCGAGGAGCCACGGCACGCGAGCGCGGCGCGCCATGGCGCCGGGCACCCGGAGACGGGACGGCCAGTAGGTGAGCGACCTTTTCGACACAGCCCGGATGCTAGCGATCGCCGACGACACAACAGCAGTGTTCGCAGGTATCGGTTTGAGGTCGTCCCGCCGAAGCCGCATCGGGGTTACGCGCGTTCCTCGGCGCGCAGGCGCAGAAGATGGGTCACGACCGGGGCGTAGGCGGATTCGAGTGCCTCGATCAGCTCCGGGGCCAGACGGTCGATGAAGTGGTAGCGGACGTTGGCGACGTGCATGGGGGCGACCCGCTGGATGGTCTCCCAGCCGTGCTCGGTCAGCACCGCGAACGTGCCTCGCCGGTCATCGGGGCAGCTCTCCCTGCTCACCAGGGAAGCGGCCTCCATGCGGGCGATCTGGTGGGACAGCCGGCTGCGTGACTGGATCGTCGCCTCGGCGAGGTCGCTCATGCGCATGCGATGCCCCGGGCTCTCGGACAGGCTGACGAGGATCTCGTAGTCGTTCACCGACAGCCCGAACTCCTGGAGCTCGCGGTCGAGCCGGTGCTCGAGAAGCTTGTGCGCGGACAGGTGGGCACGCCAGGCTCGCTGCTCGCCGCTGCTCAGCCAGTTCGGGTCCAGGTCCTGCGTCTCCGCCGTGCTCATGGTGGTGAATCTATATCTCCTGACGGCCGACCAAGCGCCTGACCCCGGCCGAATACTCTGAATACTTGGATCTGTCCAGAAGCCGAACATTGTGGCCACACGCCGGTAGCCGAGTTCCGTTGGGGGCAGAACGGGCGAAATGAGCGCGAAGACGGAGCCAAGCGGAGGCAACGAGAGCTTCCTCACCGTTCTGGTGGCGGCGGGGGTCAACCTCGTGATCGCGATAGCGAAGCTGGTGGCCGGGCTCATCAGCGGTTCATCCGCCATGCTCTCCGAGGCGGCGCACTCCGCCGCGGACACGGTGACCGAGGTACTGCTTCTGGTCGCGGTCAGACGCAGCGAGCACCCCGCCGACCGTCGGCATCCGTTCGGGTACGGCAAGGCAGGGTTCTTCTGGGCGCTGATGGCGGCGGGCGCGACGCTGGTGATCGGGGCGGGCTTCTCCATCACGCACGGCGTGCACACCATCAGATACGGGGAGGAGCTGGGTGACCTTCATGTCTCCTACATCGTTCTGGCGGTCTCCTTCGTCCTGGAGACCATCTCGTTCGTCAGAGCCGTCTACCAGGTGCGTCGCGAGGCGGCCCGCTGGAGCGTGAGCCCGGGGCGGTACGTCGCCCGAACCTCCGACACCGCGGTGAAGGCCGTCGTCCTCGAGGACTCGGCGGCCCTGATCGGCATCCTCATCGCCGCCCTGGGCCTTCTCGGCTTCCAGCTCACCGGCTCGCCGTTGTGGGACGGCGCGGCCTCGGTCATGATCGGCCTGCTGCTGCTCGGCGTCGCGCTCAGCCTGATCAGGGCCAACGCGTCGCTGCTGATCGGCCAGGCCGCCCCGGCGGGGCTGCAGCGCGAGATCCGCGAGGAGCTGGTGTCACGGCCGGAGGTGGAGAGCGTCGTCGAGCTTCTGACCATGATGCTGGGACCCAACGACGTGCTGGTCGCGGCGAAGATCGACTTTGGGGACGAGTACACCGGGGGACGGTTGGAGGAGGTGGCGGACCAGATGGAGCGCCGGCTCAGCGAGCGCTGGCCCTCGATCACCCATGTCTTCCTCGATCCCACTCCCGGGCACGCGACCGGCCACCGGGCACCGCGCGCCACCGAGGCCGCGGGCACGCTTGGAACGGATCGTGAGGAGTCAGGCGTCGATCCGGCGGAGCTCGGCCGGGTGATCGGTGATGGCGGTCGCGATGACGATGCCGGCCGTCCACTCCAGTAGGCGGCGGCCACGCCATTCGAGCGTCGTCACGCCCTCTCCGTCACCGGACGGCCCGGTCGCCACCGGATACGGCCCGGAGCCGTTGGCGGGCCGTGGCGAGGGGTCCAGCGGCAGCTCGGACAGGTCGGTGCGCGGGAAGCGGTCGAGGCTCAACTCCCCCCGCTTGACCAGCGCCTCCTTACGGACCCACTGGCGGATCATCCGGCGGTTGTCTCCGCCGACCAATGCGGTCTCGCGGGGCGTCAGCGCGAGGCCGGCCACCTCGGGGTCCGCGTCACCTTCCGGCGCCAGCTCGGCGTCCACCCCCACCTGGCCCATGCCCACCACGGCGCAGACGTAGCCAGGGGTGTGGGAGAGGCTGACCCCCAGATCGGGGACCTCCATGATGGACGGGCGGCCGTGGCCGGGGCCGTGCTCCTCGCAGTGCTGGACGAGCGTCAGGTCGTTCGCGGAGAGCCCGAGGTAGGTCGCCGCGCACTGCCTGACGAGCAGGTGGGCGGCGACGAAGTCGTGCCGGTCGCGCTCCTGGAGGAACCGCTCCGCGCGTTCGTTCTCGGCGAGCGTCAGCGTACCGCTCGCCCGAGCCAGCACCGCCGCTGAGGGACCGGCCATGACGAGGGAGGGGCGCACCCGTACAGATTAGGGCCTGACCCTGCCCACGGGCAGGGTCAGGGCTTGGGCTCGGCGGGTGAAGGGCCGGGGGTGGGGGTGCCGCCCGGGATCGTGGTGCCGTCCTTCTTGGTCACCTGCTCGTCGGCCGCGCCGAGCGTCACCACCTCGTCGACCTTCCAGACGCCCTTCTCCAGCGACAGCTTCAGGTCCAGATAGGTGCCGAGTACCCGCCGGGTGCCGGCGTCGCTGGTGACCTGCTGGTCCACGGGCACGATGGCCTCGGCGCGCGCCTCGCCGACGTCTCCGACGTACACACCGCGCACGGAGGCGGTCGAGACCGCCTTCAGCTTGATGATCACGCTCTGCAGGGCGCCGTTGATGAAGGCCTCGTCGTAGGTCTTCAGGAAGTCGCCGGTGGAGAGCGCCAGCACCTGTTCGCGGGCCGTCTGCAGGTCGCGGTAGTCGTAGGTGAGCAGGTAGCGGCTGAACTGGCCCGCCGCCGTGGACACGGCCATGCGCGCCGCCCGTTCCTCGGCGAGCGCGTTCGCCTCCCGCCACTGCAGGACCCCGGCGGTCACCGCCGCCGCGAAGAGCGCGGCCGTCACCGCTCCGGCCACCCGCGCCCGCCATGACACGCGCTTCACCGTACGACCGCCCTCGTCGAGCCCTTCCACAGGGACGGCGGCGGCCTTCCCCACGGCACTCTCCGCGGCCTTCTCCTCCGCCTTCTCCGCGACCCCCTCCGGGGCCTTCTCCTCGGCCCCCTCCTCCGCCTGCTCATCTCCGGTTCGCGGAGTTTCCGCCTTGTGCTCGGCGGTCGCCTCCCCGGCCTGCGGGACGGGGGTGTCCTGGGCCTGCTCTTCCTCACGGTCCTCGGTGAGCGCGGGCTTGGTCATGTGTGTCACTTCTCCTCGGGGTGTCAACGTCGCCGGGAGCTCCGGCCGACGGCGATCCAGCCGAGCACCCCACCCGAGATGACGACGGCCAGGAAGATCAGGACGATGAACGGGGTGACGTCGCTGTCCGGCCTCGCCCCGGCGGCGGTGTCCTCCCCGGTGCGGGACGGTTCGCCGCCAGGCGCCGCGGTACCGTTCCCGTCCGATGCCGAGCCGTTCCGGCCCGAGCCGCCCCCGCGAGAGCCGGTCCCGTTCGAGCCGGAGCCGGTCCCATCCGAGCCGGAGCCGGTCCCACCCGAGCCGGAGCCACGGTCCGAGGTGGGCGGGACGTCGCGCGGGGCGGATACCGAGACGGGGGATGAGTCGTCGTCGTAGTTCTTCGGTGGTTTGGGGCAGTGCCGCAGCCGGGGCACCTTGGGAGGGGCCAGCGGGTGCTCGTACTCCTCCGCGACCTTCGGGCCGCCGGGGACGCTGAAGATGAACGTCACCCTGGCGTAGACGCCGTCCGCGCGCTTTTCTGTGATGTCGTCGGCGAAGGCCACGGCCGTCGGGATGATGCTCAGCACGTGGTGGACGTACCGCTCGTTCCCGGGCGTGAAGACGGTGCCGGGATGCTCCGCGGACGCGGTGAGCAGGCACGAGAAGCCGGGCCGGGCCGTCTTGAGCAGGTGGTCGATCTGCCCGAACACCCCCGGCCCCCGGTCGAGGATCGTGTTCAGGTCCCTGCGGGACGCGCGCAGCGACGCGGTGACGGCGGAGAGGTCGGAGATGCCGCCGGCGAGCTTCTCGCGCTTGCCCGCCAGCGTGCCGGTGAGCCTGGTGAGCTGCCCGGAGAGGTCGTCGAGCAGGTCGGCGTTCTCGGCCAGGGTGCCGGTCAGGTCGTGGGCGTCGTCGATGATGCCGCGCAGCGCGGGCGCACGCCCGTCCAGGCCCGTCGCCACCTCGTGCACGATGGTACGGGCGTCGTCGGCCGGTACCGAGTCGAGGAGCTTCCCGACGCCGTCGAAGACCTTCTTGTAGTCGATCGGCACTGAGGTCTTGGCCAGCGGGATCACGTCCCCCGCGGCGAGCGCCGGGCCGCCGGTGCCCTTCGACGGCGGGGACAGCTCGACGTACGGCTCGCCGATGGCGGACTTGCGCCGGATCTCGGCGGTCACGCCCTGCGGCAGCCGCGTGTCCCTGTCGATGTCCAGACCGATGACGATCTTCCCGGGGGCCAGCCGGATGTCGCCGACCTTGCCGACGCGCACACCGAGGTAGGCCACCTCGACGCCGTCGACCAGACCGGGCGAGGACTCGAACTCGGCCGTCACCCGGTAGGGCTTGGTGATCACGTCGAGCTTGATGATGCTGGTGAACGCCCAGACCGTCATCACCACGCCGAGGATGGCGAAGAAGACCAGGTTGACCAGGATGCGGACTCTCATCGTGGCGGCTCCAGCAGCAGCCGGAAGCCGTCGTCGCGTGGGTCGCGGTCCTGCGACGGCGGCTTGCCGTTCCCCGAGGGCGGGCTCGCGCTCCGCGACCTGGGCGGGAGCAGCCCCTTGAGCCAGACGTAGATCAGGAGCTGGCCGTTGGCCGTGATGGGCGGGGTGCCGATGAACTTCCGCATCGTGGACACGAGCCTCTTGAGGTCCTCCTTGCCGCGCAGCATCGAGCCGGCGATCGCGTCGAGCCGGTCGAGCAGGTGCTTCAGTCGGGCCGCGTGCCGGGGATAGAAGGTCTTGTTGGCGGCCCTGGCGAGGTCGGTCAGCTCGATGAGGACCTGCTTCACGTGGTGGCGCCCGTGGGCCAGCCTGGCGGTGGCGGCCTCCAGGGTCCCGGGCAGCCTGTCGAGTTCCGGGCCGCCCTTCTCCAGGTCCGAGCCGAGCCGGGCGAGCCCGTCGATGGCGATGGCGATGTCGGCGCGTGCCTCGGCGTAGGTCGCGGCCACTTCGGTGGTCCTGGAGATGAGCCGGTTCAGGTCCTCGCCCTTGCCGCCGAACGCGGTGGCGGCGGCGTCGAGGATCGCGTTGATGTCCTGCCCGCTGAGGGCGTCGATCAGCGGGCCGGCCTTCGCGGTGACCTGCTCGATGTCCGGTTGAACCGAGGTCTTGGTGATCGTCTCGCCGTTCCGCATGAACGGGCCCGTGGTCAGGTCCCGGCCTTCCGGGATCTCCAGTTCGACGTAGTTCTCGCCGAGGATGGACGTCTTGGCCACGGTCGCCCTCGTGCCCTTGGGGATCCGGCGGCCGTCCTGGATGGACATCGTCACCTTGGCGCGGTAGCCGGCGAGGGTGACGCCGGTGACCGTGCCGATGTGGACATCGGAGATCTGCACGCTGTGGCCGGCGACCAGGCTCTGGGCGTCGTCGAAGGTCGCGTTGATCGTGAGCGATCCGGTCGGCGCGCCCGCCGTCCGCAGGCTGCACCCGCTCACGCTCACGCAGAGAGCCAGGACGCTCGCGAGCAGGACGGCCGTACGGGTCACCGGCTTCACCTGGCGCCTCCCCGCTCCCATGGGCAGTTGCTCAGCTCACCCGGCAGGCAGGGGACCCGGCCCAGGTCGAGGGCGTCGAACAGCGGGGTGAGCCACGCCCGGACCATCGCGTTGAGCACCAGGCGGATCTTCATCACGTGGTGCTCCTTGTCCCAGGAGTCGAGCATGACGTCCGCCCATCCCGACGACGCCTTGATGGCCTGGGCGACCGATTCGCTGTTGGCCTTCAGCGTGAGCACCACCTCGGCGAGCGACGCGACCCCGCGCGGCAGCCGTTCCTGGTAGGCGGTGATCAGCACGTCGCCTCGCCGTACGAAACCCGCGAGGCCGTGGATGAAGGCCTGGATGCGGGCGCGCTCGTCCGCCAGGGTGGCGCTGGCGTCGGCGAAGGCGTCGATCGTACGCTTGACCTGGTCTTCTCGCTTGTTGAGGCTGGTGGCGAGCCGGTTCAGCCCGTCGGCCAGCTCGATGAGCTGCTCGTCCTGACCGGCCAGGGTGTGGGTGAGGTCGGCGGTGGCCGACAGCGCCTTGTTGAGGTCCTTGCCCCGGCCCCTGACCCCGTCGGCCAGGTTGCCGGCGACCGCGCGCGTCTTCCTGGGGTCGAGGGCGTCGGTGAGCTTGGTGAACGCCTCCAGCGCGTCGTCGACCTCCACCGGGAGGTCGGTGCGCTCCTCGGGGATGACAGTGCCGGGGACCGCCTTCGCCTGTCCCGGCTTCCAGGGTGGGTACAGGACGACGTTGCGCTCGCCCAGGGTGTCCTGGGGAGCGACGACCGCCTTCACATCGGCGGGTAGCGGCACCTCCCCGTCGACCGTCAACTCGACCCTGACGCGCCTGCCCTCGACCCGAATCCGGTCGACCGAGCCCGCGTCCAGGCCCATCACCTTCACCTTGGCCTGCTCGTACAGCGAGGGGGCCGCGGCGAAGTAGGCCACCACGCGGTACGGCGCGGGACCACCGGGCAGCACCGAGCAGGCTGCGGTGCACAGCGGCAGGAGCAGCGCGAGCACGACCGCCACGACGCGCCCGGTCCGGGCCGGGCCTGCCACGGGGACAGGTGTGGCACCTGGTACGCGGCCCTTCGCCGGCCGCCTCATCGGGCGCTCTTCCTGTCCTTGCGGATGGCGCCGAGCACCTCGGGGTTGATCGGGCCGAGCCCGGCGGCGATCGCCTCCACCCACGGCCCTTGGCCGCCCAGGTTGGACAGCCCGGAGAAGGTGGGGCCCACCCAGGCGAGGGTGTCGTTGAGCCCCCGGGTGCTGCCGCTCAGCCTGCCCGTGATCGCGCTCACGTTGTCGACGGTGCCGATCAGGCTCCTCTCGTGCCGGTCGATCAGGTCCGACAGGGTGGCGACCAGGTGGCTGCCGTTCCCGAGCAGGGATCGCAGCTCGTCGCGGCGCAGGCGCAGCTCGTCCAGCATGACCTGGATCGCGTCGATGAGCCGGCCCAGCTCCTTGTCCTTGGACTCGACGATCTTCATGATCCTGTTGCCGTTGTCCAGCAACTTCCGCAGCTCGGGCTCGCTCTTGCTGATCGTGTCGGACAGCTCGCCGATGTTGTCCAGCAGGTGCGTGACCTGCCCCTTCTTACCGGTTTCCACTTTCGACAGCTCGTCGAGGAGCTTGTCGACGGCCTTGGTGTCCAGGCGTTGCACCACGCGGGTGGCGTCCTTGAGCGCGTCGTTGATCAGCACAGGGGTGCCGGTCCGCTGGATCGGGATCCGCCTGCGGGACTCGGGGAGCTGGTCCATGTACGGCGGGGTGACCGGCCCGCTCAGCTTGAGGTAGCGCCCGCCGAGCAGGTTGGAGAGGGTGACCTCGGCACGGGTCTTCTGGCCCAGCCTGACGTCGTGGTCGACGAGCCAGGTGACGACGACGTTGCCCTGCTCGTAGTCGGGCCGGACCTCCGTCACCTTGCCCGCCTTGACCCCGGCCACCCGTACGTCGTTGCCCACGCGCAGGCCGCCGGAGTCGGGGAAGATCGCTGACATCGCGTACCCGGAGTCGAGGATGCCGAGGGTGCCGACGAGGAACGTTCCGGTCAGCAGGGCGCCGAGGACGGCCAGGGACACGATGCCCACCGCGACCTTGTTGCGGTCCTTGAACGACTTCAGCGCCATCAGCCACCCACCATCAGACGCTGAAGGTCCTTGGCCGTGGTGAGCTTCGCCGAGTCGCGCAGCGGCGGGGGAGTGGTCATCGGGTACGGGCACGGAGGAGGGCCGAGGGCGAGGCAGGGCACGGCCGTGGTGATGAAGTGCCCGCGGTCGCTGGAGGAGAAGGCGCGGGCGAACAGCGGCTGGATCGTGTTGATCACCCCGTCCAGCTCGCCGACGTGCTTTCGGACGCCGGAGGTGAGCAGGGCGAGCCGGTCCGTCACCGCGCCCAGCTCCTGGGCGTTGGAGCCGAGGATCGCGTCGGACGTTCTCATGGTGGCCGACAGCTCCACGAGCGCGTCGTCGACGAGCTTGCGGTTGTCGGCGAAGGCGCCGCTCAGCGTCACCAGGTTGTCCACCAGCCGCGCGATCTGCTTGTCGCGGCGCGCCACGACGCCGGTGACCGTCGCGTAGTCCTTCACCATGGCCTGGATGGTCTTCCTACGCTCGACCACGGTGGTGGTGAGGCGGTCGAGGTCGGTGACCAGACGGGGGATGTTCTCCTGGTTGCCGTCGAGCGCCTGCCCGGCGGCGGTGAGCAACTGGTTGATCTGGTCGGGGTCCAGGCTGCGGGTCAGCGGCCCGAGGTCGCTGACCAGCTCGCCCAGGTCCACGACCGAGGCGGTACGGGTGATGCGGGCGCCGTCGCCGAGGAAGTCCGCGGCGGTGCCGGGCACCAGGTAGACGACGCGCTGGCCCAGGGCGTTGCGCCACCGGATCGCCGCCTCGCTGTCGGAGGGGACCTTGACGTCCTCCTGGACCGTCATGCCGACCTCGGCCCTGCCGTCCACGACCCTGATGCCCTCGACCTGGCCCACCGGTGCGCCGGCGATCTTCACCTGGTCGCCCTCGCGCAGGCCGGAGACGTCGTCGAAGGTGGCCGTGAGCCGGTATCCGCCGCCGGTGCCCACCCGGGCGATCTGCATCCCGATGACCACGATCAGTCCCGCGGTCACGACGAAGAACACGGTGAACCTGGCCAGGGTCCAGCGGCGCGCGACGCGTTCCCTCGATGCGGCCATCTCACCTCCCGTCCGTCGGGCCGCACGCGCCCACGATCAGCTCGCACACGTCCGTCGCGATGAACGCCTGCACCTGGAGCTGGTTGGCGCCCCCGGGCCCAGGGGCCTTGATCATCTCGTTGAGCAGGTCGAGGATCTGGTTCAGCCCGCGTACGCCGCTCCCCGCGACGCCCAGTTGCGCGTAGATGAGGGCCACGGCCCGCTCGCCGGAGTTGACGGCCGCCTTGAGGTCGCCGCGGTGCTCGTTCAGGCCGTGCGCGGCCAGGGCGGAGATGGAGCTCAGCTCGTGGAGCAGGGCGCGCAGCCTGTCGGCCCGCCTCAGCAGGTCGGGGGTGAGGACGTTGACGTCCTGGATGATCGCGACGATCCCGGGACCCTTGCCGGCCAGGCTCGTGCTGAGGGCCGCGGCGTCCCCGAGGAAGCGCCGGGCGTCGGCCCGGTGGCGGTGGGCCACGTCGATCAGCGTGCCGCCGTCGTCGATGATGTCCTTGAGCTCGTCGCCCTTGCCGTCCAGCCCGCGGGCCAGGGTGTGGACGATGACCGAGACCTCCTTGGGGTTCACGGCGCTCAGCCCCTTGTAGGCCTTGCCCAGCGAGTCCGACAGGTCCTTGGGATCCTCGGTCCTGAGGATCTGCGCCCCGCTGCGCAGGTAGGGGCCCTTGCCCTCGTGTGCTCCCGGGATGAGGTTGAGGAACTTCGGACCGAACACCGAGACGGGCTCGATGGCCGCGGTCACGGTGTCCGGGACGTTCACGCCGGGATCCAGGCGCATGGCGACCACGGACTGCGCCTTGTCGTTCAGCGTCACGCCGCTGATCGTGCCGACGGTGATGCCACGGATCTTGACCGGCGAGTTGGTGTCCATCCCCTGGCCCGAGTGCCCGAACACCGCGGTGAACCGGGGGCCTGCGGAGTCGCCGGCGCCCCTGATCACGTACACCAGCGTCGCCCCGGCCACGGCGACCAGGGCGATCGCGATGACCAGCCGTAAGACGAGCGGCACCTCGGTCCTCAACCGATCAGCCTCCCGCCCCCGCCGTTCCCCCAGAACAGGTAGGAGAGCAGGAGGTTCAGCAGCACCACCACGATGATCGACTGCCGGATCGCGCGCCCGGCGGCGATGCCCACCCCGACCGGGCCGCCGCTGGCGTGGTAGCCGTAGTAGCAGTGGATGACGATGACCGAGAACGCGAAGACGGCCACCTTGATCACGCTGTAGGCCACGTCCCGCACCGGCAGGTACAGGTGGAAGTAGTAGTCGTACACGCCCGGCGCCATCCCGAAGAACCACGTGCAGATGAAGCGGGTGGCGAAGAAGCTGGAGAACAGCGCGATCAGGTAGATCGGGACCAGGGCGATGAGCGCGGCCACGACGCGGGTGCAGACCAGGTAGGTGAAGGAGCTGATGCCCATCACCTCAAGCGCGTCGATCTCCTCGGAGATCCGCATCGCGCCGAGTTCGGCGGTGTAGGAGGAGCCGACCTGCGCGGCGAGGGCGACGGCGGCGATGATGGGCGTGATCTCGCGGACGTTGATGAAGCTGCCGACCAGTCCCATGAACGACTGGGCGCCGATGGCCTCCAGTCCCTGGTACCCCTGCAGGCCGACGGTGGCGCCGACGAAGAAGGCCATCGTGAACACCACGAAGATCATGCCGCCGCCGACGATGGTGGCGCCCACGCCCACCACCACATCGCTGACCTGGCGCAGCACGACCTTGCCGAACTTCAGCCTCAGGATGACGTCCCTGAGCGAGTAGAACAGCACCCGCCAGACGAACACCGGAACGTCGGCGAGCGCGGCGAACCCCTCGACCCATCCCCGGGCGACCCGGTAGGCGCGGAAACCGGCGGTGCGCACGCCCGGGATCGCCGCCATCACACGGACCTGGACGGGAAGAGGACGTAGTAGAGGGTCGAGACGACGTAGTTGACGGTGAAGACGAGCATGAAGGTCACCACGGTGGCCTTGTTGACCGCCCGGCCGACCCCCACAGGGCTGGTCTTGCACGTCATGCCCATGTAGCACGACACCGTGGCGGTGATGAATCCGTAGACCCACGCCTTGAAGAGCGTCACGAGCAGGTCGCTGAGCTGGAGCAGCGACAGGGCCCCGTCGAGGTAGGCGCCCGGTGTGACCCCCTGGACGATCACGTTGAAGAAGTAGCCCCCGCCGGCCGCCGACACGATGACCAGCGGCACCAGCAGGACGGCCACCGTGCTGGCGGCCCACAGGCGCGGGGTGACCAGGCGGTGGATCGGGTTGACCGCCATGACCTCCATCGCGGCCAGCTCGTCACGGATGTGCCGGGCGCCGATGTCGGAGGTCATCGCCGAGCCGCCCGCCCCCGCGATGAGAAGCGCCGACGCCATGGGCGCGACCTCGCGTACCACGCCCACGACCACCGCGCCGCCGGTCGCGGACGACGCGCCGAGCTGCCAGGCGAGGTCGCCGACCTGCAGCGCGATGGTGGCGCCGAGCGGGATCGACACGAGCAGGACGGGCACGCTGGTGACCCGGGCGAGGAACCAGCACTGGTTGACGAACTCCCACCACCAGGCGCGGATGTCCCAGCTTCGCCGGAAGCCCTCCAGCGCGATGACGAACAGCTCTCCGACCTGGCCCAGGGTGTCACCGGCGAATCGCACGGCCCCGCGCGTGAGCCCTCCGGTCCCGGCTCGGCCCTCAGCGCCCGCCATCGGCGGCCGATCGTTGTGTTGCCGCCATGACCACCTCGTGGCTCGCGGACCCCTCTACGAATCAGTCACCCTACTGACGGGCCGTCCAGTAAGTCGACGCTTTTGTGGTTTTTTGCGGAAAAGCTATGAGACCGAGATCACACATATGGGGATTGGTGAGCGCTTATCCCGGCAGGCGTCAGGGCGCACTGCTCGCGCCCTTGCGCCACTCCGGGCCTTCGGGATCAGTCCAGCAACCGGCCCATCCAGGTCTCGATCTCGTCAGGGTGGCGAGGCAGACCGGAGGACATCAGCCGGGCGCCGTCCTCGGTGATCACCAAGTCGTCCTCGATGCGCACGCCGATGCCCCGGAACTCCGGCGGCAGTGTGAGGTCGTCCGGCTGGAGGTAGAGCCCGGGCTCGACGGTCAGGACCTGGCCGGCCTCCAGGACGCCGTCGAGGTAGACCGACGCGCGGGCCTTGGCGCAGTCGTGCACGTCGAGACCCAGCATGTGCCCGCTGCTGCACAGCGTGTAGCGCCGGTACAGGTCGCCGTCGACCGAGTCCAGCACGCCCCACTCGCGCAGGCCTCCGGCGATGACCCGCATCGCGGCCTGGTGGAAGTCGCGGAACCGGGCACCGGGCCGCAGGACCGCCATGGCGGCGCTCTGTGCTTCGTACACCAGCTCATAGACCTGCCGCTGGATCGGGCTGAACCGGCCCGACAGCGGCAGGGTGCGGGTGATGTCGGCGGTGTAGAGGTCGTCGGTCTCCACACCCGCGTCGAGCAGCAGGAGCTGCTCGCGGTCCAGGCGGCCGTCGTTGCGGGTCCAGTGCAGCACGCAGGCATGCGCACCTGAGGCGGCGATCGTGTCGTAGCCGACGGCGTTCCCCTCAAGCCGGGCCCGCAGCCCGAAGACGCCTTCGACGTACCGCTCGCCCCTGCGGTGCGCGAGGGCCTGCGGCAGCGCCCGCACGACGTCCTCGAAGCCCCGGCCCGTCGCGTCCACCGCGTGCTGGAGCTCGGCGATCTCCCACTCGTCCTTGACCAGCCGCATCTCCGACAGGAACGAGGTCAGCTCGCCGTCGCCGTCGTGCGGTGCCACCTGTGCGTCCACGGACGCGTCGACGCCGCGAAGCACCCGGGAGGTACCGGTGAGCGCCTCCGGGAGACGACCGATCGGCGCGCACTCGATCTGGTGCAGCGCCTCGGCCTCCGCCAGGGTGGGCCGGGCGCCCACCCAGAACTCGCCGTACCTGCGGTCGCGGTAGAACTCCTGCCCGGCCGTGCCCTCGGCGGACCTGGGCGAACGGGGGCGCATGAACAACGTGGCCGTGCCGGACGGCGCGATGACCAGCACGTCGTCCGGCTCCTGGGCTCCGGTGAGGTACGCGAACGCGCTGTGGGTGCGGAAGCGGTAGTCGTCGTCGTTGCTGCGCGCCTTCAGCGTGCCCGAGGGGATGACCAGCCGCTCGCCGGGGAACCGCTGGACGAGCGCGGCCCGGCGCTTGGCGGTGTAGGCGGCCAGGGGCAGGGGCGCGAGGCCGGGACGGCTCGTGTCCTGCCAGCCGTCCTTCATGAACGCGGCCAGGGCGTCGGAGATCGGCAGGTCGTGGCTGCCGGTGTTCAGCTCATCGCTCATCGGAGTCCCCGTGGAGAGAAAGTGGGCGTGTGGCATGCTACTCATCCGGCCCGCCGGTGCCGGACCCGGCGCTCCGCGGCGCCGGACCGTCTCCGCCGACGTCACCGCTTTGTCGCGGCATGCGCTTAACCATGACGTTAGGTGGGGAAGTCAGAGGTACCCTTCCGGACCTCTCCCAGTGTGACGAGGTGGTGTCGATGCTCATCAGCGCGATTCTGCGAGGTAAGGGAACCACGGTGGCCACCGTGCGACCGGGGGCCACTGTCACCGAGTTGCTGGCAGCGCTGGCCGAACACAACATCGGCGCCGTCGTGGTGTCGGAGGACGGCGCCTCCATCGTCGGCATCGTGTCCGAGCGCGACGTGGTGCGGCAGATGCATCTGAGGGGCGCGGGCGTCCTCGACGAGCCGGTGTCCTCGATCATGACGACTTCCGTACGGACGTGCGGGCCCGACGCCGACGTCGACGATCTGCGCAAGACCATGACCGACCACCGCATCCGCCACCTGCCGGTGGTCAGCGAGGGCCGGTTGGCGGGCATCGTCAGCATCGGCGACGTGGTCAAGAGCGCCATCGAGGAGCTGGAGGCCGAGAAGGCGCACCTCGTCGACTACCTGCACGGGTGAGACCGGGCCGGGCGGGCCGGTGAAGGCCGCGTACATCGTGGGCGTCTCGGTCCCCGTCGAGGAATTCCGCGCCCGCCTGGCCGAGGTCCCGGGCGCGGTGCTCGTCCAAGAACTGCCGCATGCCCGCGTCGTGGTGGTGCTCGAATCGCGGTCGGCGGTCAAGGCCCTCGCCGCCCTCGACGGCGTCACCGCCATCCGGGAGGACCGTCCGGAGCGGCTCACGCAATGGCCCGCCGATCCGCCAGGAGGTTCCGCGCCTCCGGCGAGCACGCCTGAGCCGAACTGACCGGCGTCCGCCAGTAGGTCCGCACGTACCGCGGCCTTGCGGAGCGCCCACCGGAGACCGATCCGTCGCGCGTCCATGCCGCTTCCCTTTGTGTCGGGCGAAGATCGTCATCACCGTGTGAGCCGCCCGGTACGCCACGGCACATCGCGTCCGAGAGGCCGTCACAGCCAGATCGGGTTGCTCCACGCTCGTCCACCGGCCGCGTCGACGACGGTGACTCGCACATAGGTGCTTCTGTCGAACATGTCGAGTGGGAGAGTGCATTCGATCAGCGCGTCTCCTTCCCGCACCCGTGAGCCTGGAACGCATCCGGTGACCACCACCTTGCTGGCCGGCGAACAACGGACGGTGAGTCCACCCCCATGGAGACGGATGGCGTGGATCTCGGGTCCGGTGCTGGAGTAGTACTGTCCGGCCTTGAGAGCGGCCAGCAGGGCTGCCGGGTCGAGGGACTCGGCACGCACGTGCACCCATGCGAGGCAGCCGGGCGGGTCCTGGAGCTGGAAATGGGCGTCGTCGGCCGCGTACGCACTGAGCCGGCGGCCCTGGCCCAGCAGCAGATCACACAGATGCCAGCTGTCGCCCCTGTCCTCTCTGGCCGCCAGGACGTTGTACACCTCGACCGCGTCGGCGGCATCCAGGCTCTCGGCGTCGGCGAGTGTGAGCAAGGAGGCCGCAGGGTGGGCCATGCCGATGAACGCCCCCGCGTCGCGGGCACGGCGGGCCAGTTCCGGGCCGGTCTCGTTCGGGCCGGTTGGGAGGAAGCCGAGCGGCAGTCCAACGGCGAGGATGTGCCATTCGCTGGAGAATTCGGTGCGAGGCGCATGCAACTCGGCGCCCAGGATCGTGGTGAACTCGGAGGTTCGCAGCTCCCGGGTGTCGGTAAGCGCAAATCCGTATTCGGACCGGAAATGATCGGTGATGGCGACGAAATCGTATCCGGCCTGCTGATAGACACGCGCGACCTGATCCGGTGGCAGTGCGCCGTCCGACAGGTTCGAGTGGGTATGCAAATTGCCACGCCAGAACCTGCCAGGCCGCTCAAAGGGCACATTGCGCATCTACGGGGTCCTTTCCGGCGGGCGGTCGGGGCGGCTCACGTCGCGGCGGCGGGTGCCTCCATGGACATCGACGAGACGATCAAGCCCAACCTACGCCCGCTTTGAGCCCGGCGGTCAGGCTGGGTGGCCTAGGTCGCTTGACTTGAGCCCGCTGTCTTGAGTCCGCCGATGAAGGACCGCCATTCGGCGGGATCGAAGATCAGCTTGGGGCCGTCGGGGTGCTTGCTGTCGCGTACGGCGACCACACCGGGCAGATTGACGGCGACCTCGACGCACTGACCGCCGTTTCCCGAAGACTTCGATGACTTCCGCCACACGGCGCTACTCAAATCCATTCCCGCTTCACTCCCTCGATCATTTTGCGAGATACATGCTCAGGATATGCCCATAGTCGTACCGCTTCATATCGCTTCCGGATGGAAAGCACGAATTCGCGATCGTCCGTGATCTGGCCCTGGACGGGGGAGTCCGCATGAACGGTGTCCGGTTGACCGTCTGGAAGCTCGGCGATCATGAAAGCTCCTGCCATGCCTGGAAGGCATCCAGGATCGACGATCTGTATTGAGACGGTGGGTCGCTCGGCCGCCGCAAGCAGATGTTCAAGTTGTCCTCGCATGACCTCCGCCTCACCGACCTGGCGGCGTAGCACGCCCGCGTCGATAAGTACCAGAACCAGTGGAGGATTCTCCCTCTCGAGAACTCTCCGGCGTCGCATCCGGGCCTCGACGCGCTCTTCAACCTCCTCGGGAGTGATCTGCGGCTCCAGGCTGAATATGGCTCGTGCGTATGCCTCTGTTTGGAGGAGGCCGGGGACCAGGAGGGGATCCCAAGAACGCAGGACATGAGCGGACGGCTCCACTTCTTCCACCCAACCCCTGAACCAGGTCGGCCCGCCATTTCCGGCGACGATGCGTTGCCGCAGGCTCGCGAAGTACGAGCTGTCGCCGGAGCCGAAGAGCCGGTCCAGCCTCTCGGCGTCGGACCTCGACGGCGTGCGGGTGGCGGCCTCCAGGCGGCTCACCTGGGTCTGGGTGCATCCGAGGCGGGAGGCCACGGCGGCCTGTGACAGTTGCGCGGCCTCGCGAAGCCGCCGCATCTCGGCGCCGAAACGCGCGCGGGGGGATCCCGGGTCGGGGAAGGGCTCGACGCTCATCACATTCCTCTCGAGTTAGAGAAAAACGGACCTTTCGATTGAGCAGGAATACCGGTTGCGGGTTTCGCCAAACCAGGACCCGTCATTGCCGGTCATCTTCTGGGGTGCCGAACCGGTTATCGATTCACCGTTCACGACGGCAATCTAAGCACACGCCTTCTTTCTGCGGCAGCACGAGAAAAAGAAAGCGTTTCATCGCCGATGAGTCAGGGACGGGACGAGTGATGCGTGATCGAAAGGGCTGTCATCCTTACCCCGGCGGCCTCCGATCCGAGGTGTCCGGGGAACAGATCAGTGGTGACCGCGTGAGGTGGGAGGAACAGGTCGTCCAGCATGGCGGCGAGGTGCCGGCGGGTGGGTGGCGCGGTGAGTTCCCCGGGGAGGAGGCGTCCGTGCCGGCGGCCAGGGCCTGGGTGCGAGGGTTGCTGGTCACCTGGATCGCGGCCCCGGCGCTGGACGATGTCCTGCTGCTGCTGAGCGAGGTGGTCACCAACGCGGTGGCCCACTCGGCGTCCGGGCGTGCGGCGGACGGGCGGGTGGCGGTGCGGGTCGCGTGGGCCGCCCGGGTGGTCCACGTCGAGGTGACCGACGCCGGATCGGCGACGAGCGCGCCGGTCGCCCGGGTGGCGGCGGCCGACGGCGACGGCGGGCGGGGCCTGTGGCTGGTCAACGCGATCGCGACCGCTTGGGGGTCACACCACGATCCCGCGGTGGGCAGGACGGTCTGGTTCCAGGTGGCGGAGTAAGACAGTGACTCATTTGGTGAGTCGGCGGTAGCAGATAAGGGCTGCAGCGATGGCGACGAAGGATGCGAAGTGGTCGGCCCGGCGCTCGTAGCGCCGGTGTAAACGGCGGCAGCCGGCCAACCAGGACACCGTCCGCTCCACGACCCAGCGGTGGCGTCCCAGCCGCCGGCTGGACTCGATCCCTCGCCGGGCGATGCGTGGGACGATGCCCCGCTCGCGCAGGAAGGTTCGCAGGTGGGGATAGTCGTAGCCCTTGTCGCCATGAAGCTTGCCAGGCCGCCGCCGTCGTGGGCCGCGGCGAGAGCGATCGGTGGAATGCCACACACCAGTGGTTCCAACGCCAGGCTGTCATGGACGTTGGCTGCGCTGATCGCGACAGAGATGGGCAGACCGGTCCGTTCGGTGATGAGGTGGATCTTCGACCCGTTCTTGCCGCGATCGACAGGATTCGGGCCTGTCAGCTCCTCCCTTTGACGGCCCGCACGCTGACCGAGTCGATCGCGCATCGCGACCAGTCCAGCTCTCCTCGGGCGCCGAATTCGTCCAGCACGATCCGGTACAGCTTGGCCCCCACCCGGGCAGCGCTCCACTCCGAGAAGCGGCGGTGCACCGTCTGCCAGGAAGCGCCGAAGACCGGCGGCAACTGCCGCCAGGCACATCCGGTGGTGGCTACGTACCCGCCTGGGTCTCCAAGGCGGACGGCTCATGGACGCGCTATGTCACCGGATTCGCCGGCATGGCCATGGTCCAGAAGAGCACCACTGAGACGAAGTTCTATCTCACCAACCCGCATGGCGACGTAGTTGCCACGGTCGATAACAGCCCATCCCCCACAGGAGTCGATTACTACTCCGAGTACACCGAATACGGCGGCGCCCGAGTGGCGAACGTAGGCGACGAGCGGTACGGCTGGCTTGGCGGTGCACAGCGTGCGACGGAGACCATCGGTGGCCTCACGCTCATGGGGGATCGTCTCTACAACCCGGTGACCGGGCGCTTCCTACAGAGCGACGATCCCATCTCGGGTGTGGTCTGCAATTCGTACGGCTACGTCTGCGGCGATCCAGTGAACTCGTCCGATGCGGGCAAGGCGGCTCTCCCCGGCCCCATCATCTGTAGGTGGTGCAGGGATCTGTACACGAACCTCGGGCCGCAGGACAAACAGGCCTTAGCATGTATCACGTCCTTCGGCTATGAAAGGTGCCATTGGGGTAAACAGATCTCCGACGCCGCCTCGGAGTTTGCGAGGAAGAAGATCGGCCAGGTCGAAACCCCCCTGCGCAGCGCAATAAGACACTTCATCTGGCAGGTACTGACGACGATAGCCTTCGGCACTGAATTCGCGAAGCAGGTCGCCGACAACCACGAAAAATATGCGGCGACGAACAAGAAGGAGAGCGACTTCGACCAGGAGATCAACAGGATCGCTCGTGACTACGCGAGAACTCATGAGAAAGAACTGCGGAAGATGTGGAGGGAGAAGGGCCTCGACGCTCTCATGGAGTACCTGTTCGACGAGGCGATGTTCCTCTTCTGCGGCAAGGTCATGAATGGATTTAAGATCGATTGTCATCAGGTGACGGGCATCGCGACGGCCCCGGAGGGGACCCATTCGAGATTCTACTGACCGTTAGGGAATGATGGCCCACGTCGAGAGCACAGATGGAAGGGTCGGTAGTGCGAAGCTCTGTTTGGAATGGCCTCGTCCTCGTCCTCGTCCTCGTCCTCACCGTCACGGGAACGGGGTGTGTCCCGGGGGGTGATACCGCATCTGACCGTTGCTACGAGATCGCGGAACGGCAGATCCAGCTTCTCAGTAATGAGGCACTGAAACTCATTCCCGCAGATGAGGTGGCCTCGGTGCAGGAATTTGTCGGTTGTGACTCGGCGGACAACGGAGCATCTTTGGACGTCCAGGTCTCCGGCGACATCGCACCCGAGGTATTACTACGGCCCTTCTACAAAAAGGGGTGGCAGTCCCTTCCGCGTGATGAGTCCTCACTTGCCCGTGACAAGCGGATGTGCGGAGGGTGCGTCGCGGGGGTGATGCGCGTCGTGCAGAAGAAGGTGATGTACGTCGCCGTCGACGAGCGCGCGAACGGATCGGAGAACCGACATCTACTGATTAACTACCAAGGCTTGGGTCTATTTGAGAAGTGACGTCATGGGC